>NZ_CP003915.1:948103-1264137 GCF_000521505.1 Advenella mimigardefordensis DPN7
TCAGGCACGGATGTTCTATCGTAGCCAATCTGAAGTAGAACAGGCGCATCTGGCATCTGCTCTGGTTTTTGAATTGTCCAAGGTTGAAACGGAGCATGTACGCCTGGCCGTCATCAGCCAGTTGCGCACAGTCGACGAGAGTCTGGCAAAGCGCGTGGGCGATGGTCTGGGTCTCAAATCGCTGCCGGCAGCAGTCAAGCCGGTGGTGCCTGTGCAGGACATGGCGTTGTCTCCTGCCTTGCGTCTGATCGATCGCATGAAAGATACGCTGGAAGGGCGCTGTATCGGTATTTTGGTTGCCGATGGATCCAATAACGAGAGTATCAATGCGATGAAGAGTGCGCTGGATAAGGCCGGCGCTGCGGTGAAACTGCTTGCACAAAAACGTGGCGTGACACTGAAGGACGGCAGTTACGTGACAGTGGACGGCCAGCTTGCCGGGACACCGTCCATCGTCTTCGATGGCGTAGTCAGCATTCTGCCTATGGCCGAAGCGGAAAAACTGGCGCATGAGGCAGCGGCCGTCGACTGGTTCCGCGATGCATTCGGCCATCTGAAAGCCATTGCGGCTTGCAAGGGAACGCATAAGATCCTGGAAGCGGCCGGCATCAAACCCGATGCAGGCGTAGTGGCGCCCGAGGATATCAAAGCGTTTATTAAATTGGCTAAAACCAGGCAGTGGGAGCGTGAACCTACGTTGCGTACTCTAGCCTGACCGTCTGATCCGTTCATGTAAATGACAAGACCAGGGATAGTGCATCTGCCTCTGGTCTTGTTCGTTCCGGCTATCGCACCGCCTGTGATCTGGTGTCGCGGATTCAGGCCAGTGAGTCCTGGTCAGTGGCCTGTGCTGGATTCGGCTTTTTAGCGTGGGTGAGTACATGGCTGGCCTGCGGTTGCTCCAGCGTTTCCTGCAAGGTCCATTCCCGGCCTGTATGACGCAGCAGAAAATACACCTTCTGATGGCGAGGTACTGAGCGAGCTTCAAGACGTTGTACCTGTTCCGGTCGATCCAGATGCACGGCATACATGATACGAATAAAAGTATCGGCGTGTCTGGGTACCTGACTGGCCGCTTCCCATGC
The DNA here is from genome assembly GCF_000521505.1 of Advenella mimigardefordensis DPN7. GTDB lineage: Bacteria > Pseudomonadota > Gammaproteobacteria > Burkholderiales > Burkholderiaceae_B > Advenella > Advenella mimigardefordensis. The sequence goes on from NZ_CP003915.1 coordinate 949,189, forward strand.
CTGCAATTGTGATTCAGTGAGTGCCAGGCGTTTACAAAGCACCGCCGCCGTGATGCGCAGCTCTGTGCACAGATAGCGAAATTCAGCGCCGGAGAGGGGCACACTTTTTACGCAGAGTGCACTGCAAATAATCCTCTTTAATCCCTGGGGTTGATGGACGACGATGTTCCTGCCATTTCTGGTTTCCTTTATCCGATAACCATTGATAAGCCAGACGTTCTGCAGGCCACCTTCAGCAAATGGATGCATCATCAATCCCCATCAGTCTTTTTTTCGACGAAGTCTTTTTAAAAAGTATACAGGAGTGATCCCGGATATGACAATTTGAAGACAGATTGTCGTCTTGCGGACATCCCTGATTAATACTATTTATTTATCAATTAATCAAAATAATCAATTTAATCTTTCAATTGAAATTCAATAGAATAAATATCATGCTATTTCATACGTCATCAGGGAGGAGAGATGCAAAGTCTGCTTATAGGCTGTGGGGCCGGTTTTTCAGGCGATCGCATTGACGCTGCCCAGGCGGTGGTCAGGACGCTGATTGCACGCGGGCAGCCTGCCGTACTGATCTTCGAGATGCTGGCTGAGCGCACGCTGGCCCTGGGCCAGTTAGCCAAAAACCAGAATCCGGCGCTTGGCTACGAGCCATTACTGCAGGAGGTATTGGCCCCCATTCTGCGTGATTGCATCGCCCACCACATCCCCATCGTCAGCAATTTCGGTGCCGCCAATCCCGTTGCGGCGGCCAGGGCCATTCAGGCATTGGCTCTTGAACAGAATCTGGCTGGCCTGAATATTGCAGTGGTAGAAGGCGATGACATCCTGGCGAACGTGGATCTTTCCCGTCTGCAGATTTGGGAAGGCGATCGTGAGCTGGCTGTTGATGCCGGCGATCCGATAGCGGCCAATGTATATCTGGGGGCCAGAGGCATTGCCGACGCGCTTGCTGATGGCGCGCAGATTGTGATTACCGGCAGAGTGGCCGATCCGGCGCTCACGCTGGGACCTGCCATGGCCCATTTCAATTGGGATTGGCAGGATTGGGACCGACTGGCTGCGGCAACACTGGCGGGACATCTGCTGGAATGCGGCTCACAGGTCACGGGAGGGTATTTTGCGGATCCCGGTTACAAGGATGTGCCGGATCTGGCCAATGTCGGCTTTCCTATTGCGGAACTGTTTGCAGACGGGCGCATTATTATCGGCAAGGCGGACCACACTGGCGGCGCCGTTAACCTGCAGACAGTGAAAGAACAAATGCTGTACGAAATACATGATCCTGCCTGTTATATGACGCCCGATGTCGTTCTTGATATTACCCAGGTACAGATTGATCAGATTGCACCGGATCGGGTGGCGCTTACCGGTGCGCGTGGCGCACCTAGGCCGGGCACGCTCAAGGCGACGGTGTCGTTCATGGGAGACTGGTTCGGTGAAGGCGAGATTTCCTATGCCGGCCCCAATGCGGGCGCGCGCGCAAAACTTGCCGCAGACATTCTGGGCGAACGCGCAAAGCAACTGACGCAGCCCTGCCGTTTTCGGCGTGATCTGCTGGGCGTGGTGAGCGTACTGGATTCCGATACAGCGACGCTGCGCGACAGTCTGCCACTCGATCAGGTCACGGATGTGCGTCTGCGGCTGGCCGTTAATGCGCCGGACAAAACAACGGTGGAGCGCATGATGCATGAGGTCAATGCTTTGTATTGTTGCGGGCCGGCAGGCGGCGGCGGAGTCCGGACCAGTGTCAAAAGCAGTGTGCGCACCGTGTCGTACCTGGTCCCGCGTGAGCTGGTACAGGAAAGCTGGCGTTATGTGGCAGGAGAGGCATGATGAGCAAATGGATAAAGTTGCATGAGATTGCGCATGCGCGGGCCGGTGACAAGGGTAACCGTTTGAATATCAGCCTGATACCGTATGACCCGGTGCACTGGCCGCTGTTGCTGGAGCAGGTGAGCGCGGAAAAAGTCAAGGCATGGTTTGCGCATCGCGGCGCAACACAGGTGGTGCGTTACGAGTTGCCCAATCTGCAAGCATTGAATTTCGTTATTGATAATGTGCTTGAAGGGGGCGTGAACACCAGCCTTAATCTTGACAAACATGGAAAATCAAATTCGTTTCGGCTGCTGGATATGGCGATACAGGTCGAAACTCAAAAAGGAGACAAGCAATGACAATGAATTATTTCAGATCCCGGATCGTGCTGGCGCTTGCCGGCATCACACTGGCAGCAGGCAGCGCCATGGCGGCCTATCCCGACAGGCCGATCACATTTGTGGTGCCGTTCGGCGCGGGCAGTGGTACCGATAAACTGGCCAGGGTATTGGCGGAGGAAGTGTCCAGGCAGGTGGGGCAGACCGTTGTGGTGGAAAATAAGGGTGGGGCCAGTGGCTTTATTGCCGCACAGGACATTGCCCGGGCCAAGCCTGATGGCTATCGTATCTTTGTGACGTCCAATACCACGCATGCGAGCAATTCGGCATTATTCAAAAAGTTGCCGTATGATCCGGTCGGGGACTTTGCTCCCATCTCCAAACTGGGCAATATCCCGCTGGTGCTGGTGGTTAACCCGCAAAGCATTCCCGCCAAAACAGTACCGGAATTCATTGAGCATCTGCAGCAGAATCCCGATAAAGTGTTTTTTGGCAGTGGCAGCACGTCTGCCCGAATTGGCGGCGAGTTGTTCAAAATTCTGACCAACACCAAAATCAGCAATGTGGATTACAAAAGTAATCCACAAGCGGTAGTGGATACGGTTGGCGGCCAGATTCAGATGATGATTGCCGATGCCGCGACCACATTGCCTTTGGCGCGTGATGGTAAATTGCGTGCGCTGGCCGTTTCTACCAGCAAGCGTACCGAGATCGCGCCTGATCTGCCGACGCTGGCCGAATCCGGAGTGAAAGGCTATGAAATGGTGGCCTGGTTTGCCTCCTATGCGCCTGCCGGCACGCCCGATGATGTGATCAAGACGCTGAATCAGGCCTTCGTCAAAACGCTGAGCGACCCGAAAGTGGTGAAAAATCTTCAGGTCCAGGGCATTGAAGCCGAGGCCAGTTCGCCGGAAGAGCTGGCCGCATTCCAGAAAGCCGAGACCGAAAAGTGGGTAGATATCGTCGCCAAGGCCGGTGTTGAAGTACGATAGCAGTTGTCGGGGTGGTTGCTGCGTGCGCCACCCAATCAACTACCGGGCTATCCATTTCATTTGTGAATCTTTCCACCAAACACCTGAAAGCCTTTAAGGCGCTGGCAACTGAAAAGAACTTTACCAAGGCGGCCAGCCAATGCCATCTGACGCAACCGGCGCTGAGCGTGCTGATCCAGAATCTGGAAGAGCAGGTGGGCGCCAAACTGTTTGAGCGCAATACGCGCAATGTCATGCTTACGCCGGAAGGGCTGCTGTTTGACGCGTTCGCAGACAAACTGCTGGATGACTTCGAACATGCGCTTAGCGAGTTGCAGCAGCATGTCTCCAAAAAGGCCGGGCACGTGACGGTGGCGGCATTGCCCTCGGTGACGGTCGGCAGCCTGATCCCCGCGGTGGCGAAGTTTAACAGCGTGTACCCGGGGGTGTCGGTGGCGTTTATTGATGTTACCGCCGATGAGTGTCTGAATCTGGTCAAGGCGCGTAAGGCTGATTTTGCGGTGACGTTCATGGGCGAACAGCATCCGGAGCTGATCAGTGAGCCATTGTGCTCCGATTCGTTCTATGTCGTCTGTTCTGCAGATCATCCGCTGGCTGCCAGAAAGCAACTGCGCCAGCAGGATATGCTGGCGTATCCTGTGATCCAGTTCGTGCGCAGCACCAGTATCCGGCAGCATCTGGATGCTTCGTTCTATCCTGAAAAACTGATCACCCATATGGAAGTGTCCAATTTGTCGACCGTAGCAGGCTTGGTGGCCAACAATATGGGCATTTCCATTGTGCCCGGCCTGTCCTTGTTTCTATACAACAAGCCGGCCATTGCCGTTATTCCTCTGGAGCTGGAAGTACCTCATCGGATGATTTCACTTGTGCAGGCACGCGATCGCGTGCAATCGGTTGCCGCCCAGGCACTGATTACGCATTTGAAAGAGACGATCAGCACCTAGGAGTTTCCCTAGGGTGCGATAGGGGCTTTTTAAGAATGCACCAAATAAGGGCGGATGGTTAACCCCAAGCTGAAAAAACGGCCGACAGGTTAACCTTTTGAAATTCAGGGGAATAAAGCCCAGTGACTGGATACAAAGTACATCTATCGGTAGCTATATTCCTTTTAGGAATTATTCGTCACGCATTAAATTCCCTTTAAGAAAATAAACGGACTGGGCATGATGCTGTCATCAAGGAGTAAACAAGATGACATTGCAAGACTTTTCTACCCGGATCAATCCCTCCAGTCCCGTGCTAGAGCCGGGCATAGCCGCTGCTCTGCAGCAAATCGTAACCCCGCATCTGAGTGACAATCTGCATCGACAAGTGGGCGTCGTCGGACTCAAACGCTACAACCAGACAGGCAAATTGGTGGGAACCGCCGTTACCGTTAAAACGCGTGCAGGCGACAATCTGTATATATACAAGGCCATGACCATGCTTGAGCCAGGTCACGTACTGGTCATTGATGCTGCCGGCGATGTAAGTAACGCCTGCATTGGCGAGATCATGAAGAAGTATCTGCAGCAACGTGAATGTGCCGGCGTTATTGTCAATGGCGCTATACGTGATGTCGCCGCTTTTGAGAACGACAACTTCCCGTGCTATGCCAGGGGAAATGTGCACCGTGGCCCCTACAAGGAAGGTCCGGGCCAGATCAATGTGCCGGTCAGTATCGGGGGGCAGGTGATCGAGCCGGGTGATGTGATTGTTGCCGACGAAGATGGGATTGTCTGCTTTCCGGTAGAACAGGCTCCGGCGCTGATTGCAGCGGCCACTGCGCATGCGCACAAAGAAGAAAAAATCATGAATGAAATTGCCTCGGGTGCGACAGAGCAAAGCTGGCTGCATCCGGTGCTTGCTGCCAAGGGACTGTCCTGATATGACGACGATGATGACAAGCACGGGTTCGTTACTGGCGCAGCGGATGCAATGGATCAAGGCATCGCCCAGCATGGCTGCAAAGAAGAAAGTAGATACGCTGCGAGCGGCTGGCAAAAAGATTGTTGACTTTACCATCGGTGAACCTGATCTTGCGACGCCGGAACATATTGCCAACGCAGCGGTGCAGGCAATCCGGCACGGCGCGACCAAATACACCGCGTCTGCGGGTGTCCCCGAATTGTTGCATGCTGTAGCGCAAAAATTTGAACGTGAAAACGGCCTTCGCTACACGACCGATCAGCTCATTGTTGGTACCGGTGCCAAGCAGTTGATCTATACCGCGCTGGCAGCTTCGCTGAACGACAGCGATGAGGTGATTATTCCGGCGCCCTACTGGGTCTCTTACCCTGACATGGTCACGCTCAATGGCGGCAAACCGGTCATGCTTGCCAGCACTGCCGAATCCGGATTCAAGGTCACGGCAGCGCAGCTGGAACAGGCGATTAATGACAAAACCAAGTGGCTTTTGTTAAACAGTCCGAATAATCCGTCAGGCTCCATGTATACCGCCGCAGAGTTTCGTGATATTGCAGCAGTTCTTGAGCGTCATCCTCACGTCTATCTGATGATAGATGAAATATACGAACATTTCAGCTACGACGCTGCGTATGTCTCGCTGGCCACTTACAGCGAAACGCTGCGGGAACGCACATTGGTTGTTAATGGTGTTTCCAAGGCATATGCCATGACGGGCTGGCGTATTGGATATGCTGCGGGCCCGGCTTTTTTGATCAAGGCAATGACAACCCTGATATCGCAGACAACCTCCTGCGCCAGCGAGCCCAGCCAGCGCGCTGCCGTCGCTGCGCTGACAGAGGATCAGGCCTGCGTGCGGGAAGCCTGCCGCATTTTTCGTGAACGCCGTGATGTGATTGTGCCTTTGCTCAATGCAATCGATGGCTTCGTCTGCGCCGTACCGCAAGGTGCATTCTATGTGTTTCCGAGCGTCAAGGGGCTGTTGGGCAAACGCACGCCTGATGGCACGACCCTTGCTACTGATCTTGATGTAGTGCATTACCTGTTGGACCACGCCGGTGTGGCAGTGCTTGACGGCACTGCTTATGGCACGCCGGGTTTTATAAGAATCAGTTTTGCGACCAATTTGGATATCATCAGAGAAGGGTGCGAAAAGATTGCATCTGCTTGCAGCCAACTCGTCTAACAATGCAATTTGCCAGGGAAATGATTATGAAATTGAAAAACCTTTTGACTCTTTTGCCATTTGTCATGGCATGTGCCAATGTTGCGCAGGCCGACAGTCTGGATACGATTAAAGAACGCGGCACGCTCGTTTGCGGCACGCTTGGCACGTCTGAGCCATTCAGTTTCCAGGATCCCAAGACGCGCCAGGTGGTGGGCTATGAAGTGGATCTGTGCAAGGAAATCGCCGAAAGCATCGGTGTCAAGCTGGAGGTCAAAATGATTTCGGTGGCCGCTCGTATTCCTGAACTGGCAGCAGGTCGTGTGGACGTGGTTGCCGCCAACCTGGGCTGGTCGGCGGATCGTGCCAAGCAAATTGATTATAGTTATGCCGACTATGTCAGCCCGCAGAAGATATTGATTCGTCAGGCAGACGCCGACAAACTGAAGAAAAACGCCGATCTGGCCGGTAAGCGCGTGAGCGCGGTAAGTGGTTCTTCGTCTGAAGCGGGTGCAAAACGCCTGATTCCGGATGTGACGACAGTTACGTTCAAAGATCCGCCAACAGCGTTTGTTGCGCTTCAGCAGAGAAAAGTGGACGGCTTCGTTGGGTCCGAGTTGATGCTGCTGAAATTCGAGCAGGGTGCACAGAAAACACCGGTCAGGCTCAGCATGATCGAAGATCCGTTGTTTACCGAGCCATGGGGTTTGGGCGTTAAAAAAGGGGAAACGGCACTGCTTGGCAAGATCAACGAAACGATGGCCGGACTTGAGCAATCAGGCAAGGCACAGCAAATCTTCGATCGCTGGTTCGGTCCGCAGACTGAGTTCCATACCAAGCGGATCTTCAAGATGGAAGAGATCAAAGGCTAGGGCGCAGGTAGCGGGTATATGAACTACACACTGGATTTCGCTTCGCTGCTTGACGGCCAGTACCCATGGCTCGTGCTACAGGGCGTATTGACAACGTTGAAAATGACATTGCTGGCCTGGCTGATTGCCTTCGGCCTTGGCAGTGTTCTGACGGTGGTACGTACACTCAATATCCGGGTGGTCAATTATCTGATTGCCGTATATGTGGCCTTTCACCGGAATGTGCCTATGCTGGTTCATATCCTGTTCTGGTACTTTGGGGTGGCCTCGATTGTGCCCGAGGCCATCAACGATGCCATCAATATCATTGGCGGCGAGTTCTTCTATTCAACCATTGCCATTGGCCTGGTGACCGCCGCTTACGTGACTGAAGACTTGCGCAGCGCGATCCGGTCGATACCGGCAGGTCAGATGGAGGCATCCAGAACGCTGGGTTTGAATTATCTGCAATCGATGCGAAAAGTGATTTTGCCGCTGGCGTTTGTGGTCTCCATTCCTACACTTACGAATCAGACCCTGTTGCTGTTCAAAAACACCAGCCTTGCCATGGCTATCGGCCTGATCGAGCTGACAGGCGCTGGCCGCGAAATTGAGTCGGCGACGTTCAAAACCTTCGAAATTTATTTGGTCGTCACCGTGATCTATCTGCTTATTTCGCTATGCCTGATGTTTATCGGCGCGGGTTTGTCCAGAAAGACCGCCTTTTGTGAAAAACGGTCTTAGGAAATAGCATGTTTGAAATACTTTCCGATAACTGGCTGTTGCTGCTGGTTGGACAATATCCCCAGGGTCCGTTGGGTGGGCTGGCAGCAACCATCGTGCTGGCCTTGCTCAGTCTGGTGTTTTCTTTTCCTTTGGGGATTGTGCTGGCGCTGTGCCGGATTAGCCCGGTACGGATGTTGTACTGGCCGGCCACCGCCGTGGTGTATGTCGTACGCGGACTGCCGTTGATTATGTTTATATTCTGGGCCTATTTCATGGTGCCGGTGATTATCAATCGACCCGTTGCCGGTACGACCACCATGGTAGTGGCACTGGTGTTTTATGAGAGCGCTTATATTTCCGAGATTGTCCGCAGTGGCATCCAGGCATTGCCTGCGGGGCAGATGGAGGCAGGACGCTCGCTCGGTCTGAGCTACTTTCAGACGATGCGCAAAGTCGTTTTGCCGCAGGCCCTGTTCAATACGATTCCAAGCATTTTGAGTCAGTTTATTTCAACCGTGAAAGAGACGTCGTTGGGATTTGTCATCAGCGTGCATGAGCTGACCTTTGCCGCAAGCCAGATTAACAATATATTGCTGACCCGCCCGTTTGAAGTATTCGGTTTGCTGGCACTAACTTACTTTTTTCTCAATCTGATTCTGGTGGGACTGGTGAAAGTGGTTGAGACGCGGATTGAACATAGCCGCATAGCATTTGAGGGATAGGAGTTTGGAATGATTCAGTTTAACAACGTGTCCAAGTGGTACGGCCAATATCAGGCCTTGTGCGACGTCACAGCCAGAGTGTCCCAGGGTGAAGTGCTGGTGGTGTGTGGACCTTCCGGCTCGGGTAAGTCTACACTGATTCGCACCGTCAATCGGCTTGAACCGATACAGGCGGGTTCCATCATTGTGGATGAGCAGGATGTGAATGCCTGCAAATCAATAGACGCGTTGCGTAGTCATATCGGGTTTGTGTTTCAGCAGTTCAACCTGTTTCCCCATATGAGCGTACTGGATAATCTGATGATGGCGCCGGTCCTGTTGAAACGCAGCGATAAAGCGGCAGCGCGAGCGAAGGCCACATCGCTGCTGGAACGGGTGGGCCTTGGCCATAAAGCCGCTGCGTTTCCTGGACAACTGTCAGGCGGGCAGCAGCAACGGGTCGCTATTGCCCGGGCACTGGCAATGAATCCAAAAATCATGCTGTTTGATGAACCCACCAGCGCGCTGGACCCGGAAATGGTCAATGAGGTATTGCAGGTGATGAAGTCGCTGGCCACAGAAGGCATGACGATGATTTGCGTGACACACGAAATGAATTTTGCGCGGGAGGTTGCCGATACGATCTGGTTCATGGATGCCGGCGCCATTGTCGAGCAGGCGGCGCCGGCAGCGTTTTTTACCCGGCCTCAGACCGAGCGTGCACGCAAATTCCTGGCCGATATCAGGCATTGATACCGCTGCCATAGGGGATGCTGAAATTACAGACATCCCTGGCCAGCGTGGCCACTTCCTTGTAGAGCATGGCATTGGCATTTTTTGCATACATGGCACAGTAAAGGGATCTGGGCGGGGCTTTGGATGTTTTCATCACCGCGAGCTTGCGGCTGGTGACCAGCGGGTGGAAATAGTCGATGGGCAGGCAACAGATGCCGAATCCGGCAACGGTCAATCCAGCCATAGCCAGCAGGCTGTTGATCGTAAAAAGGTTTTGTTCTGCCGTATAGGGATGCAGCCAATCGTCATACAGGGAGTTGAGACCCGACTCCATGTCCTGGCGGATCAGCGACATTTCTGAAATGTCCTGTGGCGTATAGACCCGGTCACTTGTGATCATGCCGGGACTACCGACCCAGGCGAAATTGACGTAATCAAGGGGATACTGCTCCAGCAATGGGGATCTGAATTCATTATGCAGAAAAGCCATATCCAGTTGTCCTTTGAGCAGGTTCTGCAGCAATTCTGCTGCCATGCCTGTTTTGGGGCTGACCGTGAGTTTGGGAAAGAGGATGCGCAGTTGTGCCATCAGGTCGGGAAGCCAGGTCATGGCCGTGATTTCGGTAATGCCCAGGCGCAATATGCCCGAAAACGTGTGGTGGCCTTTGAGTTTCATCAGCATCACATCGCGTTGCGTCAGCAGTTCGGAGGCCATCTCTACCATTTCCTGGCCTTTGGGGGTTAGCGTGGCCTTGTGGCCACTGCGATCAAAAATGTTTACATCGAAATCGGATTCCAGCTCCTGGATGCGCTTGGTAATGGCTGATTGGGTTGTATTCAGGCGTTGGGCGGCGCTGGCAAAACTACCCAGTTGCACCACCCAGTAAAGGGCTTCGATTTGTTTGAATGTAAGCATAGTGACTCAGGATTGTGTGGCAGGTGTGCAATATGTTTCGTATCCGGAGAAACGAAAGGGGAGACAAAATTGATTCCCTAAAAGAATCATTATTATCAATCAATATTATTTTTTTTCAAACTCAATCATGGCCGCCAGGGCGTCCATCCATATTAATAGCCATCGCCCTGACAGCAGCGGGCGGTGCATCTGACATCGAATTGTGGCGGCCTGCCACTCAAATAAAGGAGATTATTTATGACAGCAAGCAAGACATTCAAACCTTTTTATATGGCAGCCCTGGCGGGCGTGCTTACGTCTATTACTGTGCCAGCGACGGTGCATGCAGAGGCGTTCCCGGACCATGCCATCAAGCTGGTGGTGCCCTGGTCGCCAGGTGGCGCAACCGATGTGCTGGGGCGCATCCTGGCTAAGGGCATGGCAGCGCAGTTGAAGCAGACCGTAGTAGTGGAAAACAAGGCGGGCGCTGGCGGTAATATTGGTACAAGCTCATTTGTGCGGGAGAAAGCCGACGGCTATTCGCTGCTGGTAGCGACCAGTTCCACGAATGCCGCCAACCCACATTTGTACAAGCGTCTGGGGTTTGATGCGCAAAAGGATTTTGCGCCGGTCGCATTCGTGGCCAATATTCCAAATGTACTTGAGGTGCCTAAAGGCTCGCGCTTTACTTCTGCCACTGATCTGCTGAAGTTCGCCAGGGAAAAGCCCGGCGAACTCAATTATGGTTCCGCCGGTGTGGGCTCATCCCAGCATCTGGCTACGTCGCAACTGCAGCACCTGACAGGCGCCAGCTTTACCCATATTCCGTACAAGGGCAGTGGCCCTGCCGTCAGCGACCTGCTGGGCAAGCAACTTGATTTCATGATCGATACAGGTTCCATGGCGCAGGTAAAAGGCGGCAATCTGACTGCCCTGGCGGTTGCGTCGACCAAACGCATTCCCTTCCTGCCTGATGTGCCCACCTTTGAAGAGGTTGGCGTCAAAGGTATGATTGCTTCTGCGTGGTACGGCATTGTTGCACCGGCAGGTACGCCGCCGGAGGTTGTGGATACGCTGAACAAGGCGATCAATAATGCGCTGAAAGATCCGCAAACCCGTGCCCAGTTGGAAGGGATGGGGGCGCAGGTTGTCGAAGGAGACAATACGGCGGCCGAGTTTGGCACGTTCATGCAATCTGAAATTACGCGTTACGGCCAATTGGTGGAATTGTCAGGCGCTAAGCCAGAGTAATAATGGCTGATAGCCGGGCGGTGTGCAACTACAGCGCCCGGTTTGATCCATGTCTTGCAAGGCGTTTAACCAACGCTGGCTTGCTCGCCCGGATCGCTTTGGTAGGCTTCGCCAGCCTGCAGCATACTCGTGATCTCTTTTGTGCATAAACCGGCCTCGAGCAGAATTTGCCGTGTATGCTCGCCAATCAGCGGCGCATGATGTCGCAACGTTGGAGAAAAACCGGTCATGCTGATCGGGACATTCAGGTGCCGGATAGTGCCCTGGGTGGGATGTTGCCGCTTTTCTACCAGGCCAACGTCGGCAATATGCGGATCCGTCAGCAGAGATGAAATAGTGTGGCAGGGCATACAAGGGATGTCATACCGGGTGAGTTGCTCCAGCCAGTATTGCGTATTGCATTTGGCAATTTCCCGGGCGCGCAGCGCAAAGAAATCGGCAATATGATCAATTCGATTAATGGCGCGATTAAAGCGAGGATCGGATTTGAGCTGCGGTAAGCCAAACGCATCGAACAGGGCCAATACCTGTGCGTCGGTATTGGTCGTAATGCAGATATAGCCGTCGCTGGTTTTGACCGGGCGGGCATTTTCGTCAAGCAAGCGTTTGTCACCGCTAGGCGAGATTGGCGGGTCAAACGATTCGCCGTATAAATGCTCGCTCAGCACCAGTGTTGCGTAGCTTTCAAACATCGGTACTTCAATCTCCCGCGGACCGGGATCGCGGGTTTGTGCATAGAGCGCGACCATAATGGTATTGGCAACCATAAGGGCCGCCGTTCGATCTACCACTACATACGGCACGTAGCGCGGTTCGCTGCCATTGTGTGCAAACAGCGATGCCAGCGCGGTCGCTCCCTGCAAAATGGAATCATAGGCGGGACGATTGGCGTAGCGCCCCTGGCTGCCGAAGCCGACGATATTGCAATAAATGAGGTCGGGATTGAGACTGCTTAGTGCACTGAACGAAATGCCCAGGCGGGCCATGGCGTCTGCCCGCATATTGTGGATGACAATATGCGATTGCGCGGCAAGTTTCATAAACGCCGACTTGCCCCGTTCCGCTTTCAGGTTCAGGCTGATGCTGCGTTTGTTGCGGTTCATGTGCATGAACTTTCCCGACATGCCCGGGGTGGGGGAGTGACCGGAAATCCAGCGAATGATGTCGCCCGACTGCGGCTCCAGCTTGATCACGTCTGCGCCGTAATCGGCCAGCGTTTGCGTGGCATAGGGGCCGACGACGGCAGAGGTCAGGTCCAGAATGCGGATGCCGGCCAGTGGCAGGGATTGGGGTGTGTTGTTATCCATGGGACGTAGCCGGGTCCGCGCCTGCTGGTAAACGTGTGGTCGCTATCACGATTGTCATTCCTCCTGAATATAATATAGTTTTTATCAGCCATATTATATGGTTGATAAATGAAACTATATCACGTTTGGGAAAGTTGTCATGATGTGATGCTGCTGTATTGCCCTGTCATGTGCAATAGCCGGTATGACAGGGGCGGGACGGCCACTGCGCGTGTCAGGCGCCTTTTTTTCCACCCGGCTGTAAATCCATCAGAATTTTCGTACGAAAAATCAACTTGTCGACGATCGTATCAAACATCTCTTTTTCCTGCGGTGTTAATACATCCAGGATTTCGTTATTTCTGCGCAGGGCGATCGGAAACGCACTGGCGTAGAGCTTTTCGCCTTCTTCCGAGAGTGACAGCTGGATGCTGCGACCATCACGGTCACTGTTTTTACGCTGGATCAGCCCACGCTCTGACAAACTGGCCACGGCCTTGCTGGCGCGGCTTTTATCAATATTGGCTTCTTTTGCCAATGTTTTCAATGACATGGGAGCAAAGGCGGCGAGCAGGCCGATAAAACGCCAGCTCTGCTTATCCAGACCGAACAGGTCCTGGTTGATGGATTCTGCCAGCGTGCTGCTTAAAAACGCCAATCGGTTCAGGCGATACGAAAACAGTTCTTTGATGTTTTCAGGTTGCTTCATGATGATTATCGTCTTCTGGTTACCAATGGGCTTAATCATGCGGTATGTGATAAAAAAAATCAACAAAAATGGTTGAATTAAGAAACTATCTGGTTTACGATTTAAATAATGGTTGAAAAAATCAACTAGTTTGCCGGATGACCCTGCTCATTGTGCCTTGTGGGGCAGCCGGCAATGCCAGACAACTAACACTCATTTCTACTTATTGTTCGCAGGTGGACGCCGCATGAAAACCCGTATTACCCAAATGTTGAATATTGAATATCCGATTATCCAGGCAGGCATGAGCTGGGCATCCTCCAGCGCAGCGTTGCCGATAGCGGTCTCCAATGCGGGTGGGTTGGGCATGATTGCTGCCGGACCGATGTATGAGCAGGATTTTCGTCAGGTGCTGCAAGCGGTTCGCGCCGGTACCGATAAACCATTTGCGGTGAATATTCCGCTATACCGGCCAGGCGCACAGGCCTTTCTGGACATGGCCTATGAGTTTCGGGTTCCGGTTATTTTCGCTTCGCAGGGTGGGCCCAAAGCCCATCTCGCCCGTTTTCGCGAGATCGGGACAAAGTGGGTACACGTCGTGTCTACGCTGGAGCATGCAGGCAAGGCCGCTGCCGCGGGTGTGGATGCGCTGGCGGTGGTGGGCACCGAGGCTGGCGGACATCCACCGGCCAATGAGGTGAGCTCTCTGGTTATTGTGCGCAAGGCAGCCCGCGATTTTGCCTTGCCGATCGTGGGCGGCGGTGGTGTCGCTGACGGTTATGGCATTGCGGCCATGCTCGCGCTGGGCGCCGATGCGGTGCAGCTGGGTACGCGCTTTCTGATGACTGAAGAGGCCAGCGTACACGATGCCTATAAGTCTGTGGCGCTCGCAACGGGTGTAGACGGAACCGATCTGGTGGGACGCAAGGGTTTGCCGGTCAGAATGATTCGCAATGATTTTGCCGCGCATATGCAGCAGGTTGACCAGTCTGGCTGCGACAAAGCGGCATACGAAGCCGAATTCAAAAAAAGTACCTTGCGGCAGGCGGCGCTGGATGGCGATGTGGCCTGGGGCAAAGTGGAAGTGGGCCAATCGGCCGGGCTGGTGGAAAGCATTATGTCTGTCCGTCAGCTCATGCAGCAGCTTGTTGCTGAACTGAATGATGCGCGGCGTGTGCTGAGCGAAATATAAACCGCCTGCAATGAAAGATACATTTTATGAAAGAAAGGAAATAGACATGTCTGTGTTGCTGACAGAAATTGAGAATCATGTTCTGACCATTACTTTGAATCGGCCGGAAAAACACAATGCACTAAATACGGCGCTAACCCAGGCCTTGCTTGATGCCTTGAGGGTTGCAGAGCATGACCCGCAAGTGCGGGCGATTATCGTGCATGGCCAGGGCAAGTCCTTCTGCGCCGGCGCCGATATCGGAGAATTTTCCAGCCTGACGCCGGACGCCACGAATCAGGTACTGGATCGTGCCGATCTGACCACTTCATTGCATTTGTCATTTTCAAAAATTGCCAAGCCGATTATTGCGGCGGTCCATGGCAATGCGCTGGGTGGTGGCGCCGGGCTGGCGCTTGCCTGCGACCTGGTCGTGATGGCCGAGGATGCGCGCTTTGGCTATCCCGAACTGAAGCACGGGATTGTTGCGGCAGTGGTGCTGGCCAATCTGGTGCGGCAACTGGGACAAAAGAAGGCCTTTGAACTGGTCGCGATGGCCGAGCCGGTCAGTGGGCAACGTGCCTTTGAGCTTGATTTGGTCAATCGGGTTTGCCCGGCTGAAGAGGTGCTGGGCGAGGCTCGCCGCTACGCTGAAAAACTGGCTGGCTGGAGTCCCGTCGCGATGGCTACAACTAAACGTACGTTCTATCGTGCAGCAGACCTGGCGCTGGAAGAGGCACTGGCGGTAGGGCGCGATGCCAACGTCATGATGCGCGGGTTCAGTAAAAAATGAAGGGAAACACGATGCGACCACTGGAAGGGTTGAAAATACTCGATTTGTCACGGGTGCTGGCATGTCCGTTTGCCTCGATGATTCTTGCCGAAATGGGCGCACAGGTGATCAAGGTGGAGCAGCCGGTCACCGGTGATGAAACGCGCCATTTTGAGCCGCGAGTGACAGGAGAAAACGGCAGCGAATCGGCCTATTTTTTTGCCTTTAACCGCAGCAAGCAATCCATCACCGTTAATCTGCGTACGCCGGAGGGGCAGAAAATAATCAGGGATCTGGCGCGCGAGGCCGATGTGTTCCTGGAGAATTTCCCTGTGGATACCCTGAAAAAATACAGCCTGCACTACGATGCCATCAGGGAACACAATAGTGACATCGTCTATGTGTCGTGTACGGGCTTTGGCATGACAGGGCCCTACGCACCACGCAAAGGGTACGACACGGTCTTTCAGGCGATGGGCGGCATCATGAGCCTGACCGGTGAACGTGGTGGCGGTCCTGTCAAACCGGGCTTGCCCGTGGCTGACCTGACCTCCGGCTTATGGGTGGTGATCGCAATTCTGACGGCAGTTGTCGGGAAAGATCGTTCCGGTCATGGCTGTCACGTGGATTTTTCCATGTTCGACGGGCAGGTAGGGCTGCTGTCACTGGCCGCTGCCCGTTACTTCACGCTGGGTGAGGTGCCGGCCCGGCTGGGTACCGAACATCCGGGGCGTGTGCCTTCCGCAGCCTTCGAATGTGCTGACGGCAGGTGGGTACAGATTACCGGCAGCGATCAGCACTGGAAACCATTATGTGAACTGCTTGGGCTGGATCAGTGGGCGCAGGATGAGGTGCTGGCAAAAAATATCGAGCGGGTAAAGCGACGCGACGAGGTGATGCATGGGTTGCAGCAGGCCATTGGCAAGCTGGAACGTGCCCGTCTGTGCCAACTGTGCGACGAACGTGGTGTACCGGCAGGGCCGATATTATCGGTGGACGAGATTTTTGCCGATGCCCATGTGGCAAGCCGGGAGCTGGTACAGCGCTTTGCTCACCCTCAGGTGGGCGAATTCGAAGGGATTGCCGTGCCGTTCAAGTTTACTGGGTACGACGATCCGGTCATGGGGCGACCACCCCTGCTTGGCGAACACACAGATCACATCCTTATGGAAAAGCTCGGGCTCACTCAGGAGCAAATCCAGGGGTTGCGGCAACTGAAGGCAATTTGATATGACGGCTGGCATATCCGCCTATAGGCTTGCGGATCTGTCCTTATAAGGCCATTTTTCGACTGATGCAACATTTCGACTGATGCAAAATCAGCCACACAGGAGACGACGATGTTCAATCATTTTTCCCGCAGCAGCCGGCTGTTTGCCGGTGCAATAACGATACTGGCGGTGGGCGTTATGCATACCGCAAAGGCAGCCGGTTTTCCGGATAAGCCGATTACGTTCATCAACCCTTATGCGGCCGGTGGGCCGGCTGATATTCTGGCGCGCATTGTGGCAAAGCAAATGAGTGAGGCGCTGGGTCAGAGCATCATTATTCAAAGCAAACCCGGTGGCGGTGCAAGCATCGGTGCCGAGTATGTTGCCCGCGCCAAACCCGATGGCTATACCGTGCTGTTCGGCACAGCGGCCGCGCATGTGGTAACGCCCTTGATGCAGAAGGTCCCGTATGATGGCCTCAAAGACTTCACCTTTGTCGGCATGGTCGGTAATATTCCAAATGTGTTAACGGTAGCGGCCGATTCAGGTTTGACATCAGTTGATGAGCTGATCAAGGATAGTCAGGCCAATCCTGAAAAATATACCTATGCATCGGCTGGCAACGGTAGTTCACCGCATTTGACGGGCGAGAATTTCAAACAGAAGACGCAAGCCAGATTGCTGCACGTACCTTACAAGGGCGCAGCACCAGCGTCAACAGACCTGGCCGGCGGACTGGTGAAGGTCGGGTTTCTGAACCTGCCGGCAGTGCTGCCATTTATTAAGCAGGGCAAACTGCATGCCTTGGCGATTGCTGCAAATAAACGTTCGCCTGCCTTGCCTGATGTGCCGACGATGGATGAACTGGGCTATGACGGCTTCAAAGGGTCCAGCTGGTATAGCATGGCCGTGCCGGCCAATACACCCAAAGACGTAGTGGATACGCTATATGGCGCATTGAAGAAAGTATCGGAAAATCCCGATACGATTGCTATGTATGAAAAGCAGGGCGTTGAACCGTTTCTGATGGACAGCAAAACGGCAAGTGACTTTGTTGCACAGGACCGGGAAAGAATAGAAAAGCTGCTGAATGCAGCCAATATCACGAACCAATAAGGATACGACAAATGTCATATGAAACGATTGCACTGACGGTAGAGGAAAATGGTGTAGCCACTGTGCTGTTAAATCGTCCGCAAAGCAGAAATGCGCTGAATGTGAAAATGTGTGCCGAACTGGTTAGCGTCACCGAGCAGATCGAACAGGATGAGCGCATCCGCGTGGTCGTTTTTCGGGGAGCGGGTCCGGCGTTTTGTGCGGGCGCTGATCTCAAAGAGCGCAAGGATATGACATTGTCCGATATGACGGCCCGGCGGGTGGCCGGCTTTGCTGCCTATGATGCGATTGAAAAAATGTCGCGTCCTGCCATTGCGCTGGTGCACGGCCCGGCCTTCGGTTCTGGTTGTGAAATTATCGCCGCATGCGACTTTGCCTGGGCTACGCCCGAGGCCACCTTCCGCTACCCCGAAGTGAGCTGGGGTACAGTGGGTGCAACCCAGCGTATCAGCCGGATTGCCGGGGTTCGCGTCGCCAAGGAACTGCTCTTCAGTGGTCGCATTTTTGATGCGCAGGAAGCGCGCGAGTATGGCCTTATAAATCGGATCGTCCCAGCTGAGACTATCGCAGAACAACTGATGCAGATGGCAGGCGATATTGCAAATGCAAAACCGCTGACAGTCAGGCTGACCAAGCATTGCATCAATGCAGGTGTTGAGACCACCCGCGAAGGGGCCATGGCAATAGAGTTGCTGGCCATTGAAAAGAACCTGCGTCACAGTGACTGGAAGTCTGCCATCTCCACATTCGGCAGCACAAAAGGAGAATGATCATGTTGCCCAGAGGCAGGATCCTGAGCGAAGTGCTGGCCGAGACCGCAGCAGCCTATCCCGACCACGATGCATTTATCGATAATGATTCGCGCGAAACCTGGCGGAGCTTGTCTGTCAGGGTAGATCGAACGGCCGCTGCATTATGGCAACGTGGCGTGCGCAAGGGCGATCATGTGGCAGTGATGCTGGGCAATAGTGTGCAATGGCTGCAGACCTTCTTTGCATGCGCCCGCATCGGTGCCGTGACCGTACCCATCAATACGCGTTTTAAGCAGGAGGAACTGGCCTTCTGCCTGAAGCAGGCAGATGTGAAAACCATCGTGTTGACAGAAACATTCCTGGGCATTGATTTTGCGGCGTTGCTGGCCGCGGTGGAGCCCGCCCTGGCGACGGGGCTGCCCGGCGAAGCGTTGCCAACGCTGACTCAGGCGCTGATGTTTGATACATCAGCCGTGCCACCCGGGGCAATCAATTTTGACCAGCTGATTGCAAGTGTGAATGATGACGATATCGAAGCCTGCCAGACACAAAGCGGCACAGTCAGCCCGGATGATATCCTGCTGATTCAATATACTTCCGGCACAACGTCATTTCCAAAAGGCGTCATGCTCAGCCACGACAATATGCTCTCGGACGCGTACGCGGTATCGCTGCGTATGGGTATTAAGCCAGAGGACCGCTATTTCAGTATCCGGCCGTTCTTCCATGTGGCCGGCTCTACCTTATCGATACTGGTGTCCCTGAGTACCGGCTGCTGTTTGCTTACCTTGCCCAAATTCGATGTGTCGCTTGCGCTGGCCATGCTGCAGCGGGAGAAGTGTACGCTCACTTCAGGCAACGACACAATTTTTCTGATGCTGATGGGTCATCCGGAATTTGATGCATCGACCTTGCATTTGCGTGGTGGGTGGGCCGCCGCCGGTCCCGAGGTGATGCAGAAAATTCATGATCAGATGAACGTGCCGCATCTGTGCAATGCCTATGGGCTGTCGGAAGCCTCGCCCAATGTGGTCATGTCCGGCTGGGATGATCCTTTGCCGTTGCGTACTGAAGGCTGGGCGCTACCGCACACGGGGGTGCGGGTACGGATCATCGACGCGAACACAAGTGAAATTTTACCGCCAGGCGAGGCCGGCGAGATTCAGGTTAAGGGGTGGAGTGTGATGCACGGGTATTACAACATGCCCGACGTGACCGCCCGCACGTTCACCGAGGACGGCTGGCTTAAGACCGGGGACCTGGGCAAAATGGATCGGGCCGGGCGCCTGAAGATGGTGGGACGTTTAAAGGACATCTTTCGGGTTGGGGGCGAGAACGTGGCCCCTACGGAAGTTGAGGGATTTATTCTGCTGCACGAAGCGATCGCACTGGCTCAGGTGGTGGGCGTGCCCGACGAGCGACTGGGCGAGGTACCGGCCGCTTTCGTGGTTCTGAAACAGGGTTATAGCTGCACGCCGGATGAGCTGATTGCCTGGTGTAAGCCGCGTATTGCAAATTTCAAGGTGCCACGCTACGTTCGGGTGGTGGACAGTTTCGAGGATATCGGTATGACCGGCAGTTCAAAAGTACAGAAAAACAAACTGCGAGCACATGCCATCAGCCTGCTGGGCCTGGCGGAGTCAGCAAAATGAGCGAAATCGTTATTTGTGAATGCTTTGCCCGGGATGGCCTGCAACACGAGCCTGTCATGTTGCCACTGGCCACCAAAATCGCTCTGATCGATCGCTTTACCGATATGGGACTGACCCGGATCGAAGCCACGTCCTATTCCAATCCCAAGGTGATTCCGCAGTTTGCCGATGCCAGCGACGTCCTCGCAGGCATTCGCAGGGCACCCGGCGTGTTCTACAAGGCAACCTGCGCCAACGTGCGGGCCGTGGAGCGCGCGCTGATCGATTCTGGCAAGGGCTTTGGGGCCAACGAGATCAGCCTGCTGGTCTCGGCCACCGATAGCCATTCGCTGAAAAACCTGAAGCGCACGCGCGCCGACCAGTGGCAGAATATTGCGGACATGGTTGCTGCTGCCAGCGGTCAATATCGTCTGGTGGGCACGATTTCCATGGCGTTTGGCTGTCCATTTGAAGGACGGGTCAGCGAATCGGACGTGCTGAAGGACGTGGAAAAGTTCAGTAATGCCGGTGTGGAACTGGTGGCGCTGGGCGATACCACGGGCATGGCGGTGCCGGCAGCAACGCAGCGGCTGTTCAGCGCCGTGCTTCGCGAGTTCCCGCAAATTGTACCGGTTGCGCATTTTCATGACTCCCGGGGCACGGGTATGGTCAATTACCTGGCTGCCTATGAGAGCGGCGTGCGGTATTTTGATTGCTCTATGGGAGGCGTAGGTGGCCATCCAACCGAGGTGAAATATGGCGGCGGCTTTACCGGCAATGTCTGCACCGAAGACTGGGTTAATCTGCTTGAGTCCATGGGCGTGAACACGGGCATCGATCTGCAGCGCCTGCTGGAAGGCTCCGCGTATTGCGAATCTGTGCTGGGACGAGCCCTGCATTCGAAAGTGGCCTTGAGCGGGCTTAATCCGTTGCTGAAATCGACCGCAAGGCAGGCCAGCTGATTCCGGCGGTCGCTTGCGTTGCGGACGGCAGCCGTCCGCGCCCCGGGCTTAAATGTGAGATGTATAACGGGACGACGGCTGTGGCTATCAGGAAAACCGTGCCGGCGACAGACCTTGATACCGCGGATTCTCTGCATTGTCGGCAATCACCTCTGCCAGATACTGGCCCGAGGCCGGCCCCAACTGGAAGCCGCTGGATGAAAAACCACAAGCGTAATATAAATTATCCACCGAGGCACTGGGCCCGATGATGCAGGTGTGGTCTGGCGCATAGCCATCAATCCCGGACCAGGCCCGGGTAATGCTCACATTGTTGAGAAATGGAAACAGATCGGTCACGATGCGGGCGCTGTTGGCTAATCGTGAAAAATCCAGCTCTGCGTAATTTTGTCCGGTATCGGCGTCACATTCCAGCGCGCCGCCGATCACCACGGTGCCATTGGCAAACTGCTTGAACGACAGGCCGCGACTGGTCGCGCCCAATACCGGATTGATAAAGTGGGGCACGCGCTGAGTCACCATGAGCATCAGGCCGCCGGGCGTGACCGGTATCTCGTCGCCACAAAGGCGCGCCAGTTCCGGGGTCCAGGCGCCGGCGCACAGCAGCAGTTTTTCGCCGACGATGGTTTGTTCTGGCGTGCTGACGCGCCAGTGATTGCCGCTATGTTCTATCGCCTTCACAGGTGATTGTTCCCGGATGTCTGCGTGCAGCAGGCGAGCCTGCCGGGCAAATGCCTGTACGATCAGGTAGGGGAAGGCAAAGCCATCGGTGCTAACCCACAGCGCACCCTGAACGTGCGCGGCAATGGCCGGCACGATTTGTCTTACCTGATCCTGGTCTATCAGTTTTTCGTGGTCAAATCCGTGCCGCGCAAGTAAATTGTGGCGTTCCTGCAGTTTTTGCATGTCCTGCACGGATTCGGCTACCTTGATTTGTCCCGTTCGAACAAAGGCACCGTCAAAACCATGCAGAAAATCAAGCGTTTGCCATAATTCGGAGGACGCCAGCGAAAGGGGGATCTCCGGTACTACCCGTCCCAGCGTTCGCACGCCGCCGGCGTTCACGCCCGAGGCGCTGCGTCCGCAGTAATCGCGTTCAAGAAGGACGACCGAGAGCCCTTTCTTTGCCAGGAAATAGGCCGAGGCAACGCCATGAATACCCCCGCCGACAATAATCACATCACATTTGGCATGGAGGTTCATGCGTTGCCCCTGACCCTGTCGTTACGCAGCTGCCGAGACGATGATCTCAACCAGCAGCTTGGGTGCTGCCAGTTTGGATTCGCCGGTGGCGCGGGTGGGGGCCGTACCTTCGGGCAACCAGTTATCCCAGACTTCGTTCATGCCTGCAAAATCCCGGTCAATGTCCTTGAGCCAGATTTGTGCAGTCAGGATTTTATCCTTGGAAGAACCGTGGGCTTCCAGATGTTTTTCAATTTTCGCCAGAATGCTGCGCGTCTGACCCTGAACGTCCTCGTCGGGATTATCGGCAGTCAGTCCGCTCAGAAAAATAATGCCGTTGTATTTAACGACGCGGCTCATCCGCTTGTTGGTTTCGAAACGTTCTATGGTTGACATCGTTTACTCCTGTGAAAAAATCAGTTTTCGGAATCGGTGGCGCAAGCCAGCTCTGCCAGTGTAACCGGCTTGAGCGGTGCGCGGATGCGATAGTAGCCCACCTGGTCGTGTGCAACATTCAACTGGTCGGCAATGACCTCTGTGACAGTCAGACCGCAAAGGCGGCCCTGGCACGGCCCCATGCCGCAGCGACTGAATGACTTGGCCTGGTTCGGTCCCATGCAGCCTTGCCTGACGAAGTCGCGGATTTGTCCGGCAGTCACTTCCTCGCAGCGGCAGACGATGGTGTCGTCTTGCGGAAGCCGGTTCTCGCGTTTGGGCAGATAGGCAGCATCCAGAAACGGACGCAGTGCCATGTCTTTTTTCAATTGTGATTGCAGCGGCACGCTGCGGTTTGCCAGTGAGTCTGCCTGGGCCGGATTTAACTGGGCGTCTACTGCCAGTGCGGCCAGTTCGCCGCGGGTGACGGCCGCCTGGGCGCCGGCGATGCCCTGGCCGTCACCGGCAAGATAAATGCCATCCAGTTCGTGCAGCCGGCCCCAGCCGTCTGTCTTGGGAATCCAGCACGCGCCGGTATCAGACCAGTCGTGTGCGGCGCGCAGCAGCCAGGTAAATTGCGTATTGGGCACCACCCCCTGGTGCAGCAGAACCAGGCTGGTTTCCAGCTCATGGGTCTGTCCCTGATGTTCAAAGGCGATGGAACGCACGCTGCTCTGCCCGTTTATGCGCAGTTTCTGCACGCCGCGATAGAAAGGGATTTTTTTTGCCTTAATGGCATTGATCATGGACAGGCCCTTGCGGATGTCCTTGAACGCGGCCAGCCCGCCAAGCAACGCCGGGCCGGCCTGAAAAATATCCCGGCCCGAACTGGTGTCCAGCACCGCCGCAATCTGCACATTGGCGCGCAGATATTGCCAGCAAATCAGATACAACAGAGGGCCGCAACCCGCAATCACCACGGGTGCTGCCGGTACGGTACCGGCTCCTTTGAGCAGGACCTGCGCGGCGCCGGCGCCCATCACACCAGGCAGCGTCCAGCCCGGAATGGGGAAGGGGCGTTCCATGGCGCCGGTGGCCAGAATCACGGCGTCGGCGGTCAGGGAGTACGACTTGCCCTGATGCAGATAATGCAGCTGGCGCTCGCGGGTGAGGTTCCAGACGGTTGCGCCGCGCAGATGTTGGGCACCGCTGGCAGCAAACTGCCCGGCCACGCTCGCGCCTGCAGTGTAGTCCGGGCCCAGAATATCGGCAAGGCCGGAAGTGGTGTGGGTGATATTGCGCCAGATCTGTCCGCCGGCTTGTGGCTGTTCGTCCAGCACGATGACCGAGTGCTTAAGGCTTGTCAGTCTGGCAGCGGCAATCATGCCGGCAGGTCCGGCACCGATGATGGCGACATTTGTGTGTGTACTCATTGCGCTTCACCTGTCTGGATCACGGTAAACGTAGTCTGGCCCCGCTGCATCCGGATGACCATGCCGTCTTCGATGGTGGTCATGCAGCTTTGCCGATTCTGTACGCCATTGATCTGCACCAGGCACTCGAAGCACACACCCATCTGGCAGTACGGCGCGCGCGGCTGGCCGCTGACGGGCGAGTCACGAAAATGCAGCACCTGGTTCTGCATCAGGGCTGCCGCCACAGTGATACCCCTGGGCGCGTGCAATTGCCTGCCTTCAAAGTCAAAGGTGACGGTTTGGGCAGCGTCACCGCTGTTTATCGGTACGGTTCTGAAAAGTACGGTGTTCATGATTGGGCTCTGGTCAAAGTGTCGAAGCGCTGGCTGCTAAAGGGGGCGATGGTTTGGGCTGAGGTGCCGCGCAGAATCCAGTCGGGAATAGTAAAAACATGATTGGCCGCCAGTGTGATGCCGCTGTGGCAGGTCACGACGTAGGCCCCAGGCATCTGGGACGATTCCTGATAGATCGGCATGCCGTCAGGCGACATGATGCGCAGCGCGGCCCAGCAGCGGATGATGCGCATGTCGGCCAGCGCAGGGAAATAATCGATGGCGCGGCGGGCGATGCCCTGCTGTAATGACAATCGTGTTGTATCGTCATAGCCTACGTCTTCCAGTGAATCACCGATCTGGATCGTGCCCTCATTGGTCTGGCGCACGTGCATGGTGGGATAGGACAGGAACGGGGCGCAGCGCTCGCCGATCATGACCTGGCCCTGGTTCGGTTCGACCGGCACGTGCAGGCCAACAAGACTTCCCAGTCGCTTGTTGCCCAGGCCCGCACACAGCACCACCTTTTTGCCGGCATACTTTTCACCGGCGCGGGTGGTGACGATGAAGCTGCCCGACTCATAATCGATATGTTCCACCGGGTTGTTGTAGCGATAGTCCACACCCAGCTGGCGTGCGCCTTGCTGCAAGGCGGGCAATAGCTTCAAGGGGTTGGCATGGCCGTCCATGGGCGTATAACAGGCGCCGATGACTTTGGGGCCGATAGCCGGAATATATTTGCGTACCTCTGCCGGTGACATAAAGGTATAGTCATACTTTTCTTCGACCGAAGCCTGGACGTTGCGCATCAGTTGCTGTCGTTCATCCAGGTCGGCCTGATTGGTAAAGAAAACGAAGCCACCTGGCTGCTGCAGGTAAGGATCAATACCGGTGCGTTCCGTGAGTTCACTGGCCAGTGCAGGCCAGTGGCGGGCCGATTGCAGGGTCCAGCGGGTGTAGGGCGAGAAGCCGTGGCCCTTTCCCTGCACCCATACCAGTCCGAAATTACCCCTGGAGGCACGAAAGGCAACATCGCCTTCATCAAGCATGAGCACTTTTGCATGTTGACGGGCCAGGCCATAGGCAACGCTTGAGCCCACGATCCCGCCGCCGATCACAATTATATCTGTGTTGTACATTTCAACCTTTTCCAATCAACACTTTATCCAGACCCACCAGACGGTCCATAATAATCATCATTATCACAGTAGCAATAATAAGAATTGCTGATACCGACGTGATCAGCGGATCGATGGTTTGTGCAATATGGTTATACATCCAGACCGGCAGCGTGGTTGTGCCCGGCGTTGCAACGAATACCGTCATGGTTAGTTCGTCAAAACTCTGAATGAAGGACAGTAGCCAGCCACCGACAAGACCAGGCAGGATCAATGGCAGGATGATGCGACCGTACATATGGCGTTTGCCCGCACCGAGCGACCTTGCGGCCAGTTCCACTTCCCGGTCCATACCGGTAGCCGATGCCAGCACCAGGCGCAGGGAATAGGGAAATATAAAAATGACATGTGTCATAGTCAGCCAGAATATCGAACCGGACAGCCCGGCGATATTGAAGAAGCGTAGGAACGACACGCCCAATACGACGTTGGGGATCATGAGGGGCGACATCAGAAATGCGCTGATCGCATCGCGCCCCGGAAAACGGAAGCGGGTGAGCGCCAGCGCTGCCGGCACCGCCAGGCACACTGCGATGGTGGAGGCAAATCCGGCCAGTTTCAGTGACAGCCAGAAGGATTCCATAATCCGGGGTTCGTCCAGCGCCGCACGATACCATCGCAACGAGAGGCCGTCGCTCGGATAGGATATGAAGCCTTTGTCTGTAAACGAAACAATGATCACGATTACCAGCGGCGCCAGCAGAAACAGCATGAAAGCAGTGTGAAAGATGAGCGAGAGCGTTCGATTGCGTTTCATTCATTTTCTCCTGCGGCAAAGATCGTGCGGTACTTTCTTTCTGTGTAGCGATTCAGCCCCATGATGACAATGATATTGGCGATCAGCAAAAGGATGACGATGGCGGCGCCCAGCGGCCAGTTCAGGGAATTGAGAAATTCATCATAGGCGGCCGTCGCCACCACTTTCAGGCGGCGTCCGCCCAGAATGGCAGGCGTGGCGAACGCTGATGCCGACAGGGCGAACACGATGATGGAACCAGACAGAATGCCGGGCATCAATTGCGGGAAAATCACCCGGCGAAAGACCGTGAGCGGCGAGCCACCCAGTGAGCGGCCGGCGTATTCTACGGTAGGGTCCAGCTTGCGCAGGGTTGCCCAGATGGAAATAATCATGAAGGGCACCATGACATGCACCAGACCGATGACCATACCGGTAAACGTAAAGGTGAGTCGTATGGGCGAATCAATCAGACCAAGCAGGAGCAGGGTATCGTTGATCAGGCCCTGCCGACCCATCAGGATGGACCAGCCCAGAGTGCGCACCACAACTGAAATAAGCAGAGGCCCCAGCACCATTACCAGGAAAATACCGCGCCATGGTGCGCGCATACGTGCGAGGATGAGCGTTTCCGGAATGCCCAGAATCAGGCAGATAATCGTGACCAGCAAGGCCATGCCCGCGGTGCGCAGGAAAATTTCTCCGTAGTACGGGTCTGAAAAGATGGTTATGTAGTTGCCAAACGAAAAATCCGGGATGATGCCGGTGGTGCCGTTAAATGCATAGAACGACAGCATCGCAACCAGCAGCATGGGAATGATGAGCATGCCGCAAAACAGCAGGAGCGCGGGCGTTAGCAAGACATAGGGTTCTTTACGCATATGAGCCTCCGGCCTTACTGCTGCTCGGCGATAACGCGCAGATCACTGTTCAGCCAGTCCAGCGCGACTGTATCACCAGGCTGGGAAGCAAGCCGCTGGACCGAGACGAACCACATGCCCAGGGGCGTTTGGACCTCACATAACCAGTGTGTGCCCAGAAACACGGCTTCGGACAGCGTGCCGGTTAATTTGCCCGCCGTACCCGGGTCGGCAAAACCAACATTCTCCGGCCTGATCATAATATTGGCCTTGCCCTCTCGGAAAGGGTGGTTTTCCGGCAGGCAGACGGCAAAGCTCAGGCCCTCGCTGCTGACCTGATACGTCTGCTTGTCACTGCGTGTAATGGTGCCTGCAAAAACATTGGCGCGGCCCAGAAACCCGGAAACGAACAGCGTTCTGGGGTTATGGTATACCTCCAGCGGTGGCGCCAGCTGCTGAATACAGCCATCGCTCATCAGCGCAATTCGATCACTCATGGTCATCGCTTCGGTCTGGTCGTGCGTAACCAGAATCGTGGTAATGCCCAGTTTGCGCTGGATCCGGCGCAGCTCGATATGCATGTTCTCGCGCAGTTTGGCATCCAGATTGGACATGGGTTCGTCCAGCAGAAGGAGCCGGGGACGAATGGCCAGTGAGCGGGCGATGGCAACGCGCTGGCGCTGCCCGCCCGATAGCTGGGCGGGGTAACGCTCGCCCATTCCGCTCAGGCTAACCATGTCCAGCACTTCGCTGATGCGCTCACGGCGCTGGTCTTTGGCCATTTTTCGCATTTCCAGGCCGAAACTGATATTGTCCTGAACCGTCATGTGGGGAAACAGCGCGTAGCTTTGAAACACCACGCCAATATCCCGTTTTTCCGGCGGCATGTCGGTCAGATCCGTACCATCCAGAATGACCTGGCCACGCGTGGGTTCGGTGAATCCCGCAATCATTTGCAGCGTGGTGGTCTTGCCGCAGCCTGATGGACCCAGCAGAGAGACAAATTCACCGCGCTCAATTTCAAGGTCCATCGACTTGACGACGCGCGTCGCGCCGTAGTCTTTGCCCAGGTTTTTGACAGAAAGAAAACTCATTTACCGCTCCACCGTCCGGTTCCAGCGATCGTTCCATTGCGTGCGCACGGCATTGACGGTGTCCCAGTCGGTTTTTTCCAGCTTGTTGACTGCCTCGCCATACACCACACGTTGCGCGTCTTCTGCCGGCAGCTTCACAGTTTTGTTGACCGGTCCCCAGCTCTGCGTGCGTGCGAAAACCACCTGTATTTCAGGCGAGGCAAGATATTGCACCAGTTTCTGAGACAGTTCAGCGACATCGCTTTTGACAACGGGACAGACTGCGGTCTGCAATACCATGGCCCCTTCTTTGGGATACACGAACTTGACCGGAAAGCCTGTGGACCTGAAGGTTTCAACCCGGCCGTTACCCCATACGCCGATGATCGCTTCGCCGTTCTGAAACAGCTGCGTCATACCGCCGGGCGAAGGCTCCCAGGCCAGCACATTCGGGTTGACCTTTTTGATAATGGCATCAAAGCCGGGATCGGGGTTCTTTTCGTCGCCGCCGTTGAGTTTGGCAAATTTCACCAGTGTGTGCAGGCCGTAGGTATTGTTCAGCGGCGGAATGACCATGCGCTGCTCGAACTGCGGATTCTCCAGATCATGCCATGAGGTGGGCGGCGTCAGGCCTTCTTTTTTGAAGGCTTCTTCGTTGTAGAACAGGCCGGTGGCCACCAGCCCGATACCAAGCGCATTAGGCCCCAGATCGGCGATGGGGTAAAGATCTTTGAATACCGGGGCGCTTTTGTCGATTTTGTCACAGAAGCCAAACTGCATCGCCTGATACATGGGGCCGTCATCCAGCATGACTACGTCCAGTTCGGGATTGTTTTTCTGTGCCTGCAATTTGCCCAGCGTATCGGTTGAGTTGCCTGGAACGTAAACAACCTTAACGTTGTTGGCTTTTTCGAAAGCGGGCAGGATTTCTTCCTCAAACGCCTTTTGCGTTGAACCGCCATATGATCCAAGATACAACGTGGGCGTTTGCGCGTATACCATCGAGGTTGGCGTAACCAGTAAACCTGCAATAGCAGCTGTCATAAGCTTGCGTTTCATCATTTTCTCCGTGGTTGGGGAACAACTTACGGATAACGATAGAGAACACTGCCCGCTATGTAAAATGCTTTTTTTTGGCCCGTCCATAATATGGTGTTATGGCATTTACAGCCCTTTTCACCATCTTAAAGCAGCTTGCCGTTTTGTGCGATTGCCATGGTCACATTTGTTTTTACGTAGTGCACAAAATCCCTGAGTACGCGCAAGGCCACCTTATCGGCGCGATAAAGGGCACTGAAATGGACCATCAGTCGCGGCGAAAAATTTCTGAATATTATGTTGTTTCCGGTGTAGGTTATTACCGTGATCGGGTCAACAATAGCCAGGCAATTGCCTGACTCCACAAAGGAGCACATGGTCTGTGAGGTGTTGGTGTCGACGTTTGAGAACACCTTGACGCCATGAGACACCAGCAACAGACCAAACGCCTGGCGCGTGTCCATATCATGGGAACCCAGTATCATGGTTTGGCCCTGCAGGTCGGTGACGTGGATCTCGCTTTTCTGTGCCAGCGGATGGTTACGCGGAATGGCAATTTTTGAGTCCAGCGAGAACAGATGCTCACCCAGGGGGCTCGGATAGTCGCTGGACAGGATCACCATACCCAGATCACACTTGGCATTCTGCACCATATCCATGATGGTGGTCGAAGCGTGGGTCGTTAGCTTAACCGACAGATCAGTATGTTCCTGCATGAAGTTATGCAGCAGGAAAGGCAGGGCGCCGGAAGCCAGACAGGGCGCGGCAGCAATATGGAACTGGCCTTTTTGTGCTTTCTGAATCTGGCTGGCTGCATAGGCAATTTCCTGAACACCAACCAGACTGCGCTCCACTTCCCTGAGTAATTCTTCTGCTTCATGGGTCGGAAAAAGACGGCCCTGACGGCGCTCAAATAGGGGAAAGCCCACCGAGGTTTCCAGGTCCGAGATCAGGCGTGTGGTGGCCGGCTGCGAAATGGAAAGAAACGCCGCCGCCTGTGTAACGGTACGGGTGATCATGAGCGCACGAAATGCCTCGAGTTGTCTTAGTGTCATTGCCTGCTCGAACAGATAAATATCGAAAAATCATGCCGGAATGACCCGGTCGGGACGATAAGTGTATGGGGGTATGACTGTGTTGTTGTCCTAGGGATAATACCAATTCCCCTAGGGAGAACACCTAGAGAATGGTACTCGCACGTACCACCTGTTTGTTGTGCTAAAACCGATGTTTTTTGCTTTTCAGCGCCAAATAGGCGCGCAGCGTGGACAATGGGGGATCATCGCGACCAGGGAAGCGGTCGCTCATACAAAGCCCTCGTTGCCAGGCGGAAAGGAGAATGGCAACGAGAGCGGACAGCACCCGTATGGCCTTATGCGGCCTTGCGCAGTTTGCGCAATACAACGGGTGCCAGCAGGAACAGCGCTGAAATGGTCAGAATGACAATTGATATTGGTGTTTCCACCAGCACTGCGGGATTGCCCTCGGCAGCTGCCAGCGCTGTACGCAGCTGGTTTTCGGCCATGGGGCCGAGGATCAGGCCGATCAGGATGGGCGCAATGGGAAAGTCATAGACGCGCATGACATAACCCATCAGACCCACCACGACCATGCAGGCCAGGTCAAAGGTGGATCCCGATACCCCCCAGATGCCGATCATGGCAAACACCAAAATGCCGGCATACAGTTGCGGTTTTGGAATAAGGAGTAATTTCACCCACATGCCAACCAGCGGCAGGTTCAGAATCAGCAGCATGACGTTGCCCACGTAGAGCGAGGCGATCAGACCCCAGATCAGTTCCGGGTTGGAGGTAAACAGAAACGGGCCGGGTTGCAGGCCGAAGTTTTGGAACGCAGCCAGCAGGATTGCCGCGGTGGCCGAAGTGGGCAATCCCAGTGTCAGCAGGGGGACCAGCACGCCTGCAGCAGCTGCATTATTAGCCGCTTCGGGGCCGGCAACGCCTTCAATGGCGCCGATGGTGCCAAACTCCTCTTTCTTTTTACACAGCTTTTTCTCAAGCGTATAGGACAGCATGGTCGGAATTTCGGAGCCGCCGCCGGGCAGCGCGCCCATCGGAAAGCCAATGGCGGTACCGCGCAGCCAGGGCATGAGCGAGCGCTTCCATTCCTCTTTGGTCATCCAGACGCCGCCCTTGATCGGCATCACATCGTCGTTTTGGTGCCGGTAGCGGCTGGCGACATAGATAATTTCACCGATTGCAAACAGCGAGACCAGTACGACGGTAAGTTCCATCCCGTCCAGCAGTGAGCTGGCGCCAAATGTCATACGCGGCTGCCCGGTCATTTTGTCGATGCCGATTACGCCGAATGCCAGGCCAATGAACAGGGAAATAAAACCGCGCACCCGCGAGGTTCCCATCACCACAGCAACCGATGTGAAGGCCAGCACGGTCAGTGCAAAGTAGTCTGCCGGTTTGAAGTAGAACGCCAGTTCGGCAATGGAGGGCGCGGCAAACGTGAGCAGGGCGGTGGCGATGGTGCCGGCCACGAACGAACCTACGGCAGCAGTGGCCAGTGCCGCGGCACCGCGTCCGGAGCGCGCCATTTTGTTGCCCTCCAGCGCGGTCATCATGGAGCCGGCTTCACCTGGCGTATTGATCAGAATGGATGTGGTGGAGCCGCCGTACATCGCGCCGTAGAGTACGCCGGCAAACATAATGAATGCCGAGACAGGGCCAACCGAGACGGTAACCGGCAACAGCAGCGCGATGGTGAGCGCAGGGCCGATGCCTGGCAGGATGCCGATGGCGGTGCCAAGTACGGAGCCGACCAGCGCCCAGAAAAGATTCATGGGTTGCAGGGCGATATCAAAGCCTTGCAATAATAAGCCGAAGGTTGTATCCATTCAGAAGCCCGCCAGGGGAAGAAAACCGCCCAGTTGCAGACCGAGGCGTGAAAAAAGAAACCAGCAGACCGAGCCCAGAATAGCGCCGGTGATCAGATCCATGATCGTTCTGGTGGAGCCAAATGCGCGCGCAACCAGCATAAACGACAGCATGGCGGTAATGGGCAGACCCAGTGGCTCCATGGTGAGTGCCGGTACGATGGTTGCAGCCAGTGCGGTAAAGAAGGCCCGCTTGTCCATCGGCAGGTTGCCGGCGGCATTTTCTGCATCCTGCGCTTCGAAGCGTTCGCCTTTTGCGATTTGAATCAGCAGCAGGATGCCCAGCAGCAACAAGCCCCCGCCGGCAATGGTAACAAACATGCCCGGGCCGATAGCCGCATACTGTGCCGTTGCCGGCAAGGTTGTTGCGGAGTACAGGCAGATACAGCCCAGGATAACGACAGCGATCCCCAGCCACCAGGGCCGGGTGGCTGGCGCCGCAGCCTCGGGGGTTGCGGGCGCCGCGCCTGTCTGCGAGGGTGTTTCCTTATTTTGCAAGACCTGCGTCCTTCAGGATTTTATTGATACGGTCACTTTCATCTTTGATGAAGCTGCCAAATTCAGGTCCGGCCAGGAAAAACTGATCCCAGCCCTGGGTCGTCATGGTTTGCTTCCAGGCGTCGCTGTCATTGAGTTTGGTGAAGCGGTCCACCCACACTTTGTAATTGTCTTCGGGCATATCGACCGAGCCCAGAATGCCGCGCCAGTTTGCCAGTTCCACATCGAAGCCGGCTTCCTTGAAGGTAGGCGCGTCCAGTCCTTTCATGCGTTCGGCAGAGGTAATGCCCAGAATTTTGACGCGGCCGGATTTGGCAAATTGCTGGAATTCGGAAATGCCCGAGATACCGGCCTTGAGGGTGCCGTTGACGATGCCGGTAACGGTATCCGCGCCGCCAGCCTGCGGAATGTAATTAAGTTTATTAACCGGCGTGCCGCTGGCCTGGGCAAGCAGGGCCAGGGCAATATGATCTACGCCACCTGCTGAACCGCCACCCACTGGTGTGCCGCCAGGATTTTCCTTGAGTGCCTTGGCAAAATCAGCCAGCGTTTTGTAGGGAGAGTCCGGACGCACGGCAAGCACCAGATATTCTGCCGTGAGGCGTGCTACCGGCCTGAACTTGGACAGATCGACCGGCGATTTGTTCAGCGTGATGGCGCCAACGGTAATGGCGCCAAAGACTGCCAGGTTATCCGGTTTGCCGGTTGTGCCATTCTGGAATTCGGCCAGACCGATGGTGCCGCCGGCACCGCCCTTGTTGGTAAAGTTAACGCTGCCGGTATAGATGCCGGCCTTGTTCATGGCCGAGAAGGCCTGCCGGCCCGTTCCATCCCAGCCGCCGCCTGGATTGGCTGGCAGCATGACGCTGACCTGGGCGCTGGCAGCAGCCGCGAAAAGTGAGGTGGCCGCAATGCACGACCGCAGGATGGCTGATAGTTTCATGTCCGCTCCGAAAGGGTTTGTTGTAATTGGTAATATTTCAGAGAAGAATAGGTTGGATCAGGATGGGTTGTCAATAAGGGAAAAGGAGCGGATCGGCCGGAGATGGCGTAAGCACTTGGAAATAAAGCTGCGGCGTAGCATCTTGAGCGCCGGGCTCAGGCTGCTACGCCGCAGGCATCACGTTCGAGATATGACGGTGTTAACGCGCAGATTAACCTCACTCAGGCGCAGGTTGGGGCAAGGCGCTAATAAGAAAAGAGGGCGTTAAAAGAAAAGAGGGCGTTAACCTGCGCTTCTGGCGCGAAACGCGGCGGCGCTCAGGCCTTCCTGAACACCCATGTGCTCCGGCGCGATATCGATCAGCATGGTGCGGATGCAACTGTCTGATACGTCCAGCGTGGTCACCGCTGTTTTGTTGATGGCGGCCAGAAAGTTCGCTTTGACTTCATCGTTTCGGCCGGCAAGCAGAAAAGCCACGATGTTGACGAATTCAGCACCCACCTGGCCTGCGACAATCGAATCCTGCTGTTCAATTTCGTGCAGGGAAATACGGATACTGGGCAGGGCCGCGTTCAGCGTTTGCTCGATAACCTTGGTGGCATTTTGCAGGAAGGCGGTTTTTTGTTGCTGGCTGCGGCCGGCGGTGACCTGAACTTGAAGAATGGGCATGATGAAATGTCTCGTTTGAAATGGAGGGCTGTGAAATAGGGGGCAGGGTTGCACCCCGTCACCTTGTGCGATTGTATAGGAAAGCGGACCAGATGCCACCTAATGATGCGTTTTCAGTTTTCTTTAAGGTTTCGAAAATTACTATACGGAATTGAAGGAAGCACAGTGTCCGCTGGTGCAGTATCCATGAGCCGTCCGCTGTCTATGACGGTCTTGATTCCATAGTGTGGACCCATTCATATCATTGACGTAGTGTCGATAGCCGCAAGTGCGTCGACCAACGCATTCATTTCCAGGAAAACCAAATCAAATGTTGTCTGCTGAAGAGCTATCGGCCGAAGCGCCGCGTCAGCCCAAGCGCTGGTATCAAATATTATATGTACAGGTGGTCATTGCCATTGTCCTGGGCGTGTTGCTGGGGCAGTTCTATCCGCAGGTTGGTGAAAGTATGAAGCCGCTTGGCGACGCGTTTATCAAACTGGTAAAAATGATTATCGCACCTGTCATATTTCTCACGGTGGTGACGGGTATCGCCGGTATGAGCAATATGAAAACGGTAGGGCGGGTGGCCGGTAAGGCGATGCTTTACTTCATTACGTTTTCCACACTGGCACTGATCATTGGCCTGATCGTTGCCAACACGCTGCACCCCGGCTCCGGTCTGGATATTGACCCCAAAACGCTGGACGCCGGCAAGGTGGCCACCTATGTGACCAAGGCGCATGATTCGTCCATTGTCGGGTTTTTAATGAATATTATTCCCGACACCACCATCAGCCCGCTGGTTAATGGCGATATTCTGCAGGTGCTGTTTATTTCAGTGCTGTTTGGTATTGCACTGGCGGCTACCGGAGAACATGGCAAGCCGGTCTTTGATTTTTTCCAGCAACTGTCCCGGCCGGTTTTCAAACTGGTGGCCATTTTAATGAAGGCCGCGCCTATCGGTGCATTCGGCGCCATGGCATTTACCATTGGCAAATACGGGATAGGCTCGATTGGCAATTTGCTGTACCTGATTCTGACTTTCTATATCACGGCTGTGTTGTTTGTTGTGATTGTGCTGGGGCTGGTCGCGCGGTACAACGGCTTTTCCATTTTTAAACTGGTGCGCTATATCAAGGATGAATTGTTTCTGGTGCTGGGCACCAGTTCATCGGAAGCGGCGCTGCCTACGCTGATGCAAAAACTGGAGCGCGCCGGTTGCGCCAAGTCTGTGGTCGGGTTGGTGGTACCTACCGGCTATTCTTTTAATCTGGACGGAACGAATATCTACATGACGCTGGCTGCGCTGTTTATTGCGCAAGCGTGCAATATCGAGCTGTCGCTGCAACAGCAAGTATTGCTGCTGCTGGTCGCCATGATCAGTTCCAAGGGGGCCGCGGGGGTTACGGGGGCCGGCTTTATTACGCTGGCGGCTACGCTGGCTGTGGTGCCCGATGTACCGGTGGCCGGCATGGCCCTCATTCTGGGCATTGATCGTTTTATGTCGGAATGTCGTGCCCTGACCAACCTGGTCGGCAATGCCTGCGCCACCATTGTGGTTGCCCGATGGGAGAACCAGCTGGACACCAGGCAACTGGATGCTGCCCTGAATCAGCAACTGCCCGATGACGTCGATGAGCAAATGGTCGGTGTAGCGCAGGCAGCGGACTGATCGCGCACCCGGGCGTACTGCCACCTCAAAAATACACCCCAAAGGTTGGATATCCATTCAGCCTTTGGGGTGTTTTTCATGGTATCCGGAAAAATGGCAAGCGCGAAACCTATTGCCCGTTACGCAGCGCGTGAACGGCACGCTCCAGAATCTGGCGGGTTCTGAATTGCACCAGTGCCTGCCAGTCCGGATCGGCCGGGAAGAAAAAGTCCAGCAGTTGCTGCTTGATCTGTTTACCTTCGGCACTGGCCGGATCACCATGCAGATGCAGGAAATGGTCGGCCAGCAGGGCAGGCTGACCCACCGACTGGCTGTCATAGGTTCCACACTCGACCACCAGTTGCGTAAACTGGCGGTCACTGAATAATTTGACCATGGCTGCCGAGGTGTAGCCGGTGGCTGCAGCCGAGATGCCGGTATCGCTGGCGTTGTTCGCGCCTGTAATGACGGTATACAGCCATGGACCGTAGATAGACTGGGCGCGCGCAATGCCGGGATAGTCCTGTTCGGCAATGGCCATGAGCATGGGGTGACCGAATTGTCCGGCACCGGTATGCAGATCGAAACTGATGATTTCCCTGGCATGCGCCGGCAGATGGTCCTTCAGGATCTGATGCAGTGTGACATTGGACCAGCTGGGTTGTTCTCCACCGTAATAAAGGCCATCGCGATGGCGATACTGGCCGGCTTCTACAATATTCATCAGCGCAGCATAGCCTTTTTCCTGTACGACTTCGCGCCAGCGCTGTTCGCGGGCGCGGCGCCGGTCGGCATCACGGATATCGGTCGCAAACAGCTCATGTACTGCTTCGTAGCCCGGATTAACCGGCAGCGGCTGGTCAAAATCCAGATAGTTGCGATTCAGATCCATGTTGTCTTCATTGACCCGCCGTTTCCACGAGGTGCCCCAGGGATTGATCAGGTGAATAAACAGGATACCCACGCCTGCTGTCGGTGTGATGTCCTGCTCCAGCAGAAAACGGGTCTGGCAGATCGAGCCATAGTAACCTTCGACGCCATGCGTGCCGGACACCACCACGATCCATTTGTCGGCTTGCGGATCGCCTGCCACGGCTACATCGGTGCATAGATTTTCGTTTTCCACGCCCTTGAGCGGATGAGGGTAAGCATGCAGCTGCGCGCCGCGATGATGGGCGGCTTTCAGAAAAGACGCGCGCAATTGCGAATAGGTGAGCTGGCCGGGCGCGAGCCGGAAAATGGGCAAATCTGCGGAATTGAAGGAAGTCATGAGCGAATTCTCGGGCCTAAAGGCATGATAGAGGCATGATAGCGGCAACAAAAAGGCAAGAAAAACATGGGTTTCAGGCAAAAACAGGTAGCCGGGAGGAAATTTATGCAAAAATCTCGTGTCCGCGCGTTGTAACCTGCCTGCAATCACACCTGTGAATCAGGGACAAGGCGTTATACTACTTCAATTAATTACCATATGTTTCCCGGGGTTAGGAATGAAAAAACTTTTTGTTGCGGCAGTGCTGGCTGCATTGTTACCGACAGTGGTGTCTGCGGCACCCGTCAAACTGCGTCTGGGTATTGATCCCACATTCGCGCCTTTTGAATCGGTTAACCCACAGGGCGAGCTGGTTGGTATTGATGTTGATATGGGTAAATCCATCTGTAAGCGCATTGAAGCCGACTGCGAATGGATTCGCATGAATTTCGACGGTGTGATTCCTGCCCTGAAAGCCAAAAAAATAGATGGCATTCTGTCCGGGATGACTATTACCAAAGAACGCGAGAAGCAGGTGCTGTTTTCAGATGTGATGTACGCCAGCTCTACACGCCTGATGGTTCCGTCGGGCAGCGAAGGACTGGATACCACCGCCGAGTCGCTCAAAGGTAAAACGGTTGGGGTCGTTCAGGGTACCACTCAGGCGGCCTACGCCGACAAGCACTGGAAAGGCAAAGGGATTGATCTGGTTTCCTATCAGAATGATGATCTTGCCAAGCAGGATTTGGCGCTCGGCCGCGTGGATGCGACCCTGCAGGACGCAGCGGCAGCCACGATTTTCTTTGATAGTCCCGATGGCAAGAACTTCAAGCTGGTCGGCACGCCGGTGTCCGACGCCGACGTGTTTGGCAACGGTAACGGTATTGGTCTGCGCAAGGAAGATACCGAGCTGAAGGGTAAAATCGACAAGGCGCTGGCCGACATGAAGGCTGACGGAGAATACGCAAAAATTCTTGACGCCTACAAAAAATACGGCATCAAGGAACGTGAATAAGCGGGTCTGACCGGATGCTGCGCGGGCTGGCTGGGTGCCGGCGACCGCGCAGTTTGCATTTTTGGGCGGGCAGATCTGCCCGCAATGTGCGGCGGCGAAGCGCAAGGGCACAAGCCCCGGGCGGCCGACAAACAATTGCAATATTGCTTTATTAATAACGATATTTAAGGAACCCGATGCTGTACGGTTATGGATCCCAGATATGGGCCGGTACACTCGCAACCTGTCTGCTGACGCTGTTGACGCTGGTTTTTTCGATCATCATTGGAATGGTCGGGGCTTTGTGCAAGCTATCTTCCAACCCTGTACTGCGCTGGACCTTCACCGGGTATACGACGCTGATTCGCAGCGTGCCCGACCTGGTGATCATGCTGCTGGTTTTCTATAACCTGCAGGAGCTTATCAATGCGATCTGCGTCTGGGCCGGCTGGCAGCAATATCAGATGGATGCCTTTTCGGCGGGTGTGACTACGTTATCGTTTATCTATGGCGCGTATATGACAGAGACCTTCCGCGGTGCCATTCAGTCTGTGCCCAAAGGCCAGCTGGAGGCCGGCTACGCGACCGGGATGGCGCCATTAACCGTATTTCGGCTGATTCTGTTGCCGCAATTGATCCGCTACGCTTTACCCGGACTGAATAATAATCTGCAGGTCATTATCAAGGCAACCGCCCTGGTTTCCATCATCGGTCTGCTCGATATCGTGACGGTCACGCAGCAGGCGGGGCGCAGTACTCAGCAACTGTTTTTCTTCAATCTGGTTGCCGCTGCCATTTATCTGTGCATGACGGCGGTCAGCCTGGTGGTGCTGTCCTGGCTTAATCGACGCTATTCGGTCGGTGTGCGGGAGGTTCGGCTGTGAGCGAGATTCTTGAGCGCTACTGGCAAGCCTATCTCGGTTTCGGTATTCCCATGACGGGACTGGCCATGACGATCTGGATTCTGTTGCTGGCCGTGTTGTTTGGCACGCTGCTGGCCATCCCCATGGCCATCTGGCGCAGTTCGTCCAATCGCTGGGTGAGTGTGCCGGTGCAGGTGTACACCTTTGTGTTTCGTGGCACGCCGCTATACGTGCAGTTGCTGCTTGTTTACA
Organism: Advenella mimigardefordensis DPN7; assembly: GCF_000521505.1. Taxonomy (GTDB): domain Bacteria; phylum Pseudomonadota; class Gammaproteobacteria; order Burkholderiales; family Burkholderiaceae_B; genus Advenella; species Advenella mimigardefordensis. The sequence continues at coordinate 988,353 of NZ_CP003915.1, forward strand.
CCGGCTTGTTCAGCCTGAGCGTGGTGCGCGGCACGCCGCTGCTGGCAACCTTCTTCCGTGACGGGTTCAATTGTGTGATTCTTGCATTCACGATCAACACCTGTGCGTATATGACAGAAGTACTGGCGGGCGCCATTCGCTCCATCCCGCACGGCGAGATTGAAGCGGCGCAGGCCTTCGGTTTTTCCCGCTTCCGCCTGTACACAAAAATTATTCTGCCTTCCGCTTTCAGGCGTGCCCTGCCGTTTTACAGCAATGAAGTGATTCTGGTGCTGCATTCCACCTCGCTGGCATTCACGGCAACGGTGCCCGAATTGCTCAAGGTCGCGCGCGATGTTAACAGCGCTACATTCAACTCTTTACCCGCCTTTGGTATTGCCGCCATCCTGTACGCCGTTCTGGCAATGGTGCTGGTTGCGCTGTTTCGCAAGGCAGAGAAAAAATGGCTCGGGTTTCTGAAACCCGCGGCTGTTTAACAGGTCCCGTTATGGAAAACTTACGCGTTCAGGATATTCACAAACGTTTCGGCAGCAACGAAGTACTCAAGGGCGTGTCGCTGCTGGCTAACAAGGGTGATGTGATCAGTATTATCGGGTCCAGTGGTTCAGGTAAAAGCACGTTGCTGCGCTGTATTAATTTCCTGGAAACGCCCGATGCAGGCAAAATTTTCATTCATGGTGAAGAACTGCGCACGGTCATGCGCAAGGGTACCCTGGTGCCGGCAGATCGCCGCCAATTGCAATATATGCGCACGCGGCTATCCATGGTGTTCCAGCATTTCAATCTCTGGTCGCATATGACCGTTCAGGAGAACATTACGGCCGCACCCGTCAATGTGCTGGGCATCTCGCGCCAGGAAGCACTGGCGCGGGCGGAAAGCAATCTGCTGAAAGTCGGACTGAGCCTGGATACCCTGAAGAAATATCCCATGCATCTCTCGGGCGGACAGCAGCAACGGGTGGCGATCGCGCGTGCGCTGGCACTGGAGCCCGAAGTGATGCTGTTTGACGAACCAACGTCTGCTTTGGATCCGGAGTTGGTCGGAGAAGTGTTGCGGGTGATGCAGAAACTGGCCGAAGAGGGACGCACCATGATCATCGTGACGCATGAGATGGCGTTCGCTCGTCAGGTGTCCAGCCATGTGATGTTTCTGCATCAGGGCGTGGTTGAAGAAGAGGGCGCGCCCGGCGATATTCTGGCTAAACCCCGTAGTGCGCGGCTGGCAACGTTTCTGGCGGGGAATCTGAAGTGATACGGATGGTGCGGAGCACCGTTGCTGAATCATCTGTTCGGGGGCTGATTCTGTAATGGCTTACATACGGTAGCGTTAATGACATTTGACATAAACCTGGCCTGCGGTGATTCGCATTTGATAACAAAAATAAACCCAATGAGATGCAAAAAGCGGTGTAATGGCCAGAACAATAATGATAAGGTTAAATGACAGGGGCAACGTCAGGTTGACCTCTGTGTTGCGCTAGCGCGGTCAGCCTACCGTGCGATACGCATGAATAGCAAAAAGGAGCCATCTCATGCCAGCAAAATCTCAGAATCAGCAGCAGGCCGCCGGAGCGGCACTGGCTGCCAAACGCGGTGAAACAAAGGTAAGCAGTCTGAAAGGTGCGTCCAGGTCCATGTATGACTCGATGTCAGAAAAGGAGCTGGAAGAACTGGCGTCTACCAGGCGCAAGGGCAAGCCGGAACGGGTCGAGGATAAGGACAAGGACTGAACGCATTGGCCCCCGGCGCCGTTCACTCAGGTACACAGGCGCTGATTAGTCGGGCTGCGCGATGGCGGCTTCCTGAATGGGAATCACTTCCGGCCTGGCCTGATCGGCCACGACCTGCTCCTGGCTGATCAGCCGCTCCAGTCCCTTGCGAAACTTGATCGGGCCACCGTCCAGTTTGAGATTGATAAATGGCGAGCGGCGATTGTCCATGCCTTTTTGTACCGCGCCAAGTACGATCCGGTCTTCTTCAAAGGCCTTGCGTACGCCTGCGGCAAACTGACGCGAAACGTCTTCATCATTTGGACTGAAATTTCTGAGCTGGAACCAGAAGTAGCGGGTGGTTTTCTCGTCTATCGGTGTCAGGAAATTATAGGAGTCCATCAGGAATACGTCGGGATGGATCGGCGCTTCATCGCCACCCGTGCCGGCTGGCGTAAAGACGGCCTTGATGATGGCGTGCGACGGATAGCGCACTTCATAGTGCTGCTTGCGGTCACAGTTGCCGGTGAACTTAACGAACCTGGCATAGAAGGGCGCCACATCGGTGTCGTACATCCAGCGCGAAACAATCACGCCGTTATCATTCACTGTTGTGGTGAGCGGCTCGTTTTCGCAGGCGCTATTGCCGAAAGAACTGCGGTGCACCCAGGCGACATGCGAGGGGTCCAGCAGATTGTCGGTCATGTACAGGTAATTGCACTCGACGATCATAGCGTCACCCTGATTGATTCCCCAGTCGGGATGACCATACTCGGCAATATGTGGAATCAGGGTGGGGTCGGCCTTGTCTGCTTCGCCCATCCAGACCCAGACCAGACCGTATTTTTCAGTTGTGGCAAAATTTTTGACTGTCGCTGCGCGGGGAATCTTTGCACCCGGCGCGAAAATACAGGTGCCCTGGCCATTGAAGGTCAGCCCATGATAGCCGCATTCCACGGCGTCATCGATCAGCCGTCCCATGGACAAAGGCAATTTGCGGTGCGGACAGGCGTCTTCAAGCGCAACAACCCGGCCATCCTGCTGACGATAGAACACCAGATACTCATTTAGCAACTGCAATGGATATAGCTCATGGACAATGTCGTGGCTCCACGCCGCGACATACCATGCATTCTTCAGAAACATGAAAATCTCCGTTTATTCCGGCCGTTTCAGGGCCGCCATATAACGCTCGACATATTCGTCAAAGCTTTCGTTGTCGGACGCTTCTATCGCTGCCTGATCTTCGAGCGATTGTTTGACGCTGGCGCGCATTTTTTGCTCGGTTTCCGCAGACAGTTCGCCAAAGCGCAGCTCGTCGGACAGGCGCTGGCTTTGCAATTGGGTATAGTCGGCAAAGCTCAGCCCGCTGTCGCGCAATTCCTGCAAAATACGGGCCGAAGGCGTGGCAGACACGTCATCCAGCTTATGGCGCTGTTCCTGGATCGCGGCACTGTATTGCGTAGTGCTAAAAGCGATATCCAGTTCCTTGGCGTACAGTGCAATCTGATCGAGCAATTGATTACCCCAGTCCGGAATGGAAATGTCTTCGCCATTGCTGGTCAGGCGCAGAGAGGGATCGCGACCGCGGTTAACCACATCTGTGAAATTGGCCTGACTTTCCTCGCAGAAACCGTCGTAAGGAAACAGCCGGCTGTCATGGACCGCACAGAACAGCAGGAATGCATCCATGAAATGACAGGTTGCATTTGAAATACCGATAGGGCTGAACGGATCAATATCCAGGCAGCGGATCTCGACATATTCGATGCCGCGCTCCATCAGGGCCGTAATGGGCCGCTCACCACGTGCGGTGGTGCGCTTGGCCCTGATCGTTGAGTAGTACTCATTTTCGATCTGCAGCACATTGGTGTTCAGTTGAATCCACTGGCCGTCGCGGTGCGTACCGAGCGCCTGATATTCGGGCCAGGGTTGTGTGACCGCGTGATACATTTTCCTGAGGAAAGTGGACAGGTCGTTGTAGCACATTTTCAGCCCGGACTGCGCATCGTTCTGGTAACCCAGATCGCTCATGCGCAGACTGGTGGCATAGGGCAGATACAGCGTATCATGATCCAGTTCGCGCAAGGGATTGGGCCGATCCCCCAGGAACGACCGTGGCACCGCCGGGGATGCGCCAAACAGGTACATGAGCAGCCAGTTATAGCGGGTGAAATTGCGGATTAGGCCCATATAGCCGACAGACTGGCGTTCGGTCTCGTTTGCGCCTTCGATATCGAGCAGCTGCCACAGCGATTCCGGTAGCGAAAAATTGTAATGAAGCCCGGCGATGCATTGCATGGTGCGGCCGTAGCGCTCGGCCAGCCCGCGTCGGTATACGTGGCGCAGCATGCCGCTGTTGGATGTGCCGTAAGTGGCAATCGGGATCTGGTTGTCGGCGGGCAGATGGCCCGGCATCGATTGCATCCAGATGCTTTCGGATGGAAACTGGCGGGTGGCAAAACGGTGAACATCGGTCAACTCTTCGAGCAGATCGTCCACTGAGCTGTGCGTTCCGGTAATCAGCTCGATCAGCGCTTCCGAATAATCAGTTGTGATATTCGGATGGGTCAGGGCGGAACCCAGAAGAGCACTGTGCGGGGTGGTGGCGAGCGCGCCATCGCGGTCAATCCGTAGCCCTTCGCGTTCAATTCCGCGTAAAATATGAGTTAGCGAGTCTCGATGCTGCTGTAGTGTGGTCATGCGCTGCACAAGTCGTCCTGAGATATCTCTGAAATCAATAATTGCTGATTTTAAGGGAGTTCCGCTGTTTTGCAGTTTCAAAACGGTTTGTTTCGAATTAATTAATTTGGGTGGTACAGGTGATCAAACGTCTGGCTCTTGTTTTTTTTACGGTTTTGCTTGCGGGTTGTTCGCCAAAGTATGACTGGCGTGAAGTATCCACCGCAGGTGGGCGGATGCAGGCTATCTTCCCCGATAAGCCGCGCAGTGAATCGCGCACCACGCAAATCGAAGGCGTGCCCTATCCCTTTACCATGGATATGGCGCTGGTTGACGATCAGGTGTTTGCGGTGGTTTACAGCCTGTTGCCTGAAGGTAAGCAGGATGAGGCCAGCACGCGCAAGGCCGGCGAAGCACTGCTGCGCTCGGTATACGCCAGCATGAACGAACCGGCGCCCGAGCCGTTGCCGCCATTCGGACAGAAGCTCACGTTCAGAAAAGCCGTGGGCAACGAGAATGCCAGCGTCTATGTCAAAGTATTTGCAGGCAGTGGTGTGATCGTCCAGGCCTATGCGGCCGGGCAGGATAACACGCTCAAAGAATCCGTTGCCGACGAGTTCTTGAACGGCATGACGCTCCGCTAGCCAGCGGTTTGCTTATTTTAAAATGATACAATGCTGCAAAGGTCGGCGCCGATTTGTCTGATCCGCTTGCGGGCGCCTCAAAAATCCCGCTAAAAGGTCCATATGGTCTCACAACATACTACTTCACAGCAGTCTGTGGGCGTGGTTACGCCCCAGTTTCTCCAGTTCGATCAACCGCTCACGCTCAGCAGTGGCCAGGTGCTGCCGTCGTACACGCTTGCCGTGGAAACCTACGGTACGCTTAACGCCCAGCGCAGTAATGCCGTGCTGGTTTGCCATGCGCTCAACGCATCGCACCACGTTGCAGGGGTCTCGGCCACCGACGCCAAAGATGTCGGCTGGTGGGACAATATGGTCGGACCGGGAAAGCCGGTAGATACGAATATTTATTTTGTCATTGGCGTAAACAATCTGGGTTCCTGCTTCGGTTCAACGGGTCCGGCATCGATTGACCCTGCCACGGGCAAGCCCTGGGGATCAACCTTTCCGGTGGTCACGGTGGAAGACTGGGTCAGGGCACAGGCCAGGGTGGCAGATCATTTTGGCATTGATCGCTTTGCTGCCGTTATGGGTGGGTCGCTTGGCGGGATGCAGGCGCTGAGCTGGGCCATTGAATTGCCCGAGCGCATCGCGCACTGCGTGGTGGTGGCCAGTACCACCAATCTGTCGGCACAGAATATTGCCTTTAATGAAGTGGCGCGGCGCGCGATTATCAGCGACCCCGATTTCCATGGTGGCAATTATTATGAATACAATACCGTGCCGGCGCGCGGCCTGTCGGTCGCACGCATGGTGGGGCATATCACGTATCTGTCAGATGATGACATGGCCGAAAAATTCGGACGTGCGCAACGCAATCCAACCGAAGATGGGCGCTACCGGTTCGGCTACGATGTTGAATTCGAGGTCGAGTCTTATTTGCGTTATCAGGGGGAGAAATTTTCCAGATATTTCGATGCCAATACTTATTTGCTCATTACACGGGCGCTGGATTACTTCGATCCGGCCAGCAAGCATGGTGGTGATCTGACCGAAGCATTGCGTCCGGCAACGGCGGAATTTTTGACGGTGTCGTTTTCCACCGACTGGCGCTTTCCGCCGGAACGCTCGCGCGAACTGGTCAAGGCGCTGCTCAAAAACGGCCAGCCGGTGACGTATGCGGAAATCGATGCCCCGCATGGGCATGACGCTTTCCTGCTGGATGACCCGCGCTATCATGCGGTGGTCAGGGCTTACTACCAGCGCATTGCCGCCAGTCTGAATCTGACAGCGACGCCATTGGAGCAGGAAACAGCATGACGACCACGACAGAACCAAGAAAAGTACGCGCCGACCTGTTGCGCATTGCCGGCTGGATTAACGACGATACCCGGGTGCTTGACCTGGGATGCGGCGACGGGATGTTGCTTGCCCATTTGCAGAGCAGGCGTGGCGTGACGGCGGTGGGCGTGGAAAAGGAAGACGCCCAGGTGATTGCCTGCGTGAATAAAGGGGTACGGGTGATTCAGCAGGACCTGGAGGACGGTCTGGCCATGTTCGATGATCGGCAGTTTGATACGGTTGTGCTGTCCCAGACCCTGCAGGCGGTCGTAAACACCGAACATATTCTGAAGGAAATGGGACGGGTTGCACGCTATGGCGTCGTGTCATTCCCGAACTTCGGCCACTGGACCCATGGCTTGTCCATTTTGACCGGACGCATGCCCGTTACCGGGCAGATGCCCTATGAATGGTATAACACGCCGAATATTCATTTGTGTACGCTGAAGGATTTTGAAGATCTGGCCTCGCGCCTTGGCTTCAGGATCCTGGAGCGGGCTACGTTCCGGGACGAAACTGAAATCTCCCTGATGCCCAGTTTGCGCAGTACGCTGGCGGTTTATCATTTCGAGACCGACAGAAAGCCTGCATTATGATAAATCTGATTCGCCCGTACCTCAGTCCACGAGTTTATCCGCTGCTGCTGCTGGGTCTGGCCAGCGGGTTGCCGCTGGCGCTCACCGGTGGCACGCTGCAGGCCTGGGCGACGGTGGAAGATGTGCCGCTGACCGACATTGGTTTTCTGACGCTGGTGGGAGCGGCTTATACGTTCAAGTTTTTGTGGGCCCCCTTTATTGATCGCTATGTGCCACCCTTTATGGGACGGCGGCGCGGCTGGATGGCTTTGTCGCAAGTTCTGCTGGGGCTGACCATTTGCGGCATGGGGTTTCTGGATCCGTCCCGCTCGCTGTTCTGGCTGGCGGCGCTGGCCACACTGGTGGCGTTTCTGTCGGCCACACAGGATATTGCATTTGACGCCTATAGTGCTGATGTGCTGCGCCCCGAAGAGCGGGCTGCGGGGGCAGCGATACGGACCCTGGGTTATCGCATTGGCATGGTGGTATCGGGCGGACTCGCCATCTGGCTGGCGGCGGTCTGGATGGGCTGGGGCGGCATGTATCTTTTCATGGGGCTGTTGATGTTCGGTGCGGCGGTGCTGACCTGGCTGGCGCCCGAACCCGAGGTTGCTGGTGCCAACGTCGCGCCGCGCACCTTGTATGATGCGTTTACCGTCCCGTTTCAGGAATTTTTTTCACGCAAGGGTGCGATCAGTATTCTGGCGCTGATCGTGCTGTACAAGCTGGGCGATGCCTTTGCCGGTGCGCTGTCTACAACGTTTCTGATTCGCGGCGCCGGGTTTTCGCCCGAGGTGGTTGGTGCCGTGAACAAAATTCTTGCGGTGATCGCAACCATTATTGGTGCGCTGATTGGTGGCGGCATAATGAGCAAGCTGGGGCTGTATCGCTCCCTGATGCTGTTTGGCTTGCTGCAGGCGCTGTCCAATCTGATGTACTGGATGATCGCGCTGAATCCGCAGAATCTGCCGTTAATGGCACTGGGCGTGGGTTTCGAGAATCTTTGTGGTGGTCTGGGTACGGCCGCGTTTGTTGCATTATTGATGGCGTTATGTCATGTGCAATTTACTGCCAGCCAGTTTGCGCTGCTGTCGGCTTTGTCTGCCGTTGGCCGTGTGTTTGTCGCCGGACCGCTAACGCCGCCGATTGTTGATGCGTATGGCTGGCCTGTGTTTTTTGTATTTACTTTCTTTATTGCATTGCCGGGACTGCTGATCCTGTGGTTTATGCGCGCCAGTATTAAGGCGCTGGAAAAAGATCCGGCGCCCGCATCCGATACCGGTGATTGAGCGAGACGAATAATGAATTTGACATTAAAGGGCGTGCTTAAAACGGTCATGCCATGGTGCAGCGTCTGGCTGCTTGCTTCGGCAATGGCGCAAACGCCGACTCAGCCCGAACCGGCTGCGGCCATTCAGGCCACCGGCAGTGTCTCCTCCACCCAGGGCGACCCGGCCCGCCCCGGCAAGGTAGCGGGCGCGCAGGTTCCGGCCGGTGCTGCCGGCGCGACACCTGCCGCGCCGGCCAACCCGGTTAACGGAGAAAACCGCATTCCGGTGGGGGCGCCGGGTTCTCTGGAGGCCCGGGTGGCGGCCTGTACCATGTGTCATGGTGCAACCGGCGTACAGGGAGCGGATGCATTCTATCCGCGCATTTCGGGCAAGCCGGCACATTATCTGTACCAACAATTGCTGCGTTTCCGCGAAGGACGTCGTGAATACCTGCCGATGCAGCGCCTGCTGGTTAACCTGTCCGATGAGTATTTGCACGAAATTGCTGTCTGGTTCAGTAAACAGACGCCCGAGTACGAAACCGTAACGCCGCCACGTGCCTCGCCGCTTATTTTGCAGCAGGGTGAGAAGCTGGTGCGCCATGGCGCGGTCGACCGTGACATTCCCGCCTGTGTAGCCTGTCATGGCGACAATCTGAAAGGCATGTTGCCGGGCATTCCGGGGCTGACGGGCCTGACCAATGAATATATAACTGCACAGATGGGGGCCTGGCAGTATGGCATTCGTCATTCTGTGGATCCCGATTGCATGGGTGACATCGCCAGGAAAATGACTTCAGCTGAAGTGCAGGCAGTGTCGGCGTGGCTGGCCAGCCAGGATCCACGTTCGCCGGGAACAATCAATGAGTCGGCGGAAACGCCGGTGACCTGTGGAATTCAGACTGTGTCGGGAGTGCAGCAATGAAATGGCTTTTGAGAGTGTTTGCTGCGGTGGTGGTGATCGGCCTTTTGGTAGCCGCAGGGATGTACTGGCTGGGTGCACGCGACGGCGCGATGGTCGCATCCACGCTGCCCGACGGCAAGGCATCAGCAGAAGTGGTGGCGCGGGGAAAATATCTGACCCAGATCGGCAATTGTGTTGGCTGTCACACCGCGGTGAATAAACCGGCATTTTCCGGTGGCAGCGGGCTGAAAACTGAATTCGGTACCTTTTACGCACCGAATATCACGCCCGATCAGCAACATGGTATTGGTAACTGGACGGCCGACGATTTCTGGCAGGCCCTGCACAACGGCAAGGCACCGGATGGCTCGTTGCTCTATCCTGCTTTTCCTTACCAGAGTTATTCGCATCTCAGTCGCGCCGATACCGATGCGATTTATAGCTATTTGAAGACCGTGCCGGCCAGCGATCGTCAGGCGCCTGCTCATGAGCTGCAGCAACCGTTCAATATGCGTTTTCTGCTGGCGTTCTGGCGTGCGCTTTATTTCCGACCTGCAGACGCCGTGGCACGCACCGAACCGTCGCAGGACGCGCTGGTGCGCGGCAGACAACTGGTGGAAGGGGTGGCGCACTGTGCCGAATGCCATACGCCACGCGACAGTATGGGCGGTATGGAGCAAAGCCGTTTCCTGCAGGGCGGCAAAATGACAGACGGCATTTGGTTTGCACCGGCACTGACCGGCGATACCGAGGGCGGCCTTGGCGCATGGAGTGCCGAGGACATCGCTCAATTGCTATTGACGGGTTCCTCGGCACATGGCGCTGTCGTTGGCCCGATGAGCGAAGCCTTGCGTGGCGTGCAGTATCTGAATCAACAGGACGTGTCGGATATCGCCGTTTATCTGAAATCTTTGCCGGCCGCCGGCCTGAAAGCCGAGCGTAGCGGCGACGTGAACGATACCCTGTATGCCATGGGTAAGAAAATCTATGGACAGTATTGTGCCGCTTGCCATCAGGCCGATGGCAAGGGTGTACAGCAGGCATGGCCGGCACTTGACGGGAACAGTCTGGTGCGTGGGCGGGATGTCACCGGCTTATTGCGAGTGATTATGGATGGCGGCTTTACGCCCACCACCGCTCAGACCCCGCAACCTTATGGTATGCCGCCATTCCGCCACTTCCTGAATGACCAGGAAATAGCGGCCGCAGCAACGTACATTCGCAATACCTGGGGAAATGATTCGGGCGGTATCAATCAGCGCGAAGTTAATCGCGTCCGTAATATCGATTGATCGCGTTGTGATGAATCAGGCATTGACCGCCGTTGCGTCAACGGTCAATGTGCGGGCTTTGTGTGGTTCGGCATCTCGCGCTGAGCTAATGTGTGGCATGGACACTGCCGGTGTTGACGCTGTCGATGACAGCGTTATGCATGGCCGGCCTGTTGAAATTAAATGAGGGTCGCTACTTATTATTAGCGTAGCGACTTTTTTGCTATTTAGTCCCGGGCTACCGGTTCCAGCTTCCAGTCATAATCGATGGTGAGCGGGGCGTGATCCGAGAAGCGTTCGTCCTTGTAGATGGAGGTGGCGATGGCCTTTTCGGCAATGCCCGGCGTGGCAATCTGGTAATCAATACGCCAGCCTACGTTCTTGGCCCAGGCCTGACCGCGATTACTCCACCATGTGTATTGGTCCGGTTCTTCGTTGATCTTGCGAAAAACGTCGACGAAGCCGCGGCGGTCAAACACATCTGAAATCCAGGCACGCTCCTCTGGTGTGAAACCGGAGTTTTTAAGATTGCCTTTCCAGTTCTTCAGGTCGATTTCTTTGTGCGCGATATTCCAGTCGCCGCAGATGATGTAGTTATGACCGGTTTTTCGGTGATCTTCCATCATGGCGTCAACCCAGGGCCCGAAATGATCCAGAAAACGGAATTTGGCGGCCTGCCGCTCCTCACCGCTGGAACCCGAAGGCAGATACGCACTGATGATGGTCAGGTCCTTGAAGTCTGCGCGCAGAATCCGGCCTTCACGATCAAACTCATCGCAAGCCATGCCCGCACTCACGTTGGCATCATGTTTCAGATACAGACCCACGCCGCTATAGCCTTTTTTTCTGCATGGCAGAAGTAGCCGGTGTAATTGAGCGGGTGACGCAGTTCGTCTATAAGATCTGCATCCTGGATTTTGATTTCCTGCAGACAGATGACATCTGCATTATGATTTTCCATCCATTGAGCCAGCCCTTTGCGAAAGGCGGATCGCAGGCCGTTGACGTTGAGTGAGGTAACACGAAGCACGGGAAATCCTTTTTGATGAATCGGCGCGAACCCTATTGTAGCCCCTGACGTGGGTTCGTCACAATCGCGGATATCGGGGCGTTATTTGCGTCGGGTGAGTGTGCCATCCTGGCGGTGCCGGTCGTGACCGGTGGGGCAGAGAGCGCAACAGGCCAATCGCTCCCCGGTCAGACGGATTAGAACATCGCTCAGGTTGCGTGGCCGGTCTGCTTGCGGGGGCATATCGCGGCGGCAATAATCAGTACCGCTCCTAATGCCATTTTCAGTGTCGGCTGCTCGTTGAACAGTACCAAGGCAAAGGCGATGGCATAAACGGGTTCAAGCGCGATAATCAGACCGGCACTGCGGGCAGGAATGCTGCGCAGGCTGTGAACAAACAGAAAATGCGAAAGCGCGGTGCAGATCACGCCCAGTACAATAAGCCACAGCAGGCTGCTATCGGACAGCATGGCCATGCCACCCAGACCCAGCGGCAGACACAGCGCCAGTACGATCAGGTTCTGACAGAAGGCGATCTGAATGGCGTTGAGCCGGGCAAGCGAGCGATTGATTAGCGCCAGTGTGGCGAAGGTAATGGCCGAGAGCACGCCCCAGAACAGGCCGATCGTGCCGGCATTGTTCAGGTCTATGGCGGGTGTGACCAGAATCAGCCCGCTCATCACCAGGGCTACCAGTACCCAGTCCACCATATTGACCTGATCCTTAAGTACCACGCGCTCCAGTAGCGTAATAAAGGCGGGAAAGCTGGCGAAACCCAGGGTGGCAATCGCAATGCCACCGGTTTTGACCGCCATGAAAAAGGTCACCCAGTGAACGGTCAATGCAACCCCGGAGCAAACCAGGGATAGGCAACTGCGGCGATCCAGACCGCGCACCAGGGATGTTCGCAGGTAGCGCGCAACGCCATACAGTGCCAGTACGGCAAACAGGGCGCGACCGAAGGTAATGGTCATGGGACTGGCGTGAATCACATGGCCGAAGACGCCGGTGAGTCCGAAGAAAACGGCGGCGATATGCGCACTGATCAGGCCTTTATGTCGCGGTGTCATGTCTGGGGTGTTAGCTAGGGCAAACCCGTATTGTGGAGATCGGCAAGCCGTTTGGCAAGCGATTGGCGCCTATCCGGTTCAATAGATAGGGTGACGTTCCATCCATTGATCAGGGGCGCTGCCTGTTGCCATTGAGTATGGCAGCAAGCAGCGCCCCTGGCCGCTCCTGGTCTGGCCACTTAAACGGCAGTCTGACTGAAGCGAAAGCTGGATGCTGTGATGGAACCAAAGGCATGGGTTTCGTGGTAAGACAGTGTGGCCGGGTCCTGCTGCGCAGCACCGACGGCGACCATCAGGGGAATCAGATGGTCTTCGTGGGCGTGCGCCAATCTGGCAGAAGGGGCCTGTTCCCAATGCAGCAGGCCGGTTGCGCGTTGCACTGGGTCGCTGTCTACGACGGTTTGCTGCAGCCAGGCATCAAATTGCGCAGATGGCTCTGCGCCGCGCCGGTCCAGCAGACGCAGATTGTGATAGCTCAGGCCGCTGCCGATAATCAGTATGCCTTCTTCCCGTAGCGGTGCCAGCAGCCGACCCAATTGCAGATGAAATGCCGGGTCGTAATCTTTGCGGATGGACAGCTGCACCATGGGAATATTTGCCTGCGGAAAGGCCACCGCCATGGGAACGAATGCGCCATGATCGAAGCCGCGCCTGGCGTCCTGTGCGATTGCAATGCCGCCGGCCTGTAACAGGCTCTGTACGCGCGCGGCCAGCACAGGATCGCCGGGCGCAGGATATTGCACGGAATAAGTATGCTCGGGGAAACCATAGTAATCGTAGAGCATACCTGGCTGGCCCGCTGTGCTCACGGTGATTTCATCTGTAATCCAGTGGGCCGAGACCATCAACACTGCTTTTGGCGTTGCCGGTAATTCTGCTGACAAGTGTTGCAATGATTCATGCAATGCGGCGTACATGGGTTTCCATTCCTCCACCCAGGGCCAGGGGCCACCGCCGTGCGAAATAAAGTAAACAGGCATTGTCATTTTTAACTCCGAATGAAATGAACCGGTGGTCAGATCGCTGTACCCGGTACAGTGCAGGATGCCTCGCGGCATTGGAACCTGCTGGGTCTGGCCGCGCGGGCGCCCGCCCGATGAACGATCCGGGCGAGAACGCAAAAAAGGAAAAACCGGCTGCGCTGGCCGCCGTAATAGGAGCGGCGCGGCAGCAGCCCTGGGTGCTGATGGCTGTGGCGAACGACCGACAAATCCGGTGTATTCAGAACCGACAGCGCCCGGGCGTATGGAACCTGAGGGCCGCTTAGGCCTTGCGGCTGTTGTCTATACTGAAGGCGCCAGCGCCGGCCGCAGCGATAAACAGGAAAATGAAGCTATAAAGCACAACCGTTTCGCCACCGTTCATCAGCGGGAACAGCGCATTGCCCTGAGGGGCGTGAGCATAGAAATAAGCGACTGCTGTCATGCCGGATGCGATGAATGCTGCGAAACGAGTGAACAGACCCAGAATAAGCAAAATGCCGGCAACCAGTTCGATCATACCGGCGATGCCAGGCATGGACAGTGCCTGCAGATTGTCGAACATTTCAATGTGAGGCACATGGAAGTATTTGGCAGTACCGTGCAGGACCAGGGTATAGCCTGAAACGATACGAAGCAGGGCAAGGGCGTAGGGAACCAGATGGTCTGTTTTCATGATTAATCCTTAAGTCAGGTGAATAATCGATACGGCGGATGCCTTGTAAGACTTTATCGACAATTGCAATAAATCACAATTGAACTATGCGCCAGCAAGCGTTCGTCGTATCGGATAACGTGAAAAACAGTGTAATCGTATTTGATCAGGGAATATATACTGATATTATTAACGAACCATTTCCTGTGAGGAAATGATGGTTGCGGCCTATTTACGACGGTCACGTTCGGTGAACGGTCGTTGTACCCGTAAAGAACAGGTGAAATGAGGATATTTTTTGGATGGATACGCTACTCAGTATCAAAGTATTCTGTGAAGTGGTGCGTGCCGGCAGCTTTAATGCCGCAGCCCGCCATTTGGGGATATCCAATCCCATGGCAAGCAAGCACGTAGTGCATCTGGAGCAGCATGTGGGGGCGCGCCTGTTGCATCGCACCAGTCGCAAGCTGAGCCTGACTGAAGCCGGTCGGCTGTACTATGACAAATGTATTGATGCTCTGGATGTGCTGGATCAGGCCGAAGCCGTGCTGGGCGATCGCCACGGCGAGCCCAGTGGAGTGTTGCGGGTAACGGCACCGGTGTGGTTTGCCAGTAACCGTATCGCCCAGCTGCTGGTGCAATATCAGAACCGGTACCCCAGGGTGGTGCTTGATCTTTACCTGACAAACAGCAAGATTGAGCTGGCCGAGGCGGGGATGGATCTGGCAATACGGGTAACACATGATCCCGAACCGCAACTGATCGTGCGCAAGGTCGGGCAGGTGCCGCTGGTGCTGGTGTCCAGTCCGGACTATATCGGCCGCATGGGCCAGCCACAGTCGGTCCAGGACTTGGAGCGTTTCGGCGCGGTCATGCCCAATTATCGTGATCGCAATGATTATCTGCTGCAGGGGCCAGCAGGCACGCTGAAATTTCAGCTGCAGAGCCTGATGAAGGTGAGTGACACGACATTAAGCCGTAAATTGGTGCTGGCCGGCATGGGCGTTGCCATGCTGCCAGCGTGGCTGGTGGAAGACGATCTGCGCCAAGGACGCTTGTTGCGACTGCTGCCCGACCATGAGAGCCCGCCGCTGGATATTTTTGCAAGCTACATGAGTCGCCAGTACCAAACCGGCAAAGTGCGCAGCTTTATTGATTTTTTCTCTGAAGCCATGGCGGGATCGACTGTCCAGTAGCGGCCGATAAAGGTGCGTATTGTAAAAAAGAGGGTGAGTAATCAATTCACCCCCGTTCACCCGCTTCAACTGTGGCGACATCCTGTTCGCGCATCGCATACAAAATAATGAATAAGAATCATTATCTATTGGGAACAATCCAGCTACCCGAAATAGACCCCGATTACCCGGATCGGTATTGAAGTTTGAAACAGCGATATTTCTTTTTGCCTGAAAAATGGTTCGCATGCGGGGGATGGCTTTACCGAATCGGGTAGAGAAAATCGCGGGGCTTTTTTTATCCTTCTTCCGTAGCGAGACAGATGCAAGGCGGATACGCCACGCAGTCTCAGGGGTTTCTATTTGTCATTTTTTTCGGAGGAACAGCGGCATGTCCAAGACTAGCAACAGCGCATCCTGGTCTGTTCTGAATACGCTGCTGCGTGGCCATCGCATACCACTGGGCATGGCGATCATGCTCGCGGCGGTCGCTGCTGCGCTGGAGCTGGTTCCTTTCCTGATTCTTTGCTATTCAGTAGCGGCCTTGCCCGGGCTGCCCGATGCCTACGTTTTCTTCCAATTGGCAGGCTGGCTGGCGCTGGCACTGGCGGGAAAATACATCGTCTATTCACTGGCCTATTTTCTCAGCCACCAGACAGCCTATCGCGTGCTGATGGACACACGCCAGATTCTGGTCCGGCGCCTGGCCAGGGCGCCACTGCCCTGGCTGCAGCAGCACAATTCTGGCGTCCTGAATCAGCTTGTCATGCAGGATGTGGAGCGCATAGAGCAATTCATTGCGCATCATCTCGTGGAGATGATGGCGGCATTTGCGGCCTCGGTCCTCGTCATTTCAGTATTGTGGTGGGTCGACTGGCGCCTTGCCCTGGCAGCTCTGGCAGCCCCTTTGCTGGCCGCCGTGATCCAGGCCATCGCCATGCGGAACGTGGGCCAATATATGACCGAATACCAGCAGGCTATCGGGGAACTGAACGGAGCGTCAGTTGAATATCTGCGCAGCATGCCTGTCATGAAAACATTCAATCAGGGCGCGCATTCCTTTGCTCGCATGCGCAACGGGCTGTCGCGGTATCATGATCTGGTTCAACGTATTACCCGCGGCACCGTTCCAGGCTGGTCTCTGTTCGTCGTGATGCTCAATGCCAATATTGTCGTTTTGCCTATCGGACTTTGGCTTATGCACGAACAACAGATTGATCTGACGGGCATGCTGATTGCTATTGTGCTTGGCAATGGCATGGTCCGGCCACTGATGAAATTGATGCGGTTCCAGACGCAGATCAGAGAGATTCTCGGTGGCGTGCAGCGTATGCAACCGGTTCTGTCTATGCAAGAATGCCAGTCGGAAACTCGACAAACCTTAACGTCGTCTGGTGTGCAATTGTCGGGGATTAACGTGACTTACGGTAGCCGGCCGGTGCTGAGCGACGTGTCGTTCCCGATTCCTGCGGGTCGGGTGACTGCGCTGGTGGGGCCATCGGGCGCCGGCAAAAGCACCATTGCCAGTCTGTTAGGCGGGTTGATCGAACCGGATCAGGGGCACATACTGGTTGGCGACTGTCGGTTGGCAAACATCGGGGATGCGCAGCGCTGCGCCACGATTGCCGTTGTCGCACAGGACGCCTTTCTGTTTCGGGGAACGCTGCTCTCGAATTTAAAGCTGGGCCAGCCCGAAGCCAGTGACAACCAGGTTCGTCAGGCCTTGCGTGTCGCTCAGGCCGAAGCGTTTGTCAACGCCTTACCTGAAGGGTGGCATACGCATGTCGGCGAACGGGGGCTGACACTGTCTGGTGGCGAACGCCAGCGTCTTGCCGTGGCGCGGGCATTGCTGGCAAATACACCGATTCTGGTGCTGGACGAAAGTACGGCATTTGCCGATAGCAGAACCGAACAGCATTTCTACGAAGCGTTGCACAGGACCTATCCCGATCTGACCGTGCTGACGATTGCGCATCGTCTTTATTCCGTGAAAGATGCGGCAAATATTGTCGTTTTGGATCACGGCAGCGTCGTCGGTTCTGGCAGTCACGCCAGTTTGCTGCAGACCTGTACCTTGTACCGACAAATGTGGCAGGCGCAGGCATCGCAGCAATCAAGGGACGACAGCCAGACAAGGTTTGTCGTTCCACCAGGAGAAAAAGAGCATGCCTGAATTTGTGCGCGCCTGCCTGCGGGTGATCCGGAAAAGCCGCCGGTCTCCTGCGAAAATCTATGTCGGACTGCTGCTGCGCGTCGCGGAACGCGCCTTTTCTATCGCGCCGTATTTTCTCGCCTGGTACTGGCTGCTGGACATGCCGCCTTTTGCCGCTGCGACATCAGATCATTTTTCGTGGGCTGTACCTGCGGTCATTCTCGTCGTTCTTTTGCTTGGACAAATGGCATTTTCATACTTCAGCCAAATGAACAGTTTTCTGGGCAGCTATGACCTGACCTTATCCTATCGCGAACGTCTGATTGATCACCTGCGACAATTGCCCCTGGGTATTTTTGCTCGCCAGCGTGTCGGGCAATTATCGTCGGTCATGACCGATGATGTTAAACGCCTTGAAGACGTTTTCACCCACCTGACTGCCGAATTGTTGGCTGCTGTGTCGGTTCCCGTTCTGTTTGCGATATGCCTGATCTGGGTGGATTGGCGGCTGGCGCTGGCATTGCTGATCACGTGGCCCTTGGCGCTATTTGCATTGAACGCTGCCAACCGGATCTTTCTGACACTGGGTCGGGGCAAGCAGTTGGCGGTGCAGGAGACCAGTGGCCTGATCGTTGAATTTATATCCGGCCTTCGGACGTTGCGATTGTTTGGTCGCGCCCACGTCTGGATAGGCCGGCTGGATCAGCGATTTGCGCAGATCCGGCAAGTCAGCATGGGTGCCGAAGCCTGGGGTGGCGGATCGGTGCAGGCCTATCGGGCCGTTCTGGAACTGGGATTGCTGTTATTGTTGCTTGTGGCCGGGTGGCTCGCCGGCGACGAGGATTTGACACCGGCCACGTGGCTGCTGTTTGTCCTTGTATCGTACAAAGTATTGGACCCGTTGCTTGATGCGGCCGCCTATCTGGTGGAGTTGCGTGCCATGCTGCAGGGTGAGGCGCGTCTGCAGAGATTGCTGGACACGCCGGTTCTCAGGGAAGGAGCACGTACCGAGCCGCCGCAGCATTTCAGTGTGGCGTACAGACAGGTCAGTTTTGCGTATGACAGCAAACTGATTTTACAGGATATTGACTTCGAGGTACCGCAGGGTACGGTCACGGCTATTGTCGGTCCGTCCGGAGCCGGTAAAAGCAGCTTGCTGCATTTGCTGGCCCGCTTCGATGACCCGCAATCGGGCACCATTTACCTGGGCGGCACAGACCTGAATGCCTGGCGCAGCGATAGCCTCTATCGTTATTTTGGCTTCGTGTTCCAGGATGTGCAACTATTTGAGGGCAGCATACTTGATAACGTTCGTATCGGACGGGACGGCGCGAGTGATCGCGAGGTGATTGATGCATGCAGCAGGGCGGGTTGCGACTCGTTCGTGCAGAACCTCCCGGAGGGCTACGCCACGCGCATCGGCGAAAATGGCCAGCAATTGTCAGGTGGTGAACGCCAGCGCCTGTCGATCGCACGCGCGATACTCAGGGATGCGCCGGTGTTATTGCTCGATGAGGCGACAGCGTCGGTGGATGCCCAGTCTCAGCATGACATTGAGCAGGCGTTGGCGTGCCTGAGCGAGGGCAAGACCGTGCTCATGGTTGCGCACCGCCTGAATGCCGTCCGTCATGCTGATCAGATTCTTGTGCTTGACCAGGGGCGCGTGCATGAGAAAGGCACCCACCAGGAACTGCTGAAGCACGACGGGCTGTATGCAGAGCTATGGCGCAGACAGGAGGTGGAAATTCATGTTGAGGCTTGCGGTGACGCAACGAATTGATTCCGATAATTTGTTGCGCGATGTCGACCAGGCTTTTCGGTTGGTCAACACTGCGACCGAAACATTGAATGAGGGCGAGCTGCGATTGTTTTGCGCGCCGCTTTCCCTTGCTTGCGCTGTTCCGCCTGCCTGGCTGGACGCGCACGAGCATAGCCGGTGTCGGGCCTATCGGTTCGCTGATGATCGCCGACGCCATCTGCTCGCACATGGTATGAAGCGATGGGCAATCGGCAATGTGTTGAATGTTTCGCCACGGGACGTGCAATTTACTGTCGATCGACTGGGCAAGCCGACCTTGCCTGGCGACGCAGTGCATTTCAATCTGAGCCATAGCGCAGGCTGGGTCGCATTAGCGTTATATCGTCAGGCGGCGGCTTGTCTTATCGTTCGACCAGGTGTGTGAATGTGCAGTGTGACTCAACTCAGGGCAAAACGTCTGGCTTCGCTTGGCAGGACGCCAAACTGCTTGCGAAACGCGGTGCTGAAATGGCTGAAGTTGCTGTAACCGAGCTGTATCGCAGTTTCCGTCACGCTATGTTGCAGTAGCAATCTGCGCGCGTGTTCCATGCGTTCACGCTGGAACAGGGCATATACACTGACGCCGAACAGGTTTTTGAAGCCTCTCTTGAGCTTGAGCTGGTTTAACCCGGTTTCCCGGGCCAGTTGCTCGATTGTGGGCGGATTGCTCAGATCGGCCAACAGGCGTTCGCGTGCTGCGAGCAACTGCCTGCGTTCACGGGGAGCAACGCCCGAGCTGACGGCGTCGGGTTGGAGCGATTTGAGCTGCCACGCCAGAAATTCTAGTGCTGCGGCATGCACCAGCAACGGCGACGTATTATCTTCTGCAAGGAGCCGTCCCAGCCTGTCTGTGGCATCGCGGATTCGCAGATTGCTGGCATTGCGCATCAGGCAGAAGTCGTTGCCGCAACCTTGGTAAAGCGCTTCGGATTCTTCTCCGGCCAACTCACACAGCAATTGCGGGGTAATGCGCAGTTCGATATTGCACCAGCCGGCGCTGCAGCCAATCTGGTACCGTTTTCCTGGCGTGAACGTTGCCAGGATGTCATCGCTGTCAAGTTCAAAACTGCGGCCGTCACACGTGATGCTGGTTGTTCCCCGCAACAGACAATTGAAATGAACCCGGGCATCCGCATCGTCTTCCGTTACCGCGTCCATATGCTGACCTGTCTCGAACCGCACGAGCGAGACAGCCAGCCCGGGCTGCAAATCCAGTGTTTTGACAGCGGCACCCGATGCCGCCACTTTGTGATTATCGAAAAACTCTGTTGAGTTCACAACTTGCATATTCTTACCTCAAATCTGCATGAACGCTGCGTCCGCATAAGGGGCGTCTGCCTATAGCGAGGGTCCCAGCCTTGAAGGATGCGGTCTGTGTGCCACTTCCATTCTTTCCCAAATGACCTGGAGGCGAATGCGAGTAGGGCGCATAAAAGTATAATGATAATCATTTCTATTAGCAATAAGAATGACCATTTCTTCGGAAGGTCACCTGCCATTCGCATCGGCAGAGAGGAGAGGCAAGCGTGTTGTTACAAATAATTCGCTTGCGGGGAGTGTCGATCCTTTTGGGGTGGCATGCAAGAAAGAGGGCATTTACGCTTTGGCAGATATCCTCATGGGCCTGTCTTCAATGAAAAATTCGTCTTTTCCAAACCGACGCTCCGCCAATCGTCAACTGATATGTGCGTTGGTAGCCGGCGGCTTGTATACGTTGCCAGTCTGGCAAACTCAGGCAGTCGCACAGCAAGCCACCATCGGTACGCAGCAAACACCAGTATTGCCATCGATTTTTGCTACGCCCGTTGCAGACGATGGGCAAAATCTGTTCACAACGCCGGCCAGTATGACAGTCGTCAACGGAAAAACGCTGGAAGATCAGCATCTGGACACGCTGGGGCAGATTGCGCATCGCCAGCCCAATATGCACCTGACCAGTTATACCCATGCTAACCCCATTATCACGATCCGGGGATTGGGGATTCATGCGGATGAAGCAGATAGCACGAATATTCCGGTCGTGTTGGACGGTGTGCCGGTTTCGGGATTATCGATCGGCCAGCTGTTTGACCTTGACCAGGTGCAGGTTCTGCGTGGTCCACAAATACTGGAGGGCCCCAATGGGCTTGGCGGGTTGATCCGCCTGCGTTCCCGCGACCCTGGCGAGATTGCGGGAGGCAATGTTTCCCTGGAGTACGGCAGTCATAACCGGCGTCGCGCCACCCTCAGTGGCGACATTCCACTGTCAGAACGCACGGGCTTGCGTATTGCGGTGGGAGCGGAACAGTCCGATGGCGAAACAAAGAATGCGGCCCTGGATCGGGACGACACGGCGGGCTGGAAAAGCACTCAAGCCAAGCTGAAACTGTTGCACACAGACGATGCGGGCGGCCAATGGCGACTGGGACTCTATCACATGAATTCGCGTGGCGGCAATGACTACTTTGCGCCGGCAAGCCTGAGCCGCAAGCACGAATCGAATGCGACCGATAAGGGAACGAACAATACAAAATACACACTGGTATCGGGCAGCTACCAGCGTCAGTTCGCCAGCGGCACGCGATTGTCCGTGACGTTGGGAGCAAGCCGCTCAGAGTGGAATTATTGGTTGCCGGAATCCATGTTCAGTGCGCGCAACGGTTTTGATATGGTGACCCGTGAGCTTAGCGCGGATGCACGCCTGGCCGGCAAAAAAGATGCGATCGACTGGACTGTCGGTCTGTTTGCACAGCAGACCCGGCGCGATGCTCCCTATCTTTATGACATGGCACCTTATTACACCAGCGATACCGAGGCGACCCGCAAGGGCAATACGACCGCCTTGTTCGGACAGGTTGGGTGGACTTTCGCGCCTGGGTGGCGGCTCGCGGCGGGTTTGCGGATACAGCATGACCGCCAGCGCATGGATTGGCGCAGCGACCAGAGCGGCTATATGGATTCTGACGGTGACGGGATGCCCGATATGCCATTCAGTACCACGGAAACCGTTCAGAACGCCAGCGTTAATAAAACGGTGTGGTTACCCAGTCTCACGCTGGAGTATCGGCCGAATGAGCGTCATTTTGCCTGGGTCAGGCTGACCCGTGGATACGAAGCGCCCGGCTTCAATACTTACGCCACCATGCGCGAACAGGCCGCCCAGGCCTATCTTCCGACGCTGGCAAACTATATCGAATTGGGTTACCGGCTGCGTGGCCGGGATGACACGTGGGAAGTCGGAGCCACCGCCTTCAGTACCATCATGCATGATCAACAGGTCGTGGGCTCGGTCAATGGCCAGAATATGACGAGCAATGCAGCGCGGGCGCACAGCCGGGGCGTCGAGCTCTCAGGACGGTGGCGGCCTCTGCAGGAACTTGAACTGAATGCCTTTGCGGGCTTTGTCGACGCCAAATGGGACGATTTCATGCGTAATGGTGTTGATTATGGCGGCCACAGCTTCAGTATGACGCCGCGCCAGAGCTATGGTGCAGGCCTGTCATGGCAGCCACATCCGCAATGGGATCTTGGCGTCAATGTCGTGCGACATGGCAGGACGACACTTGCCCCCAATAGCGAAATCGAAAATAAACCCTACACACTGGTAGATGCACATGTGACATATACCAATGGCCGATTCAGTGTCGGAGTGTACGGGCAGAATCTTGGCAATGTCCGTTACTTTACCCGGGCATTGTCGCAGGATCTGCTGGTGGCGGGCGCGTCGCGCACAGTGGGTGTGCGCATGAGCATGAATTTCTGATGGAAACCATGACGCATCAAACGGCTTCGACCCGCCCGCTGGCAAGTCCGTCGCCTTCCGGAGAATACCTGTCCATTGCCCTGATGTATTTTGCGCAGGGCGTGCCCATTGGCCTGGCATTCAATGCCCTGGGTGCCATGATTCGGCATGGCGGACATAGCGTGGCGGCAGTCGGGCTGACCGGGTTGGCCTTCCTGCCCTGGGCCCTGAAATTCCTGTGGGCCGGCCCGATCGAAAACGCCTGCGCCCGATGGGGGCTGCCCCGGTTCTTGTGGATGACGCAAGCGCTGATTGTGTTGACTTGTCTGGTCATGATCCCGTTCCCACCCTCGGCATCGCTGTATACCATCATTGTATTGATCGTATTGCTGAATCTGTTGTGTGCGACACAGGATATCGTCACCAATTCCTATGCCGTCCTGCGCTTCCAGGGGCGTCGTGCAGGCACTGCCAACGCCATACAAATCGCGGGATTTATCGGGGGTATGCTGATCGGAGGGGGTGGGCTGCTTCAAGTCTATTCATCGGTGGGATGGCCGGTGACGATGCTGATCCTGGCGATACTCATGGCAGTCGTTTACATCCCGCTTTGGCTTATCCCTGGTTGGCGCCACACGGCGGCCAATACGAAGGCCACGACATCACGGGTCAGATTGCGCGATCTGGCAAAGCACCGCGATTTGGGCTGGGCGTTGCTGCTCGCGTTGAGCTTCAAATTTGCAGGCACGGCAGTCTCTACGCTGGCCCAACCCTGGCTGCTTGACAAAGGATTTGATCTTGAACAGATCGGCCGATTGCAAATGAGTAATCTTGTATTTGTGGCGGTAGGAGGCGCATGCATCGGCATTCCTCTGCTACGCTATGCCGGAAACCGCAGGGCAGTGCTCGCTGGCATGATATTGTCCGGGGTGTTGATGGGGACCGCCTGGGTACTGCAGATTACCGGCCCGTTTTCATTGATGACGCTATATGCTGCATTCGCGTTGCAATCGCTGTTTGAGGGGGCCATGTTTGTGACAGTATGGGCGTTGTTTATGAACTGGTCATCAAAAGACCGTCCTGGCACCGATTTTACCGTGATGCAGTGCTGCGAGGGATTCGGTAACGCGATAGCGACCGGCATGATCGGTGGATTGGGCCAGGCTTATGGGTATGGCGATGCCTTTGCCATTGCCTGGGCGAGTGCCGCAGGCGTTTTGCTGATAACGGTGGTTTGCCTGCCGAGATTGCGACTGGCAGAGAAATAGTTCCCTTGTGGGGAATGTCGATCTTTTTTGGGTGGCTTCCCACCCGGTATAAAGTTACTTTTAGAAATAATATATTTCATATTATTTCTAAGTTGCTTATGAAGACACCGCTTTTCCCTTTTGTATATCCAGCATATCGTCAATTAACCATCACCCTCGTTTTCACCGGCCTGTGTTCGCTGCCGGTCGGACAACCACTCGCGTTTGCTCAGCAGCGGGCAACTGAAAGACAAGCGGCGCATTTACTGCCTCCCGTTTTAGCCGTTCCTGTCGCAGAGGCGAATGAAAACAGATTCACGATGCCGTCCAGTGTGTCGATCATCAACCGCAAAACCCTGGAAACACAGCATTTGGACACCCTTGGTGAGATCGCGCATCGCCAGCCCAATATGCATCTGACCAGTTATACCCATGCCAATCCGGTGATTACGATCCGGGGGCTTGGCATCCATGTAGATGAGTCTGATAGTACTAATATCCCGGTCCTGATGGATGGCGTGTCGGTTCCGTCAAACTTCGTGGGCCAGCTGTTTGACCTGGACCAGGTGCAGATCCTGCGCGGCCCGCAGTTGCTGGAAGGTCCCAATGGATTGGGCGGTCTGGTCAAGATGCGTTCCCGGGATCCCGGGTTGACTGCCGCGGGCGATGTTTCTCTTGAATATGGCAGCCATAAGCGGCAGCGCGCGACGGTCAGTGGCGATGTGCCGCTGGCGGGGCGCACAGGCTTGCGAATTGCGATAGGTGGCGAACAATCTGATGGCAATACCTATAACCGGACTCTGGACCGTAAGGATACGGCCGGGTGGCACAGCACCCTGGCCAAACTGAAGTTGTTGCATACAGATGATGGCGGCGGGCAATGGCGCCTGGGCCTCTATCACATGAATTTGCGTGGCGGCAACGATTACTTCGCGCCGGAAGATCTCAGCCGCCGGCATGAATCTACGGCAACCGAAAAAGGCGCAAACAATACCAAGTACACATTGCTTTCGGGCAGTTACCAGCGACAGTTCGCGGGTGATACCCGCCTTGCCGTGACCTTCGGGGCAAGCCGTTCGGAATGGAATTATTGGTTGCCCCGTTCCCTGTTCAAGGCGCAGGCCGGGTTCGATATGGTAACTCGCGAGCTTAGTGCAGACACACGGTTGAGCGGGCATAAAGAGGCCATCGACTGGATGGTCGGCGTGTTTGCACAGCAGGCGCGTCGCGATGCGCCTTACCAATTCGACATGGCGCCCTATTTCACCAGCAATACGCTGGCAAAGCGTAAGGGACATACGCTGGCATTGTACGGGCAGGCGGGATGGGCTTTTGCGCGGGGCTGGCGGCTCGCGCCAGGTTTGCGAATCCAGCATGATCGCCAGCGCCTGAATTGGCGCAGCGAGCAGCGTGGTTACATGGATTCGGACGGCGATGGAATCCCTGATAGGTCATTTAGCATGACGGACTCGTTGCGCAATGCAAGCGTGACGAAAACGGTACTGCTGCCCACCCTTACACTCGAATATGGTCCGGATGAGCGTCATTTTGGCTGGGTAAAATTGTCGCGCGGGTATGAAGCGCCGGGCTACAATCTGTACGCCACCAAGCGTGAACGGGCGCAATACGCCTATCTTCCGACGCTGGCAAATTACATCGAATTGGGCTATCGGATACGAGGGGAGGGCGACAGATGGGAGTTGGGTGCGACGGCGTTCAGCACGATCCTGCATGACCATCAAGTCGTGGGCTCAGTCAACGGTCTGACTGTGACCAACAATGCTGCGCGGGCTCATAGCCGGGGGTTCGAGCTGACCGGCATGTGGCGACCGGTGCCGGAACTTGAACTGAATGCGTTCGCAGGCGTTGTCGATGCAAAATGGGACGATTTTGTCCTCAATGGGGTGGACTGGGCTGGCCAGCGTTTCAGTACATCACCGCGCCAAAGCTATGGTCTGGGCTTGTCATGGCAGCCGCACGCCCAATGGAGCCTGGGTGCCAGTGTAGTTCGTCATGGCAGGTCGACGCTGGCGACCAACAGTAATTTCGTGAATAAGCCTTATACATTGGTCGATGCACATGTCACTTATACGGGCGGCAGATTCAGTATCGGCGTGTATGGACAGAACCTGGGTAACGCCCACTATTACACGCGTGCAGTATCACAGAATGCACTGGCGGCAGGCACTTCGCGAAACGTGGGCATACGCGTGAGTATGAACTTCTGACGGGGAAGCGGGCGACGGGAAGGGAACGACTCAATGAACCATTAAGTCAAGATATTTACCGATCAGGGCAGGCTTGCTTTATCATTGCGGAGTCTACAACCTATCGATATTTCAGCAGGAACATCATGTCTTCTCAGAACCGTCTTGATTTTGTCCGCTTTGCCTCGCAGGAAGGCGTCTTGCGCTTTGGTGAGTTCAAAGTAAAGTCCGGCCGTCTCAGTCCCTATTTTTTCAACGCCGGTCTGTTCAATACCGGCAGGTCGGTTGGTGAGCTGGGCCGGTTCTATGCGCAGGCGCTGCGCGATTCCGGCGTGGGATTCGATATGTTGTTTGGCCCTGCCTATAAGGGCATTCCGCTGGCAGCAGCGACGGCGATCGCGCTGGCGGGTCTCCCATCGCAAGCGGCGGAAGTGCCGTTTGCCTTCAATCGCAAGGAAGCCAAGGACCATGGTGAGGGTGGCACGCTGGTAGGCGCGCCGTTGCAGGGGCGCGTCGTGATTATTGATGATGTGATTACTGCCGGTACCTCGGTGCGCGAATCCGTGGAGATTATTCGTGCTGCCGGTGCTACGCCTGCCGCTGTGCTGATTGCGCTGGACCGCATGGAGCGTGCGGGTGCAGATGATGCGCTGTCTGCGCATTCTGCCGTACAGGATGTGCAACAGAAGTATGGCATGCCGGTCGTCAGCATCGCATCGCTGGACGATATCATGCAATTGCTTGATGAAGATGCGACTTTTGCACAGCATCAGGAGGCCGTATCGGCCTACCGTAATAAATACGGGATTCTGCGCTGATTATCGCAATGCGCCGCCGGGTGTGTCCGGCGGTTGTTGCAGAAGAGGCTGCAACGGATGGCTAACATGACCATCGATGCAGCCTGTTTTGAACCATCAGCCCAGTTTTTCTTTGAGTAACTGGTTGACCTGGGCAGGATTGACCTTGCCCTTGCCGGCTTTCATGATCTGACCGACCAGTGAATTGAAGGCTTTCTGTTTGCCTGCACGATACTCTTCAACAATGCCAGAATGAGCCGCCAGCACCTCATCGATCAGGGCGCCAATGGCACCGGCGTCGCTCACCTGCTTGAGCCCGCGTGCTTCGATAATGGCATCCACATTGCGCTCATGCTCACCGGCCCATAGGGCGGCAAACACTTCGCGCCCGGCCTTGTTGGACAGCGTGCCGTCGGCAATACGCTGAATCAGGCTGGCCAGGTTTTCAGGTGAGACCGGGCTATCGGCAATCTCGCGTTCTTCCCGGTTCAGGGAAGCAGCCAGTTCGCCCATGATCCAGTTCGAAGCCAGCTTGGCCTGTTCGGCAGGCAGGCGTGCCATGGTGGCGTCGAAAAAGTCGGATACGCTACGGGTAACGGTCAGCTGGGCTGCGTCGTATGCGGGCAGGCCCAGTTCGGTTTCGTAGCGCTCGCGGCGCACCACGGGCAATTCGGGCATGTCGGCGCGAACCTGTTCGATCCATTCGCTGCTGATCATCAGTGGTGGCAGGTCGGGGTCCGGGAAGTAACGGTAGTCATGCGCGTCTTCCTTGGTCCGCATGCTGCGCGTTTCATCGTTCACGTCATCGTACAGCCGGGTTTCCTGGATGATGGTGCCGCCATCTTCCAGCACGTCGATCTGGCGGCGGGCCTCAAACAGAATGGCGCGCTCCAGGAAGCGGAACGAGTTGACGTTCTTGATCTCGGTGCGTGTGCCGAATTCCTTCTGCCCGACAGGGCGAACCGAGACGTTGGCGTCGCAACGGAACGAGCCTTCCTGCATATTGCCGTCGCAGATACCGAGCCAGACCACCAGGCCGTGCAGGGTTCTTGCGTATTCTACGGCTTCGGCAGCCGAACGCATTTCCGGTTCAGTGACGATTTCCAGCAGGGGCGTACCGGTGCGGTTCAGGTCAATGCCGGTGGCCGGCTCGCCTTGCGGGCCCTTGAAAGTGTCGTGCAGTGACTTGCCGGCATCTTCTTCCAGATGCGCGCGCGTCAGGTTCACGGTTTTCTCTTCATCGCCCACAAAAAAGCGGATTTTGCCACCGATCACGACTGGGATTTCAAATTGGGTAATCTGATAGTTTTTCGGCAGGTCGGGATAAAAATAGTTTTTGCGCGCAAAAATGGAGCGGGGCGATACGGTGCCCCCCACGGCCAGGCCGAAACGGATGGCGCGGTCCACAGCGCCCCGGTTCATGACAGGCAGGCTGCCGGGCAGGGCCAGATCAACGCAGTTGGCCTGGGTATTGGGCGCAGCGCCAAAGGCGGTGCTGCTGCCCGAGAAAATTTTGGATTGGGTAGATAACTGGGTATGGGTTTCCAGTCCGATAACAATTTCCCACTTCATGATTGGATATCCGGTGTGCGTGTGTGCCAGTCGGTGTGCTGCTGGAAGCAGTCGGCTACGGCCAGCAGGCGGCCTTCGTCAAAATAATTACCAATAATGTGCAGGCCGACCGGGCGGGTGCCATTGCGGCCGAAACCACAAGGCACCGACATGGCCGGCAGGCCTGCCAGACTCACGCCCAGGGTATAAATATCGGCCAGCCAGTCGGCGGTCGGGTCTTCGTTGTTGTCGCCAATGTTCTTGGCCACATCAGGGGTGACCGGCCCGACGATGATGTCGCACTGGGTGCTGAGCGCCTGGTGAAAATCGTCCACGATCAGGCGGCGGATGCGCTGCGCCTGCAGGTAGTAGGCATCGTAGTAGCCCTGGGACAGCACATAGGAACCGATCAGGATGCGTCGCTGCACTTCGGCGCCAAAGCCTTCGGCACGGGAGCGGCTGATCATTTCATCAATATTCCGATAGGCCGTGGCGCGATGGCCGTAGCGTACGCCATCGTAGCGCGACAGGTTGCTGGAGGCTTCGGCGGGCGCAATCACGTAATAGGCGGGAATGGCCAATTCGGTGTTAGGCAGGGAAATGTCTACTCTTACCGCACCGAGCTTTTCAAGCTCGACCAGGGCTGCTTCAACGGCAGCGGCGACCTCGCTGTTGAGGCCGGCGCCGAAATACTCGCGCGGCACCCCGATGCGCAGCCCCTGCAGCGGCTTGGCGCCGCCCTCACGGTAGCCGGCGCTTGCCTTGTCGAAGGATTGCTGCACACGGCCCACGATATTGGGCGTACCCAGACAGTCCTGCAGACTGGTCGAATCCATGGGGTCGAAACCACTGATGGTGTCCAGCACCGTGACCAGGTCTTTGGCGTTGCGGGCCAGCGGACCGGCCTGATCCAGGCTGGATCCAAAGGCGACCATGCCGAAGCGGGACACCGTGCCATATGTGGGTTTGATGCCGCTGATGCCGCAAAGAGCGGCAGGCTGGCGCACGGAGCCGCCGGTGTCGGTACCGGTCGCGATGGGCACGATGCCAGCGGCAACGGCCGCAGCCGAACCGCCGGAAGAACCACCGGGCACGGCCTGCGGGTCCCAGGGATTGCGACAGACGCCGAAAGCCGAGTTTTCGTTGCCGGACCCCATGGCGAATTCATCACAATTGAGTTTGCCGATGTTGACCGCACCGGCATTGGCCAGATGGGTGACTACGGTGGCATCGAACGGGCTGACATAGTCCTTGAGCATCAGGCTGCCGGCCGTGGTGCGCCACTGGCGCGTCACGAAGACGTCTTTGTGGGCCAGCGGAATGCCGGTAAGGGCATGGACATCGCCACGTGCGATGCGTTCGTCGGCGGCGCGCGCCTGGGCGAGCGTCAGTTCGGGATCAATGTGCAAAAATGCGTTCAGGCTGGCGTACTGGCCGGCGCGATTGAGCGCGGCTTCTGCCAGTTCGACGGCGCTGACCTGTTTGCCGTCCAGCGCCTGGCGCAGTCCGGACAGACTGAAACTGGAAATGTCGGTCATTGGTTACTCGATTACTTTGGGTACTAGAAACAGACCTTCTTCCTGGGCTGGGGCATTGGCCATGAGCCGGGAGCGGGTGGTCTCGGAGGGTGTTTCGGTGACGGCGTCGTCACGCAGACGCAGGGCAATATCCTGGATGGCCGACAGAGGGTGCGCCAGTGGTTCAACCCCATGGGTGTCCACGGCCTGTAGCTTTTCAATAAGACCAAGAATGC
The DNA here is from genome assembly GCF_000521505.1 of Advenella mimigardefordensis DPN7. Taxonomy (GTDB): domain Bacteria; phylum Pseudomonadota; class Gammaproteobacteria; order Burkholderiales; family Burkholderiaceae_B; genus Advenella; species Advenella mimigardefordensis. The sequence continues at coordinate 1,018,843 of NZ_CP003915.1, forward strand.
TGTTCAGATCGGTGAGCGCCTGCGCCTGTTCTGCCGGATCCAGTTCGAGCCGGGAGAGACGTGCAATGCGGTTCACATCGTTTTCGGTAAGAGCCATAAACGCTTGTTTTTCAGAAAAAAATTGAGTCGCCGGAGAGGTCGCGTGAAGGTTGTCTGAAAATAGTCAGCGGTTTGGGAAAAACAGTCTGCAAAAACAGTAAATCACGCGATCAAAAAGTAATTATACGTTATGATTACGTGTTCACTCGTTCAAACCTGTGTGTCGAGCCCTTTTGCGCTCCACAAAATCTTCCTCTGACCCTATTTTTAAACTGAGCGATTATGTTCGGATTTCTAAGAAGTTTTTTTATCTACTGATATGGCCATCGACCTGGGTACGGCCAATACCCTGATCTATGTGCGCGGCAAAGGCATTGTGCTTGATGAACCATCAGTCGTTGCCATCCGTACCGAAGGCGGTTCCAATGGCCGCCAGATCATTCAGGCGGTGGGCCATGCCGCCAAGCAGATGCTGGGCCGGGTACCAGGCAATATCGAAGCCATTCGGCCCATGAAAGACGGTGTGATCGCCGACTATTCCGTAACAGAACAGATGTTGCGTCAGTTCATCCGTATTGTGCATCCGCGCAGCCTGTTTACCATGAGCCCGCGCATCATCGTGTGCGTGCCCTGCGGCTCAACTCAGGTGGAACGTCGAGTGATTCGCGAATCGGCTCAGGGCGCAGGCGCCCGTCAGGTTTTTCTGGTTGAAGAGCCCATGGCGGCTGCCATTGGCGCCGGCCTGAATGTATCCGATGCCAGCGGTTCCATGGTCGTCGATATTGGTGGCGGCACCACCGAAGTGGCCGTTATTTCCCTGGGTGGCATGGTATATAAAGGCTCGGTGCGCGTGGGGGGTGACAAGTTCGATGAAGCCATCATGAACTATATCCGCCGTAACTATGGCATGCTGATTGGCGAGCCAACCGCTGAAGCCATCAAGAAAACCATCGGCTCCGCGTTCCCTGGCACCGAGGTCAAGGAAATGGAAGTCAAGGGTCGCAATTTGTCCGAAGGCGTGCCCCGCAGCTTTACCGTCTCTTCCAATGAAATTCTCGAAGCACTCACCGAGCCGCTCAACCAGATTGTCTCGGCCGTGAAAATCGCGCTGGAACAGACGCCGCCCGAACTGGGTGCCGACATCACCGACAAGGGCATTGCGTTGACCGGTGGCGGTGCACTGCTGAAAGATCTGGATCGTCTGTTGCAGGAAGAAACCGGCATTCCGGTGGTGGTTGCCGATGACCCGCTGACCTGCGTAGTGCGCGGCTGCGGCGAAGCGCTGGAGCATATCGACAAGCTTGGCCAGATTTTTATTGACGACTAAGGTTGTCTGAGAGAAGCGGCGTGCCCGGTCCGCTGCTTCTCTTTCTGCTGTTGTCTTCCTGATCCTTCCGTTCCCGTTTACGGTTGCCTTATGCAGCAAAACAGTTCACTACGTTTTTTCACCCACGGGCCTGCTGCAGAGGTCAGACTTTTTTTTCTGGCTATTTTTTGCGTGGGCCTGATGATCGCCGATTCGCAAACCCGCTATATCGAGCCGGTGCGTAAAGCGGTGTCCGTGATGCTCTATCCGTTTCAGAAAACGGCGATGTGGCCGCGCGATGCCGTCACACAGGTATACGATTGGTCTAACGCCATTACCATTGCCAAACAGGAAAGTGCCGCCGTCCAGCGCCAACGTATTGAGCTGGCACAGCTGTCCACGCATGCCGCACAAATGGCGGCAGAAAACGCCCAGTTGCGTCGCCTGCTGGCTGTCAAAACCACGGTGCAGACACCTTCTGTCGCCGTGGAAATTCTGTACACCTCCGTTAACCCGCTGAACCAGACGCTGGTGCTCACCAAAGGCAGCAACGATGGCATCCGTCCGGGTATGCCGGTCATTGACGAGGGCGGCGTGGTGGGCCAGATCCGGCGCGTCACGCCCATGACGTCAGAGGCCACACTGGTTACCGATAGCAAAATTTCAGTTCCGGTCATGGTGCTGCGCAACGGCTTGCGGGTTATTGCCTTTGGCTCGGGACAAACGGGGCGGCTGGATGTGCGCTATCTGGGTCTGGGGGCTGATATTCGTCCCGGCGATGATCTGGTCACCAGCGGTATCGGCGGAATCTACCCGCAAGGCCTGTCTGTCGGAAAAATTGCAGCGGTCGACAACAATTCAGCAGAAGGTTTTATGCGCGCACGCGCCGTGCCATCAGCTCATCCGGAGCGCTATCGTCACTTTCTCGTGTTGCTGGTTCCGACCGATAATCTGCCGGATATTCCGGCTTCGCTGACCGACTCAGGCAACAGTACGGCAACGGGCAGGGTGAACTGAGATGGTCAAACGTAGCCTGACTGCGCTGGAACCCCTGCAACGGACCAACTATGTATATGGTTCAAGCCCCATTTACGCCTGGATCACCATCCTTTTGACCTGGCTGGCGTCGCTGCTGCCGTGGCGTGAGTGGGAGGGGGCACCCGATATTCTGATTCTGGTGCTGGCCTTCTGGTGCGTACAGCAGGTGCGCGGGGTCGGCCTGACCAGTGCCGTGATTTTCGGCCTGCTGATGGATGTGCATGATGCAACAGTGATGGGTGGACACGCGCTCAGCTATGTACTGGTGATTTTCGGTGCACTGGTGTTTCGCCGCAGGATGGCGCAGTTCGGTTTCGTCAGCCAGATGCTGCAAATGTTACCTGTGTTTTTTCTGGCGCCTTTTCCGTCCCATCTGCTGAACGCATGGCTGCAGGGCGCCTGGGGTGGCTGGACCTGGCTGCTGTCGGGGCTGATCACAGGCGTGATGTGGATTGTGGCCGATCTGATTCTCAAGCTGCCGCTGCGGCCGGTAGACGATAACGAAACGCTGAACTGACGGGAACCGGGCTATGTTCGAATTCCGCAAGCGTTCTACCATTCAACGAAAGAAAATCCGGTTGCGCGTACTGGTGGCGCTGGTGTTCGTGCTCGGATGCTTCGGGCTGTTGATCGACCGTTTGTGGGTGCTGCAGGTTGAACGCTATCAGGGGCTGGCGGAGCGTGCAGACCGTAACCGAATTGCATTGGTACCCATCGCGCCGCGGCGCGGCGATATCGTAGACCGCAATGGCATGGTGCTGGCGCGCAGCTATCGCGACTATACGCTGGAAATCGTTCCGGCCCAGGTGAAGAACCTGGATGAACTGATCACTCAGATCAGCGCGGTCATCCCGCTGACACCGCTGGATATCCGCCGCTTCAAGCGCCGCATGGGTCAGACGACCCGCTATGCGTCGGTCATGCTGCGCGGTAACCTGACCGATGACGAAGCGGCTGTTTTTGCTGCTCATTCCTTTCGCTTTCCTGATGTCAATCTGCGTGCTCGCTGGGTTCGTGAATATCCGCAAGGCGAGTCGGCTGCGCATGTCGTGGGCTATGTTGGTCGTATTTCCGAGAGAGATCAGGAACGTCTGGAACAGGATGGGGTCGAGGGCAACTATCGCGGCACCGATGTGATCGGCAAAAAAGGGATTGAAGCCAGCTACGAAGCGGTGCTGCACGGCAAGACCGGCTGGGAAGAGGTGGAGGTGGCGGCATCGGGCAAGCCGGTGCAGGTTTTGAAGCGGATTGATCCGATTCCGGGCGACACGCTGCACCTGTCTATTGATATGGGCTTGCAGAAAATGGTCGAAGACCTGTACAGCAAGGGCTTTGTCAAAGAAGGGATGCCCGAGCGCGGGGCACTGGTTGCGCTTGATCCGCGTAACGGGCAGGTGCTGGCCTATGTGTCGGCGCCCTCATATGATCCGAATCTGTTCATCGACGGTATCGACGTGGAAAACTGGCGCAGGCTGGCCGATTCACCAGAGCATCCGCTGATCGACCGTCCTGTGTCAGGTACGTTTCCTATAGGCTCTACCTACAAACCGTTTGTCGCCCTGGCGGCGCTCAAGCTGGGTGTGCGCGATCCGAATGCCCGCATTCCCGACCCCGGCTATTTTGAATATGGCAACCAGCGTTTTCGCAATGCCGGTGGCGCGGCCTACGGGCCGACCAATATGCATCGGGCGCTGGTCGTTTCTTCCGATACCTACTTCTTCAGCCTGGGTCCCCTGATTGGCGTGGATGCGCTGCATGACTTTTCGCAGCTGTTCGGATTCGGGCGCAAGACCGGGATTGATCTGGATTACGAGAAGATCGGCATTTTGCCCTCGCGAGAATGGAAGAAAAAAGCCTTCAAGGACCCCCGCCAGCAGCGCTGGATTCCTGGTGAGACGATTTCGGTTGCGGTAGGGCAGGGGTACAATTCCTTTACCATTATGCAACTGGCGCAGGCAACATCGACGCTGGCGGCCGACGGCAAGTATATTCGCCCGCATCTGGTCAGCGAATTGGAAAATACGGTTAACAAGACCCGTACGCCAACGGTGAAGCAGCCCGATTATCAGATTCCGGTGAGCCAGGCGTCGATCCGGCTGGTTAAGGATGCGCTGGTTGATGTTACCCGCCGCGGGACGGCCAGGCGCAGTTTCGCTGGCGCGGCTTATGATTCTGCCGGCAAGACCGGTACCGCTCAGGTTTTCAGCCTGAAGGGATCAAAATACAATTCGCGTAATCTGAAGCGCAATCTCTGGGATCACGCACTCTATATGGGTTTCGCACCAGCCAATGAGCCGAAAATCGCCGTGGCGCTGATTGTCGAAAATGGTGGCTGGGGGGCCAGTATTGCTGCGCCTATCGCCCGTAAGGTCTTTGACTACTGGCTCTCGCCGAAGCGCTCGGCTCAGGTCGATTCGGTTCCCGTGCTGGAACTCGACAGCGACGAACCTGCCGAAGATACGTCGCCCGATGTGATGGTGCCGCAGGATGTGCCGGCCAATCCTGAAGACAAGGCGCCGGAACACTTGCCTGATATTCTTGCGCCGGTTGGCAATGGCAGTGGCCGCAATGGCGCTGAACAAAGGCAGAATAATGAATAAATTGATGGACTGGATCCTGCGGGCGTTCCGCGCGTTTGACTGGCCGCTGCTGCTGATTCTGGTCATTTTCTGCATGCTGGGCATGACGGTCATGCATTCTGCAGTGGGTGGAACCGACTGGCGTTTTGCCAGTCAGGCGCGCAATTTTCTGCTGGCCTTTTTTGTCATGTGGTTCGTTGCGATCATCCCGCCCTCACGCATCATGAAATTTGCCATTCCGCTCTATGTCGTTGGCGTGCTGATGCTGGTTGCCGTACTGCTGGTGGGTATTACCAACAAGGGGGCTACGCGCTGGCTGAATATTGGTGTCACAGTCATCCAGCCATCTGAAATGATGAAAATCATTGTGCCGTTGATGCTTGCCTGGTATTTCGATAAACACCGCTCCGAGTTGCGGGTACTGGATTTTCTGATTGCCGGGGTGTTGCTGCTGGCGCCATTCATGCTGATCATTCGGCAGCCCGATCTGGGTACCGGGCTGCTGGTGCTGAGCACGGGTTTTTTCATTATCTATTTTGCCGGTCTGTCATTCAAGCTGATTGCGCCTGTATTTGTACTGGGCGTGGCGGCCATCGTGATGATCCTGCATTATGAACCGGTGCTTTGCGGCCCGGATTTTGACTGGGTTATTTTGCATGAATATCAGAAGCATCGGGTGTGCACATTGCTTGATCCTGGCAGCGATCCGCTGGGCAAGGGGTTTCATACTATCCAGGGCATGATTGCCATCGGTTCTGGCGGGTTATACGGCAAGGGATATATGCTGGGTACCCAGACGCATCTGGATTTTATCCCCGAGCGGACCACCGACTTTATCTTTGCCGTCTTTGCCGAAGAGTTCGGGCTGTACGGCGGCGTCATGCTGTTGCTGTTGTACACGCTGTTGCTGTTGCGCGGCTTTCTGATCACGATCAGAGCGCGCACTCAGTTCGGACGGCTGCTGGCGGGCGCCATGACCATGATGCTGTTTATGTATGTGTTCGTGAACATGGGCATGGTCATGGGCATTCTGCCGGTAGTGGGTGTGCCGTTGCCTTTCATGAGCTACGGTGGCACCGCACTGGTCACGCTGGGTTTTGCCTGCGGCCTGTTGATGAGTATTTCCAATTACGTACCCAGCCGCAAGTCGGCGCGATCCGAGGAGTAATCACCGCTGCGGCTGTCAGCGGTGTGTTATTTGTTCAGAACAGGCGCGGTGTGCCGCTTGCACCGTTTGGCGTTTCATCAAAATAGCCGGTCAGCAGCTTGCGCAGGGGCGCCGGCAGCGCTGTATCGGCCAGCGTGTCCAGCGCCACCCACTGCCAGCGACTGGATTGGTCGGCTTCGTCGCCAACGGGCGGCAGCATGGCCGGCAGGGCCGGGGCGTGCAGCAGCAGCGGCTCGATATGCAGGCGAAAATGGGTGAATACATGCTCGAATGCGGCCAGTGCGACCGGCGCCGTGTGCTCGCCGAGCGCCTGCTGCAGATAGGCGGTACAGGCCTGGCGGTCCCTGAACTCGGGCAGCGTCAGCAAGCCACCCCAGATGCCTTTATCGGCCCGGCGATACATCAGAATCTGCTCGTTTTGCTCCAGAATCAATACACAGACCTGGCGTAGCGGCACCACCTTGCGCTGGCGCGGCGTGGGTAGCTGTGCCTGGCGGCCTTCGCGCTTTGCGACGCAATGACCGGCCAGAGGACAGCGATGACAGGCCGGCTTGCTGCGCGTACACAAGGTTGCACCCAGATCCATCAGGCCTTGCGTGTATGCCGCCATATCGATATCGTCCGGCACGGCTTCAAGGTGCTGCCAGGCCCGTTCCCACAGGACGGCCTCAGTCGCTTTTTTCTGGGTTTCGCCTTCAATGCCGTAATAGCGGCAAAAGACCCGCTTGACATTTCCGTCCAGGATAGGCTGGCGCGCGTTGTAGCAGAAGGCGGCGATGGCATTGGCCGTGGATGGTCCGATACCCGGCAGTTTGGCAATATCGTCGGCGTTTTTCGGGAACGCACCGTGCCAGTCATCCACAATGACCCTGGCGCAGCGATGCAGATTGCGTGCCCTTGCGTAGTAGCCCAGCCCTGCCCAGTAGGGCATGACCTCTTCCTGGCTGGCCCGGGCCAGCGCGTGCAGGGTGGGGAAACGGGACAGGAAACGGTCATAGTAGGGAATGACCGTCGCCACCTGCGTTTGTTGCAGCATGATCTCGGAGAGCCAGACGCGATAGGGGTCACGGCTGCCCTGCCATGGCAGGTCGTGCCTGCCGCGTTCACGCTGCCAATCAATGACGGTACCGGCAAATGACATGGATCAGAAACGCGAATGCCGGGTCATGGACCATTGCGCTGCCAGCGCCGCTACAATCATCACCAGTACAATGGCGGTCGCCAGCCAGGTCACATCGGGCAGGCGGATCACGAAATCGGTGCCGTAGCTTTCCGAGAGCCGGGCAATGGCGCCGTTGAGCGAAGCCAGCCCGAAAGTGGTCAGCAGAAGCGACAGCACGCCGGCGATCAGGCCGGTCAGGGCGCCCAGATACAGAAAGGGGCGCCGCACGAAAGACTCGGTAGCGCCCACCAGGCGTGCCACGGCGATTTCTTCCCGCTGTACCAGCGCCTGCATGCGCACTGTGTTAAATACCGTACCGATAACCACCACGGCAACACCGATGGCCAGCAGCAGCAAAACGCCGCGGGTAAAGGACAGAATCGCGTCCAGCTTTTGTACCCAGGCGCTGTCGAACTGCACTGTGTCTACGTTATCCAGACTGCTCCATGCCTGCGCCAGTTCCTGCGCTTTACCCGCCTGATCGTCCATTGCTTTGATCGTCACGACAATCGAATTGGGCAGGGGGTTACGCGGCAGCACTTTCAGGGCGTTGGACCAGGATTCGGAGGCGCGTAATCCTGCCAGCGCCTCGTTTTTATCGATCACTTCCAGTTTTTCTATATAGGCCTGATTTTCCTGCTGCAGCTTGTCGCCCAGCTCGCGCGTTTCTTCCAGTGGTACCTGCCCTTTCATGAACAGCGTGATAGCCGGGTTCACCGAGACATCGCGTGCTACCGGTTCCATGGAAACCAGGATGGAGCTGGCCAGCAGAGGCAGTGCCAGTACAAGGGCAATCACCGCAATGTTGGTGAGCGACGAAAAGGGTGTAGCCAGCAGGCGCCGGATGGCGATATGCATGGCGTAAAAATGATGTCTTATCCAGGTTTTCATGCGTGGGTTCCCAGATCCTTGAAGCGGCCCGGCTCGATCAGCAGCGTGCGGTTGGCGTGCCGGCGCAGCAGTTCAAGGTCATGTGAAGCAATAAGCGTGGTCACGCCGACACGATTGAAGTCACGGAATACTTCCAGAATCTTCTGGGCACTGGCCTGATCCAGGTTGGCCGTGGGTTCGTCGGCGATCAGAATGGCGGGTTTGTTGACAATCGCGCGGGCAATGGCCAGGCGTTGCTGTTCGCCGCCTGACAGCGCGATCGGGTTGAGCTGTTCCTTGCCGGACAGGCCGACCTTGGCGATCGCAGCGCGTGCCCGCGCGGCTGCCTTGTCCGAACTCAGGCCAATCACCGCCAGCGGCAGCATGACGTTTTCGAAGGCACTCCGGTCATACAGCAGATGCATATTTTGCAAAATCACGCCAACGGCACGCCGCAGATAGGGCCTGGCACGGCTGCCGATCTGGTCCATGTGCTGGCCCTTGACGATGACGGACCCGCGCGTGGGTGCTTCCAGTCCGCCGATCAGCTTGAGAAGCGTGGATTTGCCGGCTCCGGATGGACCGGAGACGAAAACGAATTCACCCGGCGCGATGCTGAAATTGATATCAGCCAGGATATTCGCACCCTGTCCGTAGGATTTGAAGACATGCTGGAATTGAATCATGAGGATCCGGTTACTTGAAATTCGGTTCTGTTAACGCGTATTTTAGAGTAATTGCCTATCCATTAGGGTATTTACGATTGTGATTGCATGAACTGGCGCATGGGCCGAACAAGATAGGGTATAACGATGGTATTCTTTACGTCATGCTGGTTCGCTGCGGCCTGAAAACAGGTACGATGTGGTTTCAGCCTTTTTATTCGTACCTGATCGCAGGAACCGAAGCCGGCAGACCCGGTCCCTCCTGATACTGTAACGCATGAAGAAAAACAAATCCAAAGGCATGGCCTTTTCCTGGAGTGATCCAACATTTCGCTCGATGGTCTATCAGATTGTCGTGCTTGGGCTGGTCGCTGGCGGTGTCTGGTATTTGGTGACAAATACCATTCACAATCTGGAAGTGCGCAATATCCGCAGCGGTTTCGATTTCCTCGGACGTGAGGCTGGCTTTGCCATCGGCGAATCGCTTATAGACTATTCGCCCACCGATACTTATCGGCGCGCCATTCTGGTGGGTCTGGTCAATACCCTTTATGTTTCTCTTGTGGGGATCGTGCTGGCCACGCTGCTGGGGGTTGTGATGGGCATTGCCCGCCTGTCAAAAAACTGGCTGATTGCAAAGCTGGCTGCCGTGTATGTAGAGGTGCTGCGCAATATTCCGCTGCTGATTCAGCTTTTTTTCTGGTACGCGCTGATTGTGGAAACCTTGCCGGGTCCGCGCCAGGCTATGCATCCGCTGCCGGGCGTGTTTCTGTCCAATCGCGGCTTCCGGTTTCCTTCTGCCGAAGGCGAGGGCCTGATATGGATGCTGGCCGCCGTCGTGCTTGCCTTGTTGCTCACCGTGGTGGCGGGCCGGTATGTGCGCCGTCGGCAAATCGATACCGGCGTGCAAACGGCGCTGTGGCCAATAGGTCTGGCGCTATTTATTCTGTTGCCGGTGGCCGGGTTTTTTCTCGGTGGCGGCGAACTGGTTTTCAGTGTGCCTGAACTCAGGGGATTCAATTTTGCCGGTGGCGCCAGCATTACGCCGGAGTTGACTGCGCTGCTCTGTGGGCTGGTGATTTACACATCGGCCTTTGTCGCGGAAATTGTGCGCTCGGGGATACAGGCCGTGCCTGCCGGCCAGTGGGAGGCAGCCGGCTCCGTTGGGCTGAGTCGCCGTCGTGCGCTGCGTCTGATCATTCTGCCGCAGGCGTTACGGATTATGATTCCACCGCTCACCAGCACCTATCTGAACCTGATAAAAAACAGCTCACTGGCAGTGGCTATCGGCTACCCGGATATTGTGTCAATCATCAATACTACCCTGAATCAGACGGGGCAGGCGATCGAGGGTATTCTTATTGTCATGGCCGCGTATCTGACGGTCAGCCTGTCTATTTCCCTGTTCATGAACTGGTATAACCGGCGCATTGCGCTGGTGGAGCGATAGCCATGAATATGACGACACAGGATATGGATATCGCCGCCGCAATGCCGCCGCCCAGAGGGAAAAGCGGTGCGTTCGGCTGGTTGCGGGCGCGCCTGTTTTCTTCACCGCTGAATATTCTGATTACCCTTTTCCTGGTATGGTTCTTGCTGATGAGCTTGCCGCCACTGGTGGAATGGGCGCTGCTTAAAGCCAATTTCACCGCCAGCAATGCTCAGGAGTGCAGCGCCGCATCGGGCGGTGCGTGCTGGGCCTTCATTCGGGAAAAATATCGCCTCATTCTGTTCGGCACCTATCCTTACGATGAACAGTGGCGGCCCTTGCTGGCAACGCTGGTGCTGCTCGCTGTCATCATCTGCAGCGCCTTGCGGCGTTTCTGGAATTGGCGGCTGGTTGTGATCTGGGTGGTCGGCCTGGCGGTGGTGGCCGGTCTGATGTGGGGCGGTTTTGCCGGCCTGTCTTACGTAGAAAATACGCGCTGGGGCGGCCTGCCGCTGACGCTGATCCTGTCCACTTTCGGGATTGCGTTTGCCTTCCCCATTGGCGTGGTACTGGCGCTTGGGCGCCGCTCGGATATGCCGGTCATCAAAGCGCTGTGCGTGGTGTATATCGAAATTATCCGCGGCGTGCCACTGATCAGTCTGCTCTTTATGTCGTCTGTCATGCTGCCGCTGTTTTTGCCGGAAGGGATATCGATTGACAAACTGTTGCGGGCACAGATTGCCATCATCATGTTTGCTTCTGCCTATGTGGCCGAGACGGTTCGCGGCGGATTGCAGGCGATTCCCCGGGGACAGATCGAAGGCGCCCAGTCTATCGGCCTGAATTATTGGCAGACCATGCGCAAAATTGTGTTGCCACAGGCGCTCAAAATCGTGATCCCGCCACTGGTGAGTATTTTCATTGCTCTGTTCAAGGACACATCGCTGGTGGTCGTTATCGGTATTTATGATCTGACGCTGTCGGCCAAGGCATCCCTGTCAGATCCGTTGTGGCGGGGGTTCAGTATTGAAGCGTATTTGTTCATTTCCCTGATTTATTTCGTGTTCTGCTTTGCCATGTCCCGCTATTCCAAGCGGCTTGAAGCACAGCTGGATACGGGCTATTCGCGCTAGCCGCCAGACCCTGGAGTTAATCTGTGTCAGAAACTATTATCCTCATGGAAAATGTCAACAAGTGGTACGGCCAGTATCATGTACTGCGAGACATCAATCTGGACGTTGCTGCGGGCGAGCGCATCGTGATCTGTGGACCGTCCGGCTCCGGAAAGTCGACGCTGATCCGGTGCATCAACGCCCTGGAGTCGCATCAGGAAGGCAGGATTGTCGTTGACGGAACGCAACTGAGCGACAATCTGAAAAAAATCGAACAGGTGCGCAAAAATGTGGGCATGGTGTTCCAGCACTTTAATCTGTTTCCGCATCTGACCGTACTTGAAAACCTCACGCTGGGGCCGATCTGGGTCCTGAAACAGTCGCAGCAGCAGGCGCGCGACACCGCCATGCAGTATCTGGAGCGGGTGCGCATACCGGATCAGGCCGGCAAGTTTCCCGGCCAGCTGTCCGGGGGGCAGCAACAGCGTGTTGCGATCGCCCGTTCGCTGTGCATGAACCCCAAAGTGATGCTGTTTGACGAGCCCACCTCTGCGCTGGACCCGGAAATGGTCAAGGAAGTGCTGGACGTGATGGTTAATCTGGCCGAAGAGTCTGGCGTGACCATGCTGTGCGTCACGCATGAGATGGGCTTTGCGCGCCAGGTTGCCGATCGTGTGGTGTTCATGGACCAGGGCAGCATCGTGGAGCAGAACACGCCGGATGCGTTTTTTGACCATCCGCAACATGAACGTACCCGTCATTTTCTGGACCAGATTCTGCACTAATGCCCTGGCCGGGATGCCGTCCCGGATTCCGGTGTAAAATGGCGGCATCAAGCGGCCCTATACAGCTACGTATACGGCTATTTACACCAACGGTTACAAAATCATGGCAGACAATTTCGAATCTGATATTACCAAGTTCATCAAGCAGTACAAAGACGAACACCCTGGTACCGAAGAGCGGCAACGGCAGGGGCGCGGACTCCTGTGGGATAAAACCCTGGATACCGACCTGCTCGATGGTTTCAGAAAGGCCAAAGTGCCCCAGAAACCCTACGTGTATTCGAGCAATAGCTGAACGCCCGAATGACGGTGCCTGCCGATCAGCTCAACGCGCTGGTCTCTCCTGAAGTGGATTCCACACCCGACACCATCGATTCGGTCGCATTGGCGCGCCTGTACGGTGAGCCGCTGTTCAATATTCCTCAGGATCTGTACATTCCGCCAGATGCGCTGGAAGTTTTCCTGGAGGCCTTTGAAGGGCCGCTGGATCTATTGCTGTACCTGATCCGCAAGCAAAACTTCAATGTGCTGGATATTCCCATGTCGGAAGTGACCCGGCAATATCTGAATTATGTGGATCAGATCCGCAAGCACAATCTGGAGCTGGCCGGCGAATATCTGCTGATGGCGGCCCTGCTGATTGAAATCAAGTCGCGTATGCTGCTGCCGGTCAAAAAATCAGACACCGGTGAAGAGGTGGAAGATCCGCGTGCTGAGCTGGTTCGTCGTCTGCTGGAGTATGAGCAGATGAAGCTGGCGGCCCAGAAGCTCAATGAATTGCCACAATTGGGTCGTGACTTCGAGCGTGCTCGCGCCTTTATGGATCTGAGCACCGAGAGGGCACTGCCCGAGGTGAATGCTGAAGACCTGCGTCTGGCCTGGCTGGACATCATGAAGCGGGCCAAACTGAATGCACACCACCATATTACGCGCGAACAGCTATCGGTGCGTGATCATATGACCCATATTCTGCGTCGTCTGTCTGACGTGCGATTCATGGAATTTCGGGATCTGTTCTATGAGCGGGTGGAAGATGGTGATCCGGCGGCAGTCGTCGTGGTTCATTTTCTGGCCATGCTGGAACTGGCCCGTGAAACCCTCCTGGAAATCACCCAGGCAGAACCCTACGCCCCCATTTATATTCGTCTCTCATATAGCAGCCAGGCCGTGGCCTGACCTGTCAAAGGAATCAGATTGAAAGTTGTACATACCATTGAAGAGCTCAGGGATCAGTTGCGCGGCCAGTTGCGTGCGTCTTTCGTTCCTACCATGGGCAATCTTCACGAGGGCCACCTGGCGCTGATGAAAATGGCGCGCCAGCATGGTGATCCGGTTGTAGCCAGCATTTTTGTGAATCCCCTGCAGTTTGGGCCCAATGAAGACTTCGACAAATATCCGCGTACGCTGGAAGAGGATATTCGCAAGCTCGAAGAGCGGCGGGATGTATATGTGCTGTTTGCACCTGCGGTCAAGGAGATGTATCCGGAGCCGCAAAGTTTCAGGATTCAGCCGCCTGAAGGCCTGGGTAATATTCTGGAAGGCGAGTTTCGCCCGGGGTTTTTTTCCGGGGTATCAACGGTGGTGCTCAAGCTGTTTTCCTGTGTACAGCCCAAGGTGGCCGTGTTTGGTAAAAAAGACTATCAGCAATTGATGATTGTGCGCAAAATGTGCCGTCAATTCCAGTTGCCGATCACTATTTATGCGCATGAAACCGTGCGCGAAGATAGCGGATTGGCCATGTCTTCACGCAACCGCTTTCTGTCGGACAGCGAACGCGCTGAAGCGCCGATTTTGTATCAGACCCTGGAGGCGGTTCGCAATCAGTTGCAGACGGGCGATGCCAGCGTGGAATCCCTGGAAGCATTCGGTCGCAAGAAGCTTGCTGATCGCGGATGGGAAGTAGACTATGTGTCGGTGCGCCGTCGGCATGATCTTAATCCGCCGTCGCAGGAGGAGATTCTTGCCAACGAACCGCTGGTCGTACTGGCCGCAGCCAAGTTGGGAACAACCCGTCTGATTGATAACCTGGAATTCGCATATCAACCATAGACTGTCAATACTGATAGTTTTTGGTCACTGGCATGATCACTATAATTTGTCCCATCTTCACAAGAAATAAGAGGAATCAAGATGGGAACAGGAGAAAACATGCCAGGGCTGGATGTCCTGATACAGTGCCTGACGCCACGGGAAAAAGAAGTTTTCTTTTTTATTACTCGCGGCTTGCCAAACAAGGTTGCGGCCGCCGAACTCGGCGTGTCGCAACGAACCATAGAAGCACATCGGGCCCGCATTTTTCGAAAAATGCATGTTCGTAATGCCACAGAGCTGGCACGGCAGGTGTTTTCCCGGCTCAACCCGCATATCTCCGACAATCAACAGGCATGAACCATCACGGTTACCTGGCGGTATAGACCGTGCAAGGCGTGAACGATCAGATCATGGCAGCCGGGTTAGGACGGCTTGCTTATTAACGCGCCGGGCAGAAAAACGAAGTGTCGTTCTGTAATGCGCTGGACGAATCCTTATCTGCCTGTATGGTGAGTGTATAGCGTCGGGTGATTGTTCTGGTGCCGAGCGTTTGTACGTTGAGCACAGCCGGGCTTTGCATGCTGAACGAAGCGATACTGGCGCTGCTGCCGTTGGCACGTAGCGGTAACAGATGTACCAGAGGCCGGGTTCCGGGTTCCGGTCTCCAGCAGCCGGCGTCTGTGCGCGGTGCGCCGGCTGGTACCAGAGGCTGCGATATCCGCTGCCAGCGCCCGTCTGGTAACAGAGTGAGGGTCACGCGCTGTACGGAGCATGCTGCCGTTTCGCACGGGATGGAGCCAAGAAAGGTTCTGCCTTCCGGTATCAGGCCCTGGGTTGTGGATTGCCGCTGTCTTTCGGCAAGCAGCTCGGCCTGGGTGGGCTCCGACGTGCCGAAGGGAATCTGGATTTGCCCGCTCCCAGGATAGGCAGACGCAGGCCGCGTTTCACGCTCTCGGGTCGCGGTATCGCTTGCCGTTGAGTGTTGCGCCGAGGTGCTGCAACCGGCCAGCAGGACCAGAAGGGAAGCCGACAGCAGTGCCGGTCGAAAACGGAATGGAACAGAAAGCATGACAGTTTTTTTCCTATTAAACAGGATCAGCGTCAGGGTCAAAGCCGGGACTGAAGTCGGAACTAAAGCCCGGATCAAAGCCCGGATCAGAACCCGGATCAAAGCCCGGATCAGAACCCGGATCAAAGCCCGGATCAGAACCCGGATCAAAGCCCGGATCAAAGCCCGGATCAAAGCCCGGATCAGAACCCGGATCAGAACCCGGATCAGAACCCGGATCAGAACCCGGATCAGAACCCGGATTTGGAATAAAGCCAGGAAGACGTCACAGGCCTGCGCGGACACTGAACTAGCTGAACTAGCGGCATATTACCACGGCAATATCCATCCCGGCACAGCCAGTCGTTTTGGATCAACCCATCGGATTTCCGATGGTGCCGGCAGCGTCATGCACGGGGCAGGCGGGCAGGCATCGATCGTGGGAGGCACCGGCGTGAAGACGTTGCCGGCGTCCGGGTTCTCGGGTGGCTGTCGGGTGCTGCTGTAGGGTTATGTTTTTGCTTAGTGTTTTGATGGCGTGCAGTTTGTGGCCCGCATATGCATTGCTATGCGCTGTTCTGCGCTGGCGTTACGGGCACGCAGCAGTGGCTGCTTGCGTGGTCACAGCGGGCTGGCGCTTTACGGGCATCCTGCTGTTGATAGTGGGGATCGCATTGCCGGTATTTCTTTACCTGCTTACCTGTGAGTGGTCTCGGCAGTGGCTGTTGTTCTTTTACCTGCTGGCCTTGTTGACGCTGGCTGATATTCAGATGCGCTTGTTGCCCGATTATCTGCTGGCATTACTGCTGCTTGTAGGCCTGCTGTCAATCGTGGCCGGCCTGCCGGACACGCCGACGCTGGCCCATGCCCTGCCTGCGTTTGCTGTCACGGTGCCGGTGGTGTTGCTTTGCATAAGACGATGCGAGGCTGTTGGGAGCAGGCCTGCGCTGGCTGCAGGCGACCTGAAGATGATCGCCGTGCTGACCCTCTGGTTTCCTTACAATCAATTACTCTTGCTGTTATGTGTGGCCTGTTTTGCAGGACTGGTGTACATTCTGGTAATACGATGTATAACCGGTGCGTTGCTGCGGACCATTGCGTTTGGCCCCTGTCTGGCGTTGGGCGCGCTTGCAATGCATGTATCCTGCGACTGTCCGCAGGCAGATATGGGCAGTACATATTGCATGATCAGGCCAGGCGTTGCGCGCCCGGCCTTGTTTTTCAAGGGAGTCTGCGTTGTACAGGATAGGTCTGACAGGGGGCATCGGCTCGGGTAAGTCCACCGTTTCGCAATTGCTTGCCGCCCGGGGTGCCAGCGTGATTGATGCCGATGCCCTGTCGCGGTCCCTGACCCAGCCGGGAGGTAAGGCCATGCCGGCTATTGCACAGGCATTTGGGAGCAGGGCAGTGCAGGCAGACGGTGCCATGGATCGCGCTTATATGCGCCAGCAGGTTTTTCAGGATGTGGCTAAGCGGCGTCAGCTCGAACAGATTCTGCACCCGCTTATTGGTCAGGCGACGCAGGCCGCCGCCGCGGCAGCCACCGGGCTTTATCTGGTCTACGATATTCCACTGCTGGTTGAGTCTCTGGCCCGATATCGCCCGATAATGGACCGAATCTGTGTGGTAGACTGTGAAGAAACAGAACAGATCGCGCGCGTGCAGGCACGCAGTGGTCTTTCGGTACAGGCCGTCACGGACATCATGAGTACTCAGGCGCGACGCCAGCAACGGCTGGCAGCCGCTGACGATGTGATCTTCAACGGTGCCGGTATTACACTCGCCATGCTCGAAGAGCGGGTGCAGCAGGTGCATGAGCATTGGCTGCAATTGAGCGGGCAACAGAAGACACAATAGCAGGGCGGCAACTGCGGGCCTGCAACCCCGCTGCGCCAGGGACGCGAGATCGCCATTCCCCGGCAGCAGTGAGCAGGCGCCTGGTGCCTGCATAATGTGATATCAAAAAAGAAAAGGGTCAGTCAATTGGTTTTATACGAATATCCTATTAATGAGCGTATCCGATCCCTGATGCGACTTGAATATCTGTTCAAGCGATTATTTGCATTTATCAGTGGAACCAGTCCCATGCATCAGCATGTCGCATTATCCCTGCTGTTTGAAATTATGGATACATGCGATAGGGCAGAAGTGCGCTCCGGGATTTTGCAGGATATTGACAGGCAGAAAGCCAATCTGGAAAACTACCGCCACCATCCGAATATTGATCTGAACGCCCTCGATGCGGCCATTGGCGATTTGAATCGTGTGTCCGTCGCGCTGATGGGTAAGGGCCGCATTGGTCAGGCTGCGCGCGAAAACGAATGGCTCATGAGTCTGAAAAACCGCTTTGCCGTGCCAGGCGGTACCTCGCAGATTGATATCCCTTCCTACCATGCCTGGCAACTGTCGCCTGAAGAGAATCGCCAGCGCGCAATCACCCAGTGGGTTGAACCCTTCATGCCGTTATTCGATGGTGTCAGTGTGGTGCTGAAAATGCTGCGTGAGTCGGGTAGTCCGATTGATGCCGGCACCCAGGAAGGGGGCGTCTTTCAGGAAATGCTCGGCGGTAAAATATACCAGATGGTGCGAGTATGGGTATCGGACGAGCGCCTGATCTATCCGGAAATCAGTGCGAACAAATATGTGGTATGGGTACGCTTTTCCGAACTGGACAATCAATACAAAACGCAACTGATTACAACACCTACTGCATTCAAATTGTCATTCTGTAATGTCTGAATGTGGCGGTTGACGTCAGTTAGCGTATTTCCGATGGTTTTCCTGTTACAACTGCCTTGTTGCGATTTATTACAGCTGTCGGCAAAAGGGATGCCGCGCCCCGGTAAATAGGTAAAAATAGGGGCTTCCTGAATCAGAAGCGTTGTCAGACCTATGCCGGCTCCCTCAAGTACCAATAGAAAGTCCCGTAAACCGTTACTCCTGCTGATTATTCTGCTGCTTGCCGGCGGTGGTTATTACTATTGGCAGCACAGCGCCGATCAAAAACAGGCAGACAAACCGGCGGCAGGGCAACGGGCGGGCGGCGCAGCGCCGGCCTCGGGCGGGCGCGGTGCCCCGGGAGGCGGGCGCAATGGCATGCCTATGGTGGCCACCCCCGTTAGCGTTGTGCCTGTCATGAAAAAAAATCTCACGGTCAGTGTCAGTGGCCTGGGTACCGTTACCGCGTTCAATACCGTGACGGTGCGCAGCCGGGTTGACGGCCCGATTCAGAAAATTCTCTTTACCGAAGGCCAGAAGGTCAATGAAGGCGATCTGCTGGTGCAGATTGACCCGCGCTCATTTGAAGTGGCGCTGCAGCAGGCGCAGGGCACACTGGCACAGAATACGGCACTGCTGGCCAATGCCAAACGGGATTTACAACGCTATCAGACGCTGTTCAAGCAGGATTCGATCGCCCGCCAGCAGGTAGATACGCAGCAGTCCCTGGTGCGCCAGTATGAAGGCCAGGCACAAAACAATCAGGCCGCCGTCAATGAGGCCCGCCTGTCGCTGACCTACACCAAAGTGACCGCACCCATCAGTGGGCGGCTGGGTCTGCGCACGGTGGACGTGGGCAATCTGGTGTCTGCAGGCTCCACCGACGGGATCGTCACCATTACCCAGGTGCAGCCCATTGCGGTGGTATTCTCCATGCCAGAATCCTGGTTGCCCGATGTCGCCGGTCCGCTATATAAGGGCGAAAAGCTCAAGGTCGTTTTGCGCGACCGCGACAATAAGACGCAACTGGCCGAAGGCGAACTGGCCTCCATGGATAATGCCGTGGATACTACCACGGGTACCGTCAGGATGAAGGCGACATTCGCCAACGAAAACGAAACGCTGTTTCCGAATCAGTTTGTGAATACGGAACTGAAAGTGCGCGAGGTGCCCGATGCGCTGGTGGTCATGTCCGATGCCATTCAGAACAGTTCCCGCGGCCCCTATGTGTATATAGTGAAAGACGACAATACTGTTGAGACCCGCCAGATTGAACTGGGGGTGGTCGATAGTGGCTATACCCAGATTACCAAGGGGCTGGCCGAAGGAGAACAGGTGGTCTCGGAAGGCGTGGATCGTCTGCGTAATGGGGCCAAAGTTGAGATCGTCAAGTGAATATCTCGCGCACGTTCATTCTGAAGCCGGTGGCAACCACGCTGGCGATGATCGCCATTTTTCTGGGCGGTCTGGTTGCCTATCGTCTGTTACCTGTTTCTGCACTGCCTGAAGTCGATTATCCGACCATCCAGGTTGTGTCGCTGTATCCGGGGGCGGGGCCCGACACGATGGCATCGCTGGTCACCTCGCCGCTTGAGCGTCAGTTTGGACAGATGCCCGGCTTATTGCAAATGACATCGTCCAGCTCGGGCGGCGCATCAGTGGTCACGCTGCAGTTCGGGCTGGATGTGCAAATGAGCGTGGCCGAACAGGAGGTGCAGGCGGCGATCAACGCGGCATCGAACCTGTTGCCTTCGGATATGCCCATGCCGCCGGTGTACAACAAGGTCAATCCGGCAGACCGGCCCGTTGTCACACTGGCGATCTCGTCGGATAATGTGCCCCTGCATGAGGCCCGTGACCTGGTTGAAACCCGCATGGCGCAAAAACTGTCGCAGATATCGGGGGTGGGGCTGGTCAGTATCGCGGGCGGGCAACGGCCGGCGTTGCGCATCCAGGTGAACCCCACAGCCCTCGCTGCCAATGGTCTGGCCTTAAGCGATGTGCGCACCGCTATCACCGCGGCCAATGTCAACCAGCCTACCGGCAATATCGATGGTCCGCGTCGAGGCACAACCATCTATGCCAATAGCCAGGTCAAAACGGCAGCCGAATACAACAATCTGATTCTTGCCTACAACAACGGCGCGCCGCTGCGCCTGAAGGATGTGGCCAACACGATTGAATCGGCCGAGGATGTGCGACAGGCCGCATGGATTAATGACAAACCGGCTATTCTGCTCAATATCCAGCGTCAGCCCGGCGCCAATGTGATCGATGTCGTGGACAATGTGCAAAAGCTGCTGCCGCAACTGCGGCAGGCTTTGCCGGCTTCGCTGCAGGTTGATGTGGTGGCGGATCGCACCGAAACCATTCGCGAATCGATCAATCATGTGCAAAATGAAATGCTGATGGCGATCCTGCTGGTGATCGTGGTGACCTATGCGTTTTTGCGCAGTTTCAGTGCAACGGTCATTCCTTCCATTGTGGTGCCGCTGTCTATCGTTGGCACCTTTGGTGTGATGTACCTGCTGGGCTTCAGTCTGAACAATCTGACGCTGATGGCGCTCACCATTGCCACCGGTTTTGTGGTGGATGATGCCATTGTCATGATCGAAAATATCGCGCGTCATATCGAAAACGGCGAAAACCCCATGCAGGCCGCGCTCAAGGGGGCCGCCGAAATCGGCTTTACCCTGATCTCGCTGACCGTCTCGCTTATTGCGGTGCTGATTCCGCTGCTGTTCATGGGCGACGTGATCGGCCGGCTGTTCAGTGAGTTTGCCATTACGCTGGCGACGGCCATTATTATTTCACTCGTGATCTCCCTGACGCTGACGCCGATGATGTGCGCGCGCATGCTCAAGCCCGAGTCTGAGTACGAGGGTAATCGCCTGCATCGTCGTCTGGGACAGGCGATTGATCGGGTGATTCATGGTTACGACCGCATGCTTACTGTGGTCCTGCGGCATCAGACCCTGACGCTGCTGGTGGCGCTGGCCACTTTTGTACTTACTGTCCTGCTTTACATGTGGATTCCGAAGGGATTTTTCCCGCAGCAGGATACGGGCATGATCCAGATCATTACCGAAGCACCGCAGTCGTCCTCATTCAAAATGATGTCCGAGCGCCAGGTGCAGATCGCCCGGGCGATCAAGGCAGATCCGGCGGTTGCCTCGGTCTCCTCGTTCATCGGTGTGGATGGCTCGAATGCCACGCTGAATACCGGGCGGATGCAGGTAGAACTCAAGCCCACGGGAGAGCGTGACACCATTACAGATGTCATGGCGCGTCTGGAAGAACGGGCTGCGCAGGTGCAGGGCATGAAAGTCTATTTGCAGGCATCACAGGATCTGACCATCGATGCCCGGGTTTCGCGCACGCAATATCAATTGAGCTTGTCCAGCCTGGATGCGGCGCAACTGCGCGAATGGGTCCCTGTCTTTGTTGAGCATCTGGCGGCCGACAAGGCTCTGGCCGGTGTGACCGACAACTTCCAGTTCAATGGCCTGCAAACGCTTGTTAAAGTGGACCGGGATGCAGCGGCGCGCTATGGCATCACCATGACACAGATTGATAACGCGCTGTATGATGCCTTTGGTCAGCGTCTGGTGTCCACGATCTTTACCCAGTCTGCCCAGTATCGGGTGGTGATGGAAGTGGCCGAGCATTTTCGCGATAATCCCGCCGATCTTGACCAGGTGTACATCAAGACCTCTGCCGGCACACCGATTGCGCTGACACAATTGGCGCAGATTGTGCCGGGGCAGGAGTTGCTGGAAGTGATGCGTGTTGATCAGTTCCCGTCCGCACTGGTCTCTTTCAACCTGGCGCCCGGCGCATCGTTATCCGATGCCGTGCAGCGTGTGAATCAGATCAAGGCCGAGATCGGGTTGCCGGCATCCGTGGAAATGCGCTTTCAGGGAGCGGCGCAGGCGTTCGAGTCGTCACTGTCCAGCACATTATGGCTGTTGCTGGCTGCCGTCTTTACCATGTATATCGTGCTTGGCGTGCTGTACGAAAGCTACATCCATCCGGTAACCATTCTGTCAACGCTGCCTTCTGCGGCAGTGGGGGCGCTGCTGGCGCTGATGCTGTCCGGTAACGAGCTGGATATGATCGGCATTATCGGGATTATTCTGCTTATCGGCATCGTCAAGAAGAATGCCATCATGATGATCGATTTTGCGCTGGATGCCGAGCGTCATCAGGGGCTGCCTCCGGTCAAGGCGATTCATCAGGCGGCGCTGCTGCGTTTTCGGCCTATTCTCATGACCACGCTGGCTGCGCTGTTCGGTGCGATCCCGCTCATGCTCTCCACCGGCACCGGTGCTGAATTGCGGCAGCCGCTGGGGCTGACCATGGTGGGTGGTCTGATCTGCAGCCAGTTGCTCACGCTGTTTACCACGCCGGTCATTTACCTGATGTTTGACAGGCTAGCCAAAAAAACAGGCCATCTGACGTGGCCGCGCAGGCCGAACTATGAGTCTGTCGCGCCCGTTCATCCTTAGACCGGTAGCAACGTCACTTCTGGCGCTGGCGGTTGCAGTGATGGGCATGGTCGCCTTCTTTCTGTTGCCGGTGGCGCCGTTGCCCACACTGGACTCGCCGGTCATTGTGGTGCGCGCCTCATTGTCCGGCGCCAGCCCCGAGACCATGGCCTCAAGCGTAGCCACGCCGCTGGAGCGCTCGCTGGGCAATATTGCCGGAATCGATTTAATGCAGTCCAGCAGTTCGGAAGGGTCTACGTCCATTTTCATGATATTTGACCTGAACAAGGACGTGCATACGGCTGCCCGCGAAGTGCAGGCCGCCATTAATGCGGCGCGGCCCCTGTTGCCCAGCAGTATGAAGCAGCCGCCCACCTATCGAAATGTCAATCCGTCCTCGACGCCGGTGATGGTACTTGCTCTGACCTCGGATCTGCTTGGCCAGGGCGAGTTGTATGACCTGGCCTCTACGATCCTGGCGCAGAAGCTGGCGCAGGTGCGCGGGGTGGGTGAAGTGACGGTAGGCGGCAGCTCTTTGCCGGCCGTGCGTGTGGATTTGAATCCCAATATGCTCAATAACATGGGCATTTCGCTGGATACCGTTCGCGAGGCGCTGGCAGCGACCAACTCGGTCAGGCCCAAGGGTTTTCTGGACAATAATGAATATCAGTGGCAACTGGCTACCAACGGGCAATTGCGTTATGCCAGGGATTTTGAAAACCTGATCGTTGCCTGGAAAGATAATACCGCCGTCCGTCTGCGCGATGTTGCGCATGTCTATGATTCCACTGAAAGCCTGTACAACAAGGGTTTTTACAACACCAAGCAGGCCGTGGTGCTGCTGGTGCGTCGGCAGGCCGATGCCAACATCATTCAGACGGTGGACGCGGTCAATGCCATGTTGCCTGACCTGACCCAGTTGCTGCCGCCGCAGGTGAATCTGGATGTGGCGCAGGACCGTACGCCCAGTATCCGGGCGACCCTGCACGAGGCCGAACTGACGCTGATTATTGCGGTACTGCTGGTGATCGTGGTGGTGATGCTCTTTCTGCAACGCCTGCGCGCGACGCTGATTCCGGCCATTTCGGTGCCGGTTTCGCTGATGGGCACGTTTATCTTCATGTACTTTCTGGGCTACTCGCTCAATACCATTTCGCTGATGGCCCTGATCGTAGCCACCGGTTTTGTAGTCGATGACTCGATTGTGGTGCTGGAAAATGTCATGCGATACATCGAACGCGGCATGCATCCCATGCGTGCGGCATTGGTGGGCGCGCGTGAAGTGGGCTTCACCGTGGTGAGTATGAGTGTGTCCCTGGTGGCGGTATTTATTCCACTGCTGTTTATGGGCGGGCTGATCGGCAGGCTGTTTCTTGAGTTTGCCATGACGCTGTCGGTGGCCATCGTTATGTCGCTGATTGTTTCGCTCACGCTCACGCCCATGATGTGCGCGCAGTTGCTCAGGCATGAGCCGAATCTGGAGAAGAGCCGTCTGCAGCGGATGTGGGATGGTTTTTTTGATCGTCTGGTCGCCGGCTATGGGCGCATGCTGCGTTTTGCCATTCGCTTTCGTTTTCTGACGTTGCTTACGCTGGTTGCCACGGTCGTGCTGAATGTCTATCTGTATATTGCGGTTCCCAAAGGCTTCTTTCCGGAACAGGATACCGGGATGATTCAGGGATTTTTCCGTGCCGATCAGGGGACGTCATTTGCTGCGACGGTGCCCAAACTGGAAGCGTATCGCAAGGCGATTCTGCAAAATCCGAATGTGGACACCGTTTCAGGGTACTCCGGCGGTCGTGGTGGCAGCAATAGCAGCTTCTTTCTGATCCAGCTCAAGCCGTTTGCAGAACGATCACAGTCGGCAACGGAAATTATCAACGATATGCGCAAGTCCCTGCCGACGATTGCCGGCGCACGGCTCTCGCTGGTGCCGCAACAGGATATCCGCGCCGGCCGGGGCGGGGACTCCGCCGGTTCCTACCAGTATGATATGTTGTCGGGGGATCTGGATACCTTGCGCAAATGGGTGCCGCAGGTACGACAGGCGATGAGCACCTTGCCCGAATTGGTGGATGTGCAGTCCGAAGCCGAGGAAAAAGGGCGACGGATTGAACTGGTGATCAACCGGGAAAGTGCGACCCGGCTGAATGTGGAAATGTCCACGATTGCCGGTGTGCTGAACAATCTGTTCAGCCAGCGACAGGTGTCCACCATTTACAGTGCGCTGAACCAGTACCAGGTGGTGATGGGCATTGATGTCAAATATGCGCAGGATCCTGAAGTGCTCAAGACCGTGCAGATTATCGCCTCGGATGGCAAACTGGTGCCGCTATCGGCCTTTGCCTCGTTTCAGATCGGTACCTCGCCCCTGTCCGTTTCACATCAGGGGCTGATGGCGTCTGATTCGATTTCCTTTTCGCTGGCTGAAGGCGTATCGCTGGAGCAGGCTAGCGATGCGATTGAAAATGCGGTGGCCCGTATTGGTTTGCCGGCCAATGAAATTCAGGCCGGCTTTGGCGGCAATGCACAACTGTTTCAGCAGTCGTCGTCCCAGCAACCGCTGCTGATCCTCGGGGCGCTGGTCGTCATGTATCTGATCCTGGGCATGCTTTATGAAAGCTATATGCATCCGCTGACGATTCTGTCGACCCTGCCTTCGGCTGGGGTGGGCGCGTTACTGGCATTGCTGATGGTCAATATGGAATTTACGGTGATTGCGCTGATCGGCGTTTTCCTGCTGATTGGCATCGTCAAGAAAAATGCCATTATCATGGTGGACTTTGCGCTTGCGCTGGAACGGGAAAAAGATATACCGCCCGAAGAGGCCATTTACGACGCATGTATTGTGCGTTTCCGGCCGATTATGATGACCACCATGGCGGCCATGTTCGGCGCGCTGCCGTTGATCCTGGCCACCGGCGCCGGGGTGGAAATGCGCCAGCCGCTGGGTATTGCAATTGTGGGTGGCCTGGTTCTGAGTCAGGTTTTGACCTTGTTTACCACGCCGGTCGTGTATATTTATCTTGATCGGCTGCGCCACAGGTTCAAGTGGCGCAGCAAAAACAAAAACACACCGGCAGACGGGCCTGAAGTGGCGCCTGGTTCCGGTCAATAACTGTAGTGAATGCGCTTGTATGAAAATGACCAGAAATGCCGTGCAACCCTTCTTCCGCCCCTTCCGCCTGACCGCCGCGACTGCTGCTTTATTGTTGCTGGCAGCGTGTGCCGTGGGCCCCGATTATGTCGTCCCGCAACAGGATACGGGGGGCAGCTTCAAATCGGCCCAGGGCTGGGTGCAGGCCCGACCGGGCGAACCCCTGGCCAGCGATAGCTGGTGGCAACGCTATCAGGATCCTCTGCTGAACCAGCTGATCGGACAACTGAATGTGTCCAATCAGACACTGGCTCAGGCGGTGGCGCGTTACGATCAGGCGGTGGCGACAGCGGCGCAGTCACGCTCTTCCTTTTTCCCCACAGTGGGTTTCAGCCTGTCAGGTGACCGGGCCAAAACGGCCAGCGGTATTGGCAATTCGGTGAACGGCTCGGCCTCTCTGCAATGGGAAGCGGACTTATGGGGCAAGCTGCGCCGACAGTACGAGAGCAGCAGAAGCGATGAACAGGCCAGCAGGGCCGATGTGGCTGCTGCGCGTCTGAGCATGCAATCGACTCTGGCCCAGCAGTACTTCGCCCTGCGCATGCTGGACGAACGCAAGCGTTTGCTGCTGGCCAATGTCCGCGCCTATGAACGTTCGGTACAGATTAACCAGAATCGCTATGAGCAGGGCGTGGCGGCCCGTGCCGACGTGGTTAGTGCCCAGGCTCAGCTGGAGAGTGCGCGGGCTTCTGCCATCGCGATTGAAGCGGACCGCAATACGGCCGAGCATGCGATTGCAGTGCTGATTGGCCAGCCGCCCGCAGCATTCGCTATTCAGGACCGGCCTTACGAGGTGACATTCCCGTCCATTCCTGTGGGCATGCCATCTACGCTGTTGCTACGTCGTCCCGATATCGTGGCTGCCGAGAGAAGGGTTGCGGCAGCCAATGCACAGATTGGCGTGGCCCAGGCCGCCTGGTTTCCCGATCTGACACTGGGAGGCTCCATCGGCAATACCACCGCTACATTGGCACAGTGGCTGGCCTCGCCGTTGCAATTCTGGTCACTCGGACCGTCGCTGGCCATGACGTTGCTTGATGGTGGTGCACGTGCGGGGGCGGTGGATGCCTCCAGGGCTTCCTATCGCGCTGAAGTGGCAACCTATCGCCAAACCGTTCTGACCGGTCTGCAGGAAGTGGAAGATGCCATCAGCACCCTACGTGTACTGGAGCGGCAGCAGGCGGCACAGATGCGTGCGCTTACTGCGGCCCGCCAGTCGCTTGCGATTACCCAGAACCAGTATCTGGCCGGACTGGTTGATTACTTAAGCGTCGCTCAGGTGCAATCAAACGCTTATTCGGCTGAACAGACCGCCCTGCAACTGGAAAGCCAGCGTTTGCAGGCCAGTGTGCAGTTGATTGCGGCGCTGGGCGGAGGCTGGGATAAACAGGCGCTGCAAGGCAGCGCGGCGCCATAATAAACGCGGATTTCAGGGAACCGATTGGGCCGACGCCCGGGAGTCCTGGAGCCCTGTAGCGATGTGGCACCCTGACTGAGTGTTCAGGGTCTGCCCAATTTATCGCAATGCCCGCGGCTGCGTTAATCCCGGGTTCTCGCGCACTGTGTGCCCTTCATACTCAGTACGAAACATGCATCAATCTGACGGTTCGACGCGGATTGACAGGGCGCCAGGATCAATCCGCCAGGTTGACCCGTTGTGATCTAAAATGCCCTGATGCCACAAGGGTTCTTCCGGTGCGATGGAAATAGTGTGGTAAAAATCGTTATATTGTTATTGCTTTTTATCCCGGTTTTCATACAGGTTTCAGTGTTATGCCAATTTATAAATGCGAGTCTTCCTCGCTCAATCCCCAGACTTTCCCGTTGGATGAAATCGTAATGGGCCTGCGCGACGCGCGCTTCAAATGGCGCACCGACCAGAATCGTCTCAAGGAAATGGGTGGGCGCCATCTGCCGTCGCCGCAAACCATCAACGAGGCGCTGGAGCTGGTGATTGGTGCGCTGTTTCCAATGCGTCTTGGCCCGAACGATTTGTTGCAGGAAAATGAAGATTTTTATGTCGGGCACACCATCGGTGTTGCGCTCAATACATTGCTGACTCAGGTGCGCCTTGAGGTACGCCATCAGCATAGAAACGAAGATGCGGATCCGGCCGAACTGGAAAAAACGGCGGTAGACATCACGCGGGAATTTGCACGCAAGTTGCCGGGCGTACGCAGCTTACTGGATACCGATGTTTACGCCGCTTATTCCGGTGACCCGGCAGCTAAAAGTGTGGACGAAGTACTGCTGTGCTACCCCGGGGTGCTGGCCATGGTCTACCACCGCCTGGCCCATTGCCTGTATACGCTGGGCGTGCCGCTGGTGGCGCGCATTGCCGCCGAGCTGGCCCATGGTCAGACCGGCATTGACATTCACCCGGGGGCGCAAATTGGCGCCGGGTTCTTTATTGATCATGGTACCGGTGTGGTGATTGGTGAAACCGCAATTATCGGTGAACGGGTGCGGCTGTATCAGAACGTGACGCTGGGCGCCAAGAGTTTTCCGACAGACAGCAACGGCGATCTGAGTAAGGGTATTGCACGCCATCCGATAGTCGAAGATGATGTGGTCATATACGCTGGTGCAACGGTGCTGGGCAGGGTCACTATCGGCAAGGGTGCCGTGGTGGGCGGTAACGTCTGGCTTACTCATGATGTCGCCCCGGGCTGTTTCGTGCGTCAGGCATCTTCCAGCAACAAGGAGGCGTTGTTCAATGGCAACTGTGATTAAGACGCGTTACTGTTGAATATCCGAGGAAGCCAGTATGAAAAAATCATACAGGCTGTTTTTTCCCAGTGATTGCATCTGTGGTTAAGGATTGAGGTTCGCCCTGCCGTCAGGGCAATGGCGGAACAACACAAATGAGCCGCATCTGGTGCGACCCTTAACTGGCCGAATTAACCGGCAGCCTTAACCTGCCAGTCCACGAATCGCAGCAATCCCGTGCGCACCGTGCTCGCGAGCGATCTCCAGCGTGGCGGCTGACTGACCGCCGATGGCATACACCGGCAGGCCTGCCTCGCCGGCGATGCTGGCAAAACCGTCCCAGCCCAGTGGCGGCTGATCGGGATGTGATGGCGTTTCCAGCACATGTCCCAGGACGACAAAATCGGCACCCAGCACCTGCGCGTAAAGTGCATCGGCCGTGTTGTGTGCCGAGACGCCGACCAGATATTTTTCCTCAGGCAGCGGACGGGCGTCGGCCAGCAGTGCGTCCTGTGCCCGCAATTGCACCCCGTCGGCCAGCTTCCACCAGGCTTTGGGGTGCACGCTGTTAATCAGTACCCGGGCACCGGCGGCATGGCAGCAGCCAATGGCACGTTCGAATACGTCCTTCAGACTGGCTGCGGCCGGACCATCGGGCCAGGACGGCTCGCGCAATTGCACCAGTTTCACGCCCTGGTCCAGTTGTTGTTGCAGATTGGCCAGCCATGCCTGGCTGTTTTCAGGTTGCTGAATATTTGAAATGGCATAGTGAGGGGGCAGGCGCAGCCAGCGCAGTGGGGGCAGGGAGGCCGGCAGCAACTCTCCCAATTTGTTGGCCTCTTCAGGCGTGGTCCAGGCCAGTTGCTGCTCTTCCAGTGACCTGGGGGTGCCATCCCAGCCGGTGACCCGCCAGAAAGCCAGATTGACAATGGTTTTCGGGTATTCGTAGGTGAATGTCACCCATGGGGTGCAGGTGTGTACGTCAATGCCCAGTTCTTCCTTGAGTTCGCGTACCAGTGCCTGCTTCTGTGATTCACCTTCTTCGATCTTGCCGCCGGGGAACTCCCACCAGTCTTCCCAGGGCTTGCCCTTGGGGCGCTGACCCAGCAGGATCTCGCCGGTTTGTTCATTCAGGATGACGCCGACGACGACTTTGATATACGGTTTTGTGGCATTCATTGCTCGGCTCCGCTGTCGGCCTGCCCGGATGTGCTGGCCGGCATATGCCGGGCTGCCCAGTCACGGGCAAAATGCCGGGCTACCCGGCCGGAACGCGAGCCACGCTCAAGCGTCCATTGCAGGGCTTCAGTCCTGCTTTCCGCGATAAATTCAGGCGGGCAACCCAGTTCACGCAGCCAGTGCGCGACAATATCCAGATAGTCGTCCTGGCGGAACGGATAGAACGACAGCCAGATGCCAAAGCGCTCGGACAGCGAAATTTTCTCTTCCACGGTTTCACCCGGGTGAATTTCGCCGTCGGGCTGATGCTTGGTGGATAAATTCTCGTTCATGTATTCAGGCATCAGATGACGGCGGTTGGAGGTGGCATAAATGAGCACATTCTCTCCGGCCGACGCAATGGAGCCGTCCAGTACCGATTTCAGGGCCTTGTAGCCGGCTTCGCCTTCTTCAAACGACAGATCGTCGCAGAAAATAATGAATCGCTCCGGGCGGCCGGCAACAATGTCAACCAGATCAGTCAGGTCGGCCAGGTCAGATTTATCCATTTCCACCAGGCGCAGGCCCTGTGGCGCATACTCGGCCAGCATGGCCTTGACCAGAGAACTCTTGCCGGTGCCACGGGCGCCGGTCATCAGCACATTGTTTGCCGGCTTTTTCTGCAGGAAGTGGCGCGTGTTGCGATCAATGATGTCGCGCTGGCGTTCGATATGCAGCAAATCGTCTTTGTGAATGCTGGAAATATGTTTGACCGCTTCAAGCCAGCCGGTGGAGCCCTTGCGGCGCCAGCGGAAAGCGTGTGCGCTCCAGTCTACCGGCGGAGGCGCCGGCGGAAGCCAGGCGGCCAGCTGGCGCAGAACCTGATCGGCGCGTTCGATCAGGGAAGAGAGGTCGGGACGGGAATCGGGGCTGCTCACTTGCGTGTGTCCTATGTGGGTCAATAGCGGTCAAAACGCATACATTATCATCAAAAAAAGGCCTTTGTCTGTTTCTTGCGGCGGCCTGGAATATAATCACTGCTTGCCGTGAGTTATTTCCCTTTTCTGCTTCAGGATTTGCTTTGAACCTCCCAGAGATTATCCGTCCCATCACCGATGATATGCGCGCCGTGGATGGCGTAATCCGCAAGAAACTCGACTCTGACGTTGTTCTGATCCGTACCATTGGTGAATACATCATTGGCGCGGGTGGCAAGCGCATGCGACCCGCACTGGTCCTGATGGCGGCCCGGGCCTTCGGCTATCAGGGCCAGGCGCATCATACCCTGGCTGCGGTCGTTGAATTTATTCATACGTCCACATTGCTGCACGACGACGTGGTCGACGAATCGGATATGCGTCGCGGCCGCGATACGGCCAATGCGGTATTTGGTAACGCCGCCAGTGTACTGGTAGGCGACTATCTGTATTCCCGGTCGTTCGAAATGATGGTTGAGCTCGACTCCATGCGGATCATGCAGGTATTGTCTGCGGCAACCACTGTGATTGCCGAAGGCGAAGTGCTGCAACTGCTCAATGTGCATGATCCCGATGTCTCGGTTGAACGTTACCTGCAGGTGATTCGTTACAAAACGGCCAAACTGTTTGAAGCCGCCATGCAAACCGGTGCCTTGCTGGCCGGTGTGACGCCAGAGCAGGAGAGCGCTGCAGCCGATTATGGTCGCTACGTGGGCACGGCCTTTCAGCTAATAGACGATGTGCTCGACTACACGGGCGATGTGGAATCGCTGGGTAAGAACGTGGGTGACGATCTGCGGGAAGGCAAGCCGACCCTGCCGCTCATTCGTGTCATGCAGGTGGGCACCCCGGAGCAGCGTTCCTTGATCCACAAGGCCATTGAAACCGGCGAAGCCGATTTTGCCGAAGTTGCCCGTGCCATCAACGACACCGACGCCCTGCAATACACCCGCCAGGTGGCCCGCGAAGAGGCTGAACGCGCGCGCGCTGCGTTGCAGGCGTTCCCCGACTCCGAGTGCCGGGAATCGTTGCTGGCATTTTGCACTTTTGCTACTGAACGTGACCGCTAATTTATAGCGTGGCCACCCGCGCTCTGTCAGTCACATCCCGCTTCTTAACATTGCTCATGCCGCTCAGGGTTTACCTGAGTGGCGAATCTGCCTGCGCGCGTCCGATAAAAAATTGGGTTATAGTTGTCTGGTAAAACCGTGTTCACGGCCAGCCCACTGGCGTACGGCCTGAATTTAAAAAATAATTTTTTTGAGGTTCAAGATGATCAAGAGCAAACTGAAAGCAGCCTTACTGGGATTTGCCATCACGTTGGCCGTGCCGGCAACTACCGTTGCTCAGGCACAGGACAAAGAGCTTGTGGTTGCCACCGATACCGCCTTTGTGCCCTTCGAATTCAAGCAGGACGGCAAATATGTGGGTTTCGACGTTGAGTTGTGGGACGCGCTGGCCAAGGATATGGGCGTTAAATACCGCCTGCAGCCCATGGATTTCAACGGCATCATTCCCGGACTGCAAACCAGGAATATCGACGTTGCGCTGGCTGGTATTACCATCAAGGATGAGCGCAAAAAGGTCATTGATTTCTCTGAT
The DNA here is from genome assembly GCF_000521505.1 of Advenella mimigardefordensis DPN7. Lineage (GTDB taxonomy): Bacteria > Pseudomonadota > Gammaproteobacteria > Burkholderiales > Burkholderiaceae_B > Advenella > Advenella mimigardefordensis. The sequence continues at coordinate 1,050,883 of NZ_CP003915.1, forward strand.
CCATATTACGAAAGCGGTATTGCCATCCTCACATCTGTGAAGAATCAGGACAGCATCAAGACCGCCAAAGACCTGGCCGGCAAGGACGTGGCAGCAAAAACCGGTACTGCCACGGTTGATTTCCTGAAAAAGGAAGTGCCCGATGCCAAGGTCAAACTGTTCCCCAATATCGACAACGCCTTTCTTGATCTGGCCACCGGCCGTGTCGATGCGGTCGTCCACGATACGCCTAACGTTCAGTATTACGCCAACACCGGCGGCAAGGGCAAGGTTGTTGTGACTGGCTCTGTCCAGAGTGGCGATTTCTACGGCATTGCCTTTCCTAAAGGCAGCGACCTGATCGAAAAGGTCAACGCATCGCTGAAAAAGCTGAAAGAAAATGGCGAATACGACAAAATCTATACCAAATGGTTTGGTCAGGCAGTGAAGTAATTGCCTGCGCTCCCCGTGTATAACCATACATCGCGGGTGCTATATCGCCGACGATAGTGATCCGGTGATTGTCTCCATGCGGATACAGTCACCGGATTTTGCTTTTTCCGGCCACACTATTCAAACAGGATATAACATATGGATTTTGACTTTTCCGTTATTCAGGATGCGCTGCCCAGCCTGCTGGCAGGCACCTGGGTCACAATCAAAATTACATTCTGGGGGCTGTTCGGCGGCGTGCTGCTGGGCGCCATCACGGGTGTGATCCGAACCTACATTCCGTCGCTGTTTTCAGCCGAAGCCATCCGCCGCAATCTGATTACCGGCATCCTGGGGCCGTTGCTGAGTCTGGTGGCCCAGATCTATGTACTGGTGGTGCGGGGCACGCCTATCGTGGTGCAGGTCATGTTTATCTATTTTGCCCTGCCATTGCTCATGGACGTGCGCGTGGATGGCATGTCGGCCGCCATTGCCACTTTAATCATTAATTCCGGAGCGTATATTGCCGAAATCGTGCGCGGCGCGCTGCAGTCTGTACCCAAGGGGCTGTTCGAAGCAGGCCAATCCATGGGCCTTTCCTTTTACCGGATTCTGCTCAAGATTATCTGGCCGGTGGCGTTTCGCCGCATGATTCCGGCGTTGGGCAACCAGTGCATTATCAGTCTGAAGGATTCATCGCTTTTCATCGTGATCGGCGTGGCCGAGCTGACCCGTCAGGGTCAGGAAATCATGGCTGCCAACTTTCGCGCAGTAGAAATCTGGGGTGCCGTCGCCGTCATTTACCTGATTTTGAACGGGCTGATTGCACTCGTTCTGAAAATCATGGAACACAGGATGCGTAACGTATGAGTATGGTTACATTTGAACATGTCGTCAAACGATTCGGCGACAATACGATTCTGAACGATATCAGTCTGAACATCGAAAAGGGCGAAGTAGTGGTGGTGGTGGGGCCATCCGGTTCCGGTAAATCCACGTTCCTGCGCTGTATTAACGCTCTGGAAACCATTCAGGAAGGCGATATCCGGGTTGGCGAACTCAGCGTGCGCGGCACGCAGGCCGAGGTGCGTGAACTGCGCCGCGAGGCGGGCATGGTCTTTCAGCAATTTAACCTGTTTCCGCAACTGACGGCACTGGAAAATGTCATGTTCGGCCCGCTGGAGTCTCGTGGCGTATCAAAGCAGCAGGCGCGTACCGAAGCGATCGCGTTGCTGGAAAAAGTGGGGCTGGCCGAAAGAATGAATCATTATCCGAGCGAACTGTCTGGCGGCCAGCAGCAGCGGGTAGCTATCGCACGTTCACTGGCGGTCAAGCCTTTATTGATGCTGTTTGACGAGCCCACTTCGGCCCTTGATCCGGAATTGCGTCACGAAGTGCTTAAAGTGATGAAGGATCTGGCAGAAGAGGGCATGACCATGGTGGTGGTGACGCATGAAATGGACTTTGCCAGCAAGGTAGGCAGTCGCCTGCTTTTCATCGATAACGGCAAAATTGCCCATGACGGTAAACCGGCGGAGCTATTGTCTTCACCGCCAAGTCAGCGTTTGAAAGACTTTCTGCAGCATGTGGTGTAAATTAGCGGATTCCCCCGTTTTTTCCAGGATGAAAGTCAGTCATGCCCCAATATCGTTCCAAAACGTCGACTCACGGTCGTAATATGGCCGGTGCGCGTGCCTTGTGGCGCGCCACCGGTATGAAAGATGGCGACTTCGGTAAACCGATAGTTGCTGTCGTCAACTCATTTACCCAGTTTGTTCCGGGGCACGTGCACCTGAAGGATATGGGGCAACTGGTCGCACGGCACATCGAGACGGCCGGCGGTGTAGCCAAAGAGTTCAATACGATTGCGGTGGACGACGGTATTGCCATGGGGCACGGCGGCATGCTGTATTCGCTGCCATCGCGCGAACTGATTGCCGATTCGGTCGAATACATGGTCAACGCACATTGCGCCGATGCCATGGTTTGTATTTCCAACTGCGACAAGATCACCCCGGGTATGCTGATGGCTGCCATGCGGCTGAATATTCCTGTGGTGTTTGTTTCCGGTGGTCCGATGGAAGCCGGTAAAGTACTTGCGCCGGACACCAACAAAGTGATCAAGCTGGATCTGGTTGACGCCATGATCAAGGCGGGTGATCCGACGGTGTCGGACGCCGAAACAGATGCCGTGGAACGCAGCGCATGCCCGACTTGTGGCTCCTGTTCAGGTATGTTTACCGCCAATTCCATGAACTGTCTGACCGAAGTGCTGGGCCTGTCCCTGCCGGGTAATGGCAGTATCGTTGCGACCCATGCCCGTCGTCGTGGATTGTTCGAGCGTGCTGGTGAGCTGATCGTTGAGTTGTGCAAGCGCTATTACGAACAGGACGATGCATCGGTGCTGCCGCGCTCTATTGCGAGCAAAAGCGCCTTTGAGAACGCCATGACCCTGGATGTGGCCATGGGCGGCTCAACCAACACTGTGCTGCACCTGCTGGCCGCGGCGCAGGAAGCAGGTGTGGATTTCAACATGGCAGACATTGACCGCATTTCGCGCCATGTGCCTTGTGTTTGTAAAGTCGCGCCGGCCACCAATAAATTTCATATGGAAGACGTGCACCGCGCTGGCGGCGTGATCGCCATTCTGGGTGAATTGCGTCGTGCGGGCCTGCTCGATGCAGACGCCGGGAATGTACACAGTGGTACGCTGGGCAAGGCGATTGATGCCTGGGACGTGAACAGCGGTCATGCCTCGGAAGAGGTTCAAACGTTCTATAAAGCGTCTCCTGGCGGTGTACCAACTCAGGTCGCCTTCAGTCAGGATCGGCAATTTGCCGAACTGGATCTGGATCGTGCCGAAGGTTGTATTCGCGACAAGGCGCATGCCTATTCGCAGGATGGCGGTCTGGCGGTGCTGTACGGTAATCTGGCGGAAAATGGCTGTATTGTTAAAACCGCAGGTGTGGATGAACGTATCCTGAAATTTACCGGCCGGGCCATTGTGTTCGAGAGCCAGGAAGATGCGACTGACGGTATTCTGGGTGGCAAGGTCAAGGAAGGCCACGTCGTGATTATTCGCTACGAGGGCCCCAAAGGCGGACCCGGCATGCAGGAAATGCTGTATCCCACCTCATATCTCAAATCCAAGGGACTGGGCGCCAAGGCGGCATTGCTGACCGATGGTCGCTTCTCTGGCGGTTCCTCAGGTCTGGTGATTGGTCATGCTTCTCCCGAAGCGGCAGAGGGCGGTACCATTGGTCTGGTGCATGACGATGACGTGATTGAAATCGACATTCCCAATCGCACCATTAACCTGGCCGTGGATGATACCGAACTGACGCGTCGTCGTGCCGAGATGGAGAATCGCGGCCAAAGCGCCTGGCATCCGGTGCATCGTGAGCGTTATGTATCACAGGCGCTCAAGGCCTATGCTGCGATGGCTACTTCCGCCGATCGCGGTGCAGTACGCGACATCAGTCAGTTGACAAAATAAAGCGAAGCGCGGCCGGTTTATCCGGCCGTTTTTCTTTGTAAAGCCCTTCAGTGTTGTCGCGTATTTTCCTGTTGTATTCAAAATCAGGAGACACAGATGAGCAAGTCAGATAAAGCGGCAGATAGCGGTAAGGCTGATAGCAGGGCAAAGCGCCCGTCGCAAGGACAGGTTGCCGCGAAGTCGGGATCCGGTCGCAACACAGCCGATTCTTTGGTACCCGACGCAGCCAACAGACTGCAGGGCAGTCCGGCAATCAGCAAGCGCCTGAGCACACCGCGTAAAAGGGATTTTCCGGTAAGCGAAGCACGGCGTTATCTTGAGCCAGGCCCGATTGTTCTGGTGTCCTCGCACTGGCAGGGGCGCCACAATATCATGACCATGGGCTGGCATTGCATTCTGGAGTTTGCCCCCTCATTGTTCGGCTGCATTATTTCATCTGGCAATCACAGTTTCGATATGATTCGCAAAAGCAGTGAGTGCGTTATCAATCTGCCTACCACTGCGCTGACGGATATTGTCTGTCGCATTGGCAATTGCAGCGGTAGCTCGGTGGACAAATTCTCCGCATTTGGATTGACAGCCAGCCCCGCAGAGCAGGTGAGCGCGCCGCTTATTGACCAATGCCATGCTGCGTTTGAATGCAAACTGCATGACGATGTGCTGGTCGATAAATATAATTATTTCATCTTCGAAATTGTGAAGGCGCATGTTGCTACCAGACCGGCCCATCCGGAAACGCTGCACTATACCGGCGATGGGGTATTCATGGTTGCCGGCAGGATCATCAGCCGCCGCAGCCTGTTCAGCAAAGTGCTGTGACAATGCGCATGCAGGCGCGCCAGCGGCAGCGCCTGCTGTTGCGACTATCCTGAATTGCGCAGACCGGTGGCAATGCCATTGATGGTCAGATGGATGGTACGCTGGCTGCGTACTTGTTCCAGCTTGGAGGGTTCTTCTTCGGCATCCTCCAGCGCACGCTGGCGCCGGATGACTTCGACCTGCAGATAATTCAACGGATCGGTGTAGGCAAAGCGCTCCTGCAACGCGGCTTTCAGCGGTTGATTGTCGGCCAGCAGATCCTGCTGTTTGATGCTAAACAGGGCATCGCGCGTTAAGCCGAATTCTTTTTCAATCATGCCGAAGATCGTGCTGCGTATCTGCTGGTCTGCGACCAGTTCGCTGTATTGCCGTCCGATGTCCATATCGGTTTTAGCCAGCACCATTTCCATATTGGACAGCACAGTCTGGAAAAACGGCCAGTGTGCAGCCATGTCGCGCAACAATTGCGTGCGTGATTGCGGTGTACTGCCATCGTCCTTGCCGGTACCCAGGCGAATGAACGTATCAATCGCGGTACCCACACCATACCAGCCGGTGATCATCAGCCGGCATTGCGCCCAGGAGAAGCCCCAGGGGATGGCGCGCAGATCTTCAATACGCTGACCCTTTTTACGCGAGGCGGGACGTGAGCCGATATTCAGCCCGGCAATTTCATTGATGGGGGTTGCTGCAAAAAAGTATTCAACAAAGCCCGGGGTGTCATATACCAGCCGACGATAGGCATGCTGAGCGGTATCGGACAGCCAGGCCATGGCTTGTGTATAGCGCTGCAGGGTCTCCGCGTCCTTGCGCGTTTCCTCATGCGGCGCCAGGCTGCTGAGCAATGTCGCTGATACAAGCAGTTCCAGATTCACGCGTCCGCTTTCGGCATTTTTGTACTTGGTCTGAATCACTTCACCCTGTTCGGTCAGCCGGATTTGTCCGTCTACCGTGCCCGGTGGTTGTGCCAGGATGGCATCGAAGCTGGAACCGCCGCCACGCCCGACCGAGCCGCCCCGGCCATGGAACAGGCGCAGGCGCACGTCATGGCGACGGAACACCTCAAGCAGTTGCAATTCGGCGTTATATAAAGACCAGTTGGAGGTGAGGTAACCGCCATCCTTGTTACTGTCCGAATAACCCAGCATGACTTCCTGAATATTGTCCTGAGCATGGATGACGCGTTCGCGCACTTGTGGCAAGGCCAGCCAGCGGTCCATAATAGCCGGGCCGGCTTCCAGGTCGGGAATGGTTTCAAACAGCGGTACAACGATCAGGCCGTCGCCGTGTGTCACCGGCAAACGCTGGCCCGAGTCATCGCGCTGTTGTGAGATCAGCCCGGTTTCCTGTTGCAGGACCAGCACTTCCAGCAGATCACTGAGGGTTTCGGTATGAGAAACAATATACTGGGTGATCGCGTGGTGGCCGTAGTGGCGCCTTACGGTAGCCGCCGCCTGCAAAATGGCCAGTTCCTTGCGGGTTTCTTCACTGTATTGCTGCCAGGGCGACACCAGGGGACGGCTATCATCCAGCTCGGCCAGCAGCAAGGCAATTTTCCGTTCTTCGTCAAGCTGGTCGTATTGCACCGGCTTGCCGTCATATTTGATGGCAGCGCGCTGATACAGTTCGGTCAGAATGCGTTCGTGCACATCGGAGCTTTGTCGCAGATCCAGTGCGGCCAGGTGAAAGCCAAACACGGCCACAGCCTGCTGCAGTTCCTGCAAACGCAGGGGTACGACGGCTGCGGCATGGTTATCGCAAAGAGAGCGGGCAATGACGGCCAGATCCGCCGCAAACGCCGCCGGGTCTGCATACGGCTCGGCCGGCACCGTATTACGCAGGGCCAGGTCGTGCGCAGTCAGGTGTTTGGCTGTTGCTGCCAGACGGGCGTATACGCCAATCAGCGCGCGGCGATAGGGTTCGTCAAGCCGGTGGCGTGATTGATCCGGGCTATTGTCGGACAGGCTGGCCAGTTCCGGCGAAACCTGCGTGAGCGAGGTGCTTAGCGACAGTTCGGAGCCCAGCAGATGAATCTGTGACAGGTAGTACTCGAACAGCGTGGTGGCATGGCGGTTCATCGCATGGGTGAGCGTGTCGGCGTTCACGTTGGGGTTGCCGTCGCGGTCACCGCCAATCCATGAGCCCATTTTCAGAAAGGTGGGCATCAGCGCTGCGTTGTCGGGCGGCCCGCCCAGCTTGCGTGCAAATGTGGTGTACAGGGTAGGGATCGCTTTCAGGAAGGTCGTGTTGAAATAGGCCACCGCATTTTCAATTTCATCATTGACTGTCAGTTTGTTAAAACGCAGCATGCGCGTCAGCCAGAGCGTTTTGATATAGCCGGTCAGCGCCAGAGCCAGTTGATGGCTTTCTTCTTCGGTCAGGCGGCTGTCGAGGTCCACCAGGCACTGACTGATATGTCGGTGCAGATCCAGCGTACTTTTGCGCTGTACTTCCGTTGGGTGGGCTGTCAGCACCGGGACAATCATGGTTTTGGCCAGAAAATCCCGGACCTGGCTATGCTGCACGCCATGGCGTTCGAGCTCAGTCAGGGTGTGCCCAAGGGTGCCGGTTTGCGGGTCGTTCCTGCTGAGCAACCTGCGGCGCTGGCGCTTTTGCTGATCCCGGTCTTCTGCCAGGTTGGCCAGATGCAGGAAGTAGCTGAAGGCACGCGACAGGGTATTGGCCTGTTCATCGGACAAGGCTGTCAGCTTGTTGATCATGGTATCGCGTTCTTGCGGGATTCCTTCCCGTTTGAAGCGTACCGCGGCGCGGCGCACCGTTTCAATGACGTCAAAAATCGGCTGGCCCTCCGATTCCCGAATAGCTGCCCCAAGGATCCTGCCCAGCAGCCGAATGTCCTGCTGCATTTCATTTCTGTCTGTGCTTGCGTTGTCCACGTTGTCCACGTTGTCTCTTATGTCGGTTAGTTAAGCAAATGCGTTTTTTGTATTGTAGGGTGTTTTTTCCGCCGGGGTATTCCGTTTAGCGAAACTGCGTCTTTTGAATTTGTCGTAAATGTTCCGGTTCGATAATGCTGCTGCCGGTGAAGGGCCGGTCATTCACCAGAATGAGGAACGTGATACTGGCAAAGCTCAACGAAATAAGTACGACCGCTTTGCGCAATTCATTACGGGTGTGATAGTGAATATCGTAAATGACATACATGCAGACACACAGAAGGATCAGCAGCACCAGCCATTTCTGCATATTGATATGATAGTTGGCAACATTGAGCCGCTCATCGCGGGCTTCCCGAACCTGTTTCAAATACGTGTTAAGCAGCGCCATCTGTGAGCTGATGTATGGGTCGTCACGTACTTCAATGGCGGTTTTGGCCGCATTGATAACCAGCACATCCAGCGCTGATTCGGTCATTTCGCTGGCCTGATCGCGCCCCATCCGCGGCCATTCATCCTGCAGGGCGGCATTCACATAAGTCTGCAGGCGGGCGCGCAGATCTTTGTTTATTTCTTCGGGCATATGCCTGAGTACCCTGAGCGCATCGCCGACTGAGCCGGCTTCCTGCTCGGTTGCCGCCTGTCCCTTTTCGTTTTCCTTCCATACATCACTGGCCATGAAGGCCATGTTCAGGCCGATAGGTACCAGCAGGCCGGAAATCAGGGTATGGCTCAGGGCACTGCTGCGTGGCGACGTGCTATTTTTGCGCTGGAGTCGAATAATCAGGACAACGAACATGGACATACCCAGAAAGCAGAAAAGGCACAGAATCCAGACGAGAAAATTGGGTATGTCGAACAGCAAATTGTAAAGTTGCATGACTTTCCTCACGGGCGGCATCAGCGCATCAATGTGAATTTTTTACGGCGGCATGAAAGGCGGCCAGGCCGGTTTTATGGCCTCTCGTATTCTACCTGCTGTCTGCATGTGGCCAATATGGGGAATATTGCAATTGAAAAAAATGTACTGACCCTGTTGATCCCTTTGAACTTCACCTGCTGTCGTTGGCCTGCCTTGTTTTTTGTGAATGAATGGCGCATTAAGCGCAATGTCGGCAGCACATCGCACAGGTTCAGGCTTGAAGGCACAAAAGCGCGAGCCATGCCATGGCTGGCCGCACAATGCCAGCGCGATGCGCGATAATGACGGTTGATAATCATCGTGCGTAACCATCAGGAAATTGCAGTAATGAATGAGTCCCCGATTGCCCCTCTTGCTTTTGAGCGCTTTCTGTATCTTGCCGACGATCCGCAAGTGATAGAAGCCTGTCTGCAGCCGGGTGCTGTGCTGCCAGGTGTATCCGAAGACATTCGGTTACGGGACGACATTTCTACCGATGAAATTACGCCGGTCGCAATCATGTCTCACTATGACGAGAAGCTGGGCGAGTTTGCCTATACCGGGGTATTGGCGGGTGGTCGTACGCCCATTGCCAGGCGTGCAGTCAAGGAGGCCGGCATTCAGGTGGTCGTGGCCGGCAACCGTTATGGCAAGGGTTCTTCGCGTGAGCACAGTCCGGCGGCCGAAAAGCATGCCGGTGTACGTCTGATCTTTGCGCGCAGCTTCGAGCGGATCTATCGGCAAAATGCGGACAATATCGGCTTGCTCACCTCTACTGATTTTACGTTGCTGGCGCAGTTGCTTGCGGGGCAAAGCATCACGCTTGAGCAGATATTGCAGGAGCGCGATGAGCTGACTCAGGCCATTGTGCGCAGTGGCGGGCTGCTCAATTATGGCAAGCGTTATCTTGCCAGAAGTCGCCCGCAGGCCGCAGCCGCAGGCGATAAACCACAAACGCTATTTGAAAAAATTATTGCCAGGCACGTATTGCGTACGGAACAGACCGGCACCGATCTGACGCCGGGTACGGGTATTTTTCTGCGTGCAGACTGGCGCTTCATCCACGAGTATTACACCGGTATGGCGGCCCATATGCTGTACCAGAGTTATACCGCGCCGCTGCAATTGTTTGACACTGAAAAAGTCATCGCCTTTGAGGACCACACTTCCTATATACACGAGAGTCCTGCGCACTTGCGTCAGGGGCTGGTGCCGAATATGCTGCGCATGTGCCAGGCGCATCGCGATTTTGTGAAGGCCACCGGCCTGCGCTGGCACCGTACACTGACAGAGGATGAAGCCCGGCGGGACGATGGCAGCAATGTTGCCGGTATTTCACATGCCATGATGGCTGAGCATTACGCGCTTCCCGGGCAGGTGGTGGTTGGAACCGATTCGCATACCCCCCATAGCGGTGCCCTGGGCTGTGTTGCCTTCGGGGTGGGTACCACCGATATGGCCAATGCGTTTATGACCGGGGCCGTCCGTATCACCATGCCGCCCGGGATTCTGGTGCGGCTGCAGGGTACCTTACCGGCAGGGGTAGCGGCCAAGGATATTGTTCTGCATCTGCTGGCGCTGCCGCAAATCCGTGAAGGCAAAGGTGTGGGCCGGGTGTTTGAATTCACCGGCGCAGTTATCGACAATCTGTCTGTCGATGAACGCGCCACATTGACCAATATGTGTGCGGAGCTCGGCGGCTTTACCGGTATTGTGGCGCCGGATATTCGCACGGTACAGTTTCTGCAGGAGCGACGGGGCGTCGCATTTGAACTGGCCGACTGGATGCGCAGCGATCCGGGGGCGACCTATGAACAGGAAATGACGGTTGACTGTTCAACGCTCGACGTCCTGGTGGCCGCTCCCGGTGACCCGGGCAACGGACGACCCGTGGGGTCATTGGGTGAAACCGTGGCAATTGATATTGCCTATGGTGGCTCCTGTACGGCAGGCAAACGTGAAGACTTTGATCAGTATCACGCTGTTCTGGCCTGGGGGCTGCAGCAGGGCCTGCATGTTGCGCCACATGTGCAATTGTACTTGCAGTATGGCACCACAGCCGTCCGCGATTATTGTGTGCAAAAGGGCTATGATCAGGTTTTCGAGCGTATGGGCGCACATATATTGCAACCGTCATGCGGAGCCTGCGCCAATTGCGGCCCTGGTTCGTCAACGGACGCCGGCCAGACCACAATCAGCGCGATCAACCGGAATTTCCCCGGGCGCTCGGGCCCCGGCAACGTATGGCTGGGTAGCCCTGCCACGGTCATGGCCAGTGCGCTGGCAGGTCACATCTGTTCGTTCTCGCAGCTACAAGAGCAGGCAGCGACCGGGCAGCAGCCGGTTTAGTTGGGGGTGCCGCAGCGGGTGGGTCGGCCGGGCCTTGTCGCAACGCCCATGGCCCTTGCGGATCTTCGCAAATTCGATCCGGTTCACCCCGTAGCAGATATGTCTTACAGAAACGTATGTGCTTCAATCAGGGCGGCGGCGATCTGGCCGATCCGGCGCTGGGTTTGCATGGCCTTTTTGCGCAGCATTCGATAGGCCTCGTCTTCGTCCACGCCATGCGTTTTCATCAGAATGCCCTTGGCTTTTTCCACGTCCTGGCGTTCGGCCAGCCGTTGCCGGGTGTCATTGAGTTCCAGACGGCGCGAGCGCTCCAGCGCAAAGCGTTCTATGGCCACGTCCAGTAACGAGAGTAGCCGGGCCGAAGGGACATCGCCCACTACATAGGCGGCAACGCCTGCCCTGATTGATGCCTGCATGAAGCTGCGGTCATTGTCATTGGTAAACATGACGACCGGCAACGCACTGTCATCCGAGCGCATGCAGAGCCCTTCCAGCGTATCGCGACAGGACGCATCTGAACTGACCAGCACGACATCGGGTTTGATGCCGGCCAATGCCGCCGCAAAATCGGCCAGCGGCGATATTTCGGCCACGACGTGAATGCCGGCTGCCTGCAGTTTGCCACGCAGGTCATCGTTCTGCTCATCATGGATCAACATCACACTCAGCATTTTCTATCCTCTTTGCCCATCTAAAGCAAAAGCCGTGCCGCTTTTTGTTCAACTGACATACGCCGGCGATGCCCGTTTTGAGTGCGTTCTGCTCAGGTCAATGTCGCCTTGTGGCGGCAGCAGGCCGCAGATGCACTGTTATTGTGCATCGCGGCATCAATGACGCTGCTGATCAACATCGCCAAACGGGTAGATCAGCCCGTTTGCAGTCGTCATTGCCGGGCAGAATCATCTGTCAGCATAGATGCTCCCTCTCGCACATAAAAACTGGCATGCAATTTGCTTTGCTGGTTGTGAAGGCCAAAGGCGGTCTTCAACGGGCAATGACAGTATTCAGGACAACGGCGTCCTGCTGGTACGTTTTTACAACGTATCCGCAGGACGCTTTTTATTTGGGGTAATGATGAACAGTCGGAAGAAAACAGACGGGTCAGACAAAACGGTCGGGGTACCGGTACGCAGCCATGCAGTACGGGATACCATCGCCCCAGGGAGCGTATATCGGCGGCAATGGATGCTGTCGGTAGCGCGCTCGGCAGCAGGCATTGGCGCACTGGGTCTGGCAGATCCCTTTTTGCGTACCGGTGCCTGGGCAGCAGGCTCGGACGCACCCGAAAAAACCGAAGTCAAGATCGGCTTTATTCCCCTGACCGACTGTGCGTCAGTCATCATGGCGGCCGAACTGGGTATCGACAAAAAATACGGAGTAAAGATTATTCCGAGCAAGGAAGCGTCCTGGGCTGCCGTGCGCGATAAGCTAATCAACGGCAATCTGGACTTTGCTCATGCCCTGTACGGCATGATATATGGCCTGCAGGTGGGCGTTGGTGGTCCGCAAACCGACATGGCCGTGCTCATGGGGCTCAACCAGAACGGGCAGGGGATTACGCTGGCCAAAGCATTGCACGAGCGCGGCGTAACAGACGGCGCGTCGCTCAAGAAAACCATGGCCACGCTGGACCGGCAACTGACCTTCGCGCAAACCTTTCCCACCAGCACGCATGCCATGTGGCTTTACTACTGGCTGGCGGCGCATGATATTCATCCGTTCAACGATGTCCGTGTCATCACCGTACCGCCGCCGCAAATGGTGGCCAATATGATGATTGGCAATATGGATGGGTACTGTGTGGGCGAGCCGTGGAACGCGCGGGCGGTGATCGATCAGATCGGCTTCACTGCCATCACCACGCAGGAAATCTGGCAGGACCATCCGGAGAAGGTACTGGGCACCACAGCCAAATTTGCGGATCAGTATCCGAACACTGCAAGGGCCGTGACGGCAGCGATTCTGGAAGCCGGCAGGTGGATCGACAGCTCTGCCGCCAATATCGAGAAAACGGCCAAGGTGATTGCGGCCAAGTCTTATGTCAATACGCAGGCCGATGTGATTACCGGCCGCATGCTGGGCAAGTACGACAACGGTATTGGCAAGGTCACAGACAGTGCGCACCCCATGCGCTTTTACGGCGACGGGGCGGCAACCTTCCCTTATCTGAGCGACGGCATGTGGTTCCTGACCCAGCAAAAGCGCTGGGGCCTGCTCCAATCGCATCCTGACTATCAGGCGGTTGCCAGGAAAGTCAATCGTATCGACATCTATAAGACCGCCGCTCAGGCCAGTGGTACACCTTTGCCGACCAGCGAAAGCCGGTCTTCGACGCTGATGGATGGCGTCCTTTGGAATGGCAGCGACCCGGCGGCGTATGCCGACGGCTTTGCCGTTCATGTATAAGTACGGGAGAAGCAGATGAACACCGCAGCCAAATCAGTAACCACGCCGACATGGAGCGGATTGCCTGCCATGGCGTGGCTCGGCAAATTGGGTTATCCACTCATCGGCCTGATGGTCGTTGTCGTGATCTGGGAAATGATTGCTGGAAAAATTGCCGGTATTCCCACGCCGCTGGCGACCTTGCAGTCGGCAGTCACCCTGTTTCAGGATCCCTTTTACCGCAACGGTCCGAACGATGTGGGCATTGGCTGGAACGTACTGGCTTCACTGTGGCGTGTCGGCGTCGGCTTTGGTCTGGCGGCGCTGATTGGCATTCCGGCCGGTTTCATCATCGGTCGCTATGCACCGATACGCAAGATGGCCGCGCCGGTAATCAGTCTGTTGCGTCCTGTCTCTCCACTGGCCTGGCTGCCACTGGGCCTGCTAATCTTCAAGGCCGCCGAGCCCGCTGCCATCTGGGCCATATTCATCTGTTCCATCTGGCCGATGATTATCAATACGGCAGACGGTGTGGCGCGGGTACCTGCGGACTATCTGAACATTGCGCGGGTACTGAATCTGTCTGAGCGCAAAGTGCTGACCAGTATTTTGCTGCCGTCGGTGCTGCCTTATGTGCTGACGGGCGTACGCCTGTCTATTGGTACTGCCTGGCTGGTGATCGTGGCCGCAGAGATGCTGACCGGCGGTACGGGTATCGGTTTCTGGTTGTGGGATGAATGGAACAACCTGAATGTGCAGCACATCATTATTGCCATTTTCATTATCGGTCTGGTCGGTCTGCTGCTTGACTTTGCCCTGCTGTCACTGGCCAAACGCTTTGCCTTTGCCGAGGAGTAACCCATGGAAAAGTATGTTGCAGTTGAATCGGTTAGTCAGGTTTTCGACACCGCCCGCGGGCCGTTCACGGCCCTGAACGAGATCAATCTGGCGATTCGCAAGGGCGAGTTCGTCTCGCTGATCGGCCATTCCGGTTGCGGCAAATCAACGCTGCTCAATCTGATTGCCGGTCTGACCAAACCCAGCAGTGGCGTGCTCATTTGTGATCAGCGCGAAATTGCCGGACCCGGGCCGGATCGCGCCATGGTTTTTCAGAATCATTCGCTGCTGCCGTGGTTCACCTGCTTTCAAAATGTCTACCTGGCAGTGGAACGGGTTTTCGGTGCCACCGAAACCAGGGCACGTCTGCGCGAACGCACGGCAGCGGCGCTGGAACTGGTAGATCTGGCTCATGCCAGCAGCAAGTATCCGCGTGAAATATCGGGCGGTATGAAGCAGCGCGTGGGCATTGCCAGGGCGCTGGCCATCGAGCCCAAAGTACTGCTGATGGACGAGCCCTTTGGCGCACTGGATGCGCTGACGCGTGCCCATTTGCAGGATGCCCTGTTGCGCATTGTCAAGCGTACGCAAAGCACGGTTGTGATGGTGACCCACGATGTGGACGAAGCCGTGCTGCTGTCGGACCGGATTGTCATGCTAACCAACGGACCGGCAGCCACGATCGGACAGATCCTGGCGATTGAGCTGCCGGGCCGTCGCGATCGTGTTGCACTGGCTGCTGATCCACGCTATCTGCAATATCGTGCTGCGGTAATGAAATTTTTGCATCAACGTTATTCGAACCCGGAGCAAAGCACCCGTCTTGCGCTGGTTGAGGCAGGAGACGCCGAGCCGGCGGAGCACAAAGAGGACAGTGCAATCGTCGCTTAAGACCGCATGCTTAATCACAAATGAATACAGGCAATATCATGAAAAAACGCAAATTGGTACTGATAGGCAACGGGATGGCAGGTGTTCGCACCGTCGAAGAGTTGCTCAAGCTGGATGATCAGCTGTATGACATTACCATTATTGGCAGCGAAGCCTATCCCAATTACAACCGGATATTGCTGTCGCCCGTGCTGACCGGGGAACAGACCATCCAGGATATTATTCTGAATGACCAGTCCTGGTATGACAGCAATAATATCAATTTGATGATGAACCAGCTGGTCACCAGGATTGACCGGGTGCGCCGGCAAGTGCATACCGCAGATGGCACCGTGGTTCCATACGATCGCTTGCTGCTGGCTACCGGTTCCAATCCGTTTATCCTGCCTGTGCCTGGAAATAATCTGGACGGTGTTGTGACGTTTCGCGACATCAACGATGTGAACCTGATGATCGAAGCGGCGGGTGTGCGGCGCCATGCGGTCGTGATCGGCGGCGGCCTGCTTGGGCTGGAAGCGGCCAATGGCCTGGCCGTGCGTGGCATGTCGGTCACGGTGGTGCACCTGGGCGAGACGCTGCTGGATCGCCAGCTTGATGAGCAGGCCGCCAATATGTTGCGCAAGAGTCTGGAAGCGCGCGGCCTGCAGTTTCTGATGGGGCATCAGACCAGCGAAATTGTGGATGATGGCCAGGGCCGGGTTGGTGCGATTCGCTTCGCCAATGGGTACGAGATGCCTGCCGATCTGGTTGTCATGGCAGTTGGCATTCGTCCGAACGTCGCACTGGCTGCCAGTGCCGGCTTGCATGTGGATCGCGGAATCGTGGTTACCGATACCATGCAGACCTATGATCCAAGCATCTATGCGGTGGGTGAGTGCGTGAGCCATCGCGGTACCGCCTATGGTCTGGTTGCGCCGCTCTTTGAACAGGCCAAAGTGGCGGCCAACCATTTGGCCATGTATGGCATTGCACGCTACGAGGGCAGTGTCACGTCTACCAAATTGAAAGTGACCGGTATTGATGTTTTTTCGGCCGGCGATTTTGTAGGGGATGCCAAAACCGATTGCATTACGCTGGCCGACCCCGAGGGTGGAGTCTACAAGAAACTGGTTGTCGCGGATGACAAACTGGTGGGCGCCTGCCTGTATGGCGACACGGCAGACGGCGCCTGGTACTTCCGGCTGATTCGCGAAGGCCGATCGATTCATGACATTCGTGATCAGCTGATGTTTGGCGAAGGAGCGGTCGGCGATACCGGACACGCCGGTGAGAACAAAGTGGCGGGTATGCCTGATAGCGCTGAGGTTTGCGGCTGTAACGGCGTATGCAAGGGCACGATTGTCAAAGCCATCCGCGAGCAGGGTTTGTTTACCGTCGATGACATCAAAAAGCATACCAAGGCCGCCAGTTCCTGCGGATCATGTACCGGTCTGGTAGAGCAGATCCTGATCAATTGTGTGGGCGGCGCTGCTGACGTCAAACCCAAATCGGCCCGGCCTATTTGTGGCTGCACGGATGTGACACATGGACAGGCCCGCAAGGTGATTCGTGAACAACATCTGACTACCATTGCCGAGGCCATGCATTTCATGGAATGGCGCACGCCTGATGGCTGTGCGACCTGCCGGCCGGCGCTTAATTATTATCTACTGTCTACCTGGCCGGGCGAGGCCGTTGATGATGGCGCGTCGCGTCTGGTGAATGAACGCATGCATGCGAACATTCAGAAGGATGGGACCTATTCTGTGGTTCCCCGGATCTGGGGCGGCGTTACCAATTCTGCAGAGCTTAGACGAATTGCCGATGTGGCAGATAAATACGCCATTCCGATGGTCAAGGTGACTGGCGGACAACGGATCGACTTGCTGGGTGTACGCAAGGAAGATTTGACCTCTGTCTGGAAGGACCTCGACATGCCCTCAGGGCACGCTTATGGCAAGAGCCTGCGTACCGTGAAGACCTGCGTGGGCAGCCAGTTCTGCCGTTTTGGTACACAGGATTCCACCGGAATGGGGATTGCACTTGAAAAAGACCTGACCGGCATGTGGAGCCCGCATAAGGTCAAACTCGCGGTCTCCGGCTGTCCGCGCAACTGTTCTGAATCCGGTATCAAGGATGTGGGCATTATCGCGGTGGATTCCGGATGGGAGATTTATGTTGGCGGCAACGGCGGTATCAAAACGGAAGTTGCCCAGTTTTTTGTCAAGGTGGAAACCCAGGAAGAAGTGTTGCAGTACTGCGGCGCCTTTCTGCAGCTGTATCGCGAAGAGGCTTATTACCTGGAGCGCACCGTCCATTACCTGGCGCGGGTTGGCCTGGAGCATGCGAAAGAACAGGTCATCAATAATGCCGAGAATCGTGCAGCGCTGTATGAGCGCCTGCGCTTTGCCGTGTCGCTGGAGCAGGACCCCTGGCAGGATCGCATAGAGAAACGGATTGCGGCGCCGGAACTTGAAACCCTGAATGTGTGAGGATACGATGAAAGTCTGCGAAAAATGGACGCCTGTGTGCGCCACCAGCGATATTCCGACACGTGGTGCGCGTGTCATACGCCGCAACGGTCAGGACGATATTGCCGTGTTTCGTAGCGGCCAGGGCGCTGTCTACGCCATTGTCGATAAATGTCCCCACAAGGGCGGCCCCCTGTCCGCCGGCCTGGTGCATGGGGCATCGGTAACCTGCCCGCTGCATGGCATGGTTATTGATTTGCCTACCGGGCAAGTGCAGGCGCCGGACGAGGGCTGTGTCAGAACGATCGCCGTGAAAATCGATCAGGATCGGGTTTGTCTGAATCTGGACGAAGGACAGTAGCCATGGATGCTCCGGTGCCGGTCCCGCTGGTTCAGATGACGACAGATGAAATACGCGTCACTCTTTCGGTTTGCTGCTACTGCGGCACCGGTTGCGGCGTACGTATTCAAAGCAAGGGCGAACAGGTGTTGTCTGTAGAAGGTGACAGGGCGCATCCGTCCAATGCGGGGCTGCTGTGCAGCAAGGGCATGGCTTTGCCCGGAACGATCAGACGGGATACGACACGGGTGCTGCATGCACGCCTGCGCGATAGACAGACCGGCCAGTATCGCCAAATCGATATGGCCGAGGCGTTCGATGTGGCGGCAAAGGTGATCAGCACAACCGTGCGTGAGGCCGGACCGCAGTCCATGGGCTTTTATTTGTCGGGCCAGTTGCTGACCGAAGACTACGCGATCTTCAACAAGATGGCCCGCGTTCTGGTGGGCACCAATAATATCGATACCAACTCGCGCCTGTGCATGTCCAGCGCGGTGAGCGGATACAAAATGACGCTGGGTGCCGACGCGCCGCCGGCAAGTTATGAGGATATCGAGCTGGCCGATACGGTCCTGATTGCCGGTTCGAATATGGCCTATGCACACCCGGTGCTGTTTCGGCGCCTGATGCAGGCACGGCAGTTGCGGCCGCACATGAAGATTATTGTGATCGACCCGCGCAATACCGATACCGCGCAGGCGGCCGATCTGCATCTGGCGGTAACACCCGGCGCAGACGTGGCGCTGTTTCACGCGATGCTCAATGTCATGGTCTGGGAAAACCTGATCGACCACGACTATATTGCCCGCTACACTGACGGCTTTCCTGCATTGAAAGATCGCATCCGCGAATTTACCCCGGCAGCGGCCGAAGGCGTGTGCGGCGTGGCTGCGGCCGATATTGTAAAAGCGGCCAGATGGTTTGCGCAAAGCGCTGCAACGCTCTCGCTGTACACCATGGGCCTGAACCAGTCCAGCAGCGGCACTGCCAAAAACATGTCGCTGATTCATTTGCATCTGGCTACCGGTCATATCGGCCGGCCGGGCACGGGCCCATTTTCACTTACCGGTCAGCCTAATGCCATGGGAGGGCGTGAAGCCGGTGCCATGGCAACGCTTCTGCCAGGCCATCGGGATCCGGTCAATCCGGTGCATCGTCAGGAGGTTGCTGCCTTGTGGGGGGCCGATAGCATACCGGACACGCCTGGGCATCCGGCTGTTGCCATGTTTGACGCGTTGCTGGAAAAACGCATTCGGGTGATCTGGATTGCTGCCACAAATCCGGCGCAGTCTTTACCCGATCAGACCCGAGTGCGCAAGGCCATGCAAAGCGCCGACTTCGTCATTGTGCAGGAGGCGTTTGCCGATGCAGAAACGCTGGCCTACGCCGATCTGATTCTGCCGGCCGCGACCTGGCCCGAGAAGGAAGGCACCGTTACTAATTCGGAGCGCCGGATCAGTCGTGTTCGGGCCGCTATTGCGGCCCCTGGTGATGCCTTGGCCGACTGGAAAATTGTGCAACAGGTCGCACAACGCGTGGCGCGGCAGATTGCGCCCGAGAAGGAAGCGTTGTTCAGCTACGCCGATGAAGCGCAGATTTTTGCCGAGCACGCAGCGTTAACTGCCGGTCGTGATCTGGACTATAGTGCGCTCAGTTTTGATGTGCTGGAGCAGCTCGGTCCGGTGCAGTGGCCGTTTACGCAGTCGGGCACGCCCCGCCTGTATACCAATCATGTGTTTGCCACGCCCAATGGGCGGGCCCGCTTCGCAGCCGTGGGCTACGTTGCGCCTGTGGAAAATATTTCGGCGCATTTCCCTCTGCGTCTGACGACCGGACGCTTGCGCGATCACTGGCATACCATGACCCGTACCGGGTTGTCGCAGACACTGATTGGTCACGTGGAGGAACCCGTTGTACATCTGCATCCGTCAGACATGGCGCGTTATCGTATTGGAGATCAGGCGCTGGTCACCATCCGGTCAAGGCGTGCACGCCTGGTGTTGCCGGCGCAGGCAGACGAGACGCTTAAACCCGGCTGCGCTTTTGTGCCAATGCACTGGGGCAGTCGTTTCATGGCTGGGGACGGCATTAATGGGCTTACCCATGGCGCGACCGATCCGGACTCAGGGCAGCCCGAGCTGAAGCATTGCGTCATTGGTGTTCAAGCCTATCAACCGGTGTGGCAGGCCGTCGCGTGGGTACGCGGCGATGCAGTCCAGTTGCAGCGGCAATTGTCGATCTGGCTCAGTGGCTTTGATTATGCGATCGCCGTGCCGGTGGCGACCGGCGGCGGTGGGTTGCGCCTGCGCCTGGCCACCAGAACCGTACCCGAACCGGCGCGACTGAAACACCTGCTGGCAGACCTTGGCATTGCCGATGCAGACGTGGCATTCGACGATCCCGCACGTGGCATCTATCGGCGGGTGCGGTGCAGCGATGGTCGGGTGGCTGTCTATTGTCTGGCTGGCACTGACCTGAATGCCGAGGTGGCACTGAACGACTGGGTCGATACGGATGTAAGACCCGAGCCATTGCTGCCGGTACTCCTTGGAAAATCACAAATGAAAGAACGGGCACGCATCGTGTGTGCCTGTAACGGCGTAACTGACGCACAAATCCTTCACGGTATTCGCAGCGGTATGGATCTGCCTGCACTCAAGCAAACTCTTAACTGCGGTACAGGCTGTGGGTCCTGTGTCGTGCAAATCAATCAAATGATCAGCCGGCATGCCGGCGTGGAGGCACTATGACAAACAGCATCAAAGCAATGTCTGCGAGCGATACGGTCCCGGGCAAAGTCTGGCTGGTGGGCGCGGGCCCGGGCGATGCCGAGCTGCTTACCTTAAAAGCCTATCGGATTCTGCAGGGCGCCGATGTCTGGCTGGTGGATGATCTGATCAGCGACGATATTCTGGCCCTGGCGCCTACCCATGCCCGGATCGTGCCGGTCGGCAAGCGTGGCGGCTGTCCTTCCACGGCGCAAAGTTTTATTTTGCACCTGATGGCACGCTATGCGCGCGCCGGACTGCAGGTAGCCAGGGTCAAAGGGGGCGATCCCTTTATTTTCGGACGTGGTGGGGAAGAACTGGCCTGGCTGCATGAACAGGGGATTGCTGCCGAAGCGGTCGGTGGCTTGACTGCCGGTCTGGCGGCGGCCAGCCAATTGAACCTGCCATTAACGCATCGCTCGGTTGCACGCGGCGTAGCGTTTGTCACTGCCCACACTGCCGATGGAACGGTGCCTGACTGGCAGGCGCTGGCGCAAAGCGGACTGACGCTGGTCTGTTATATGGGAATGAGTAAAAAGGAACAACTGCAGCGGGACCTGTTGCAGGCCGGCTTTGCCGCTGACCTGCCGGTTGCTGTGGTTGAGCGTGTCAGTTGCCGAAATGAGCGCACCATATATACTACGCTCGACACCATGTCGGCCGACATTTGTGCTGCGGGCCTGAGTAGTCCGGCATTACTTATTATCGGCAGGGCGGTTGCGCATCGCGTATCGGCTCGGTATCAACCAGACGACGATGTGCAAAGTATGGCGGACACCGTGATCGCGCAGGCGGCCTGTTTGTGAAGTAGTAGCGTCGCTGCAGGTTAATCTTATGGTTTTGAAGGGAACAGAATCGCGATCGGGGGAATGGTTGCACAGCGGTTTGCATCTCTTACTCGCACAATGCCGAATGGCAGTGAACTTCGCTTTTTTCAATCAGCACTTGATGTTTTCAGCACAAAATAGGGAGAAGTCGCAAGGGGCAAATTGAATCAAACACGGATGGCAGCCACCGACAAAAAAATCAGAATTTTGGTGCTGTGCTGACGGGCAGTACAGACGGTAAAAAGGCCCGACCGAAGCCGGGCCTGCCTGATAAGGAGGATACGATGCGAACAATCGTATTACAACTTATCCTGATTGGTATAGTGCTGATGTTGCTAATGTATAGCACACCAGCTTACTAATCAGGGATCGGTGGGCCCCACCCCACCGATTTCAGGTTTTAATTTACTTAATCGTGCTTTGTATGTCAACCTAGTATTTTCCGAGGGTGGTCGTAGCCCCTGGCGTGGATTGCTGTATTCAATCTGCCGGAGAAATACTGCGTTTGCATTGTTGACAAAAATTAAGCGACGGAACTGACATCGAAGAATTAAAAGATAGAGTCAATGTAGCGTGGCAGACTCGAAAAAATGGCACGGTCGGAGAACACGAAAGGATAAATTGAATCAAACACGGATGGCAGCGACCGACGAAAAAATCAGAATAACGCTGCTGTGCTGAAGGGCAGTACAGACGGTAAAAGGGCCCGACCGAAGCCGGGCCCTGCCTGATAAGGAGGATACGATGCATAGAATCGTATTACAACTTATCCTGATCGGTATAGTGCTGTTGTTGCTACTGTATAGCACTCCAGCTTACTAATCAGGGATCGGTGGGTCTGCCCCCACCGATTTCAGGTTTTAATTTACTTAATCGTGATTTGCATGTCAACCTAGTATTTTCCGAGGGGGTTCATAGACCCAGATGGGGTAGTCAGTACACCGGGAAGACACCGAGATTGAAGGGTCGAGAAAAAAGAGCGACGCAGCAAAAATCCAAGAAGGAAAGGGCAAAACCAAAATAGAGGCATACCGAAAAATGGCACGGTCGGAGAACACGAAAGGATAAATTGAATCAAACACGGATGGCAGCGACCGACGAAAAAATCAGAATAACGCTGCTGTGCTGAAGGGCAGTACAGACGGTAAAAGGGCCCGACCGAAGCCGGGCCCTGCCTGATAAGGAGGATACGATGCATAGAATCGTATTACAACTTATCCTGATCGGTATAGTGCTGGTGTTGCTACTGTATAGCACTCCAGCTTACTAATCAGGGATCGGTGGGTCTGCCCCCACCGATTTCAGGTTTTAATTTACTTAATCGTGATTTGCATGTCAACCTAGTATTTTCCGAGGGTTCTTATCGACTATTGGGTGGATTGCAATACATGACTGACCAGGAAAGTGCCCACTAAAATCATAAAAACAACATTCTGCGGCTTCATAAAGTTACGGTAGATACTCCATTTTGTACCCTACGCCATATATTGATTTGATCCAGTCTTCGCTTGCTCCTGCCTCAGCAAGCTTTCTTCGCAGGTTCTTCACATGAGTGTCAACCGTTCTATCGGTCACGACTCTATGATCGGGGTAGATCTGTGCCAGCACCTGATCGCGTGACAATACGCGCCCCTGAGCGTTGTAGAAAAAAAGAAGTAAATTAAATTCAATCGGCGTCAGATCCAGCTTTTTATCGTGCACCATCGCCTCGTAAGATTCTTCGTTGATCGATAACGGATCGGGCCGATCCTCTTTCGGAATATATCGATGTCGTCGCAGAACCGCTGCGATGCGTGCCACCACCTCGCGAGGGCTGAATGGTTTACAGATGTAATCATCCGCGCCCGTTTCCAGGCCAATCAGCCGGTCAATTTCCTCGACTAATGCGGTAATCATGATAATGGGCGTTTGGCTATCGAGACGTATCTCCCGACAGACCTCCATTCCCCCTTTCCCAGGCAGCATCAGATCCAGCAGTACCAGATCGGGTTTCGCTGCAGAGAATGTGGTCATGGCATCCAGCCCGTTGCTTACCCAGCAATGGGTGTAGCCCGACGCGGTCAGATAGTCTCCCAGAACAGCGGCAAGCCTGGGCTCGTCTTCAACGATCAAAATATGACCTTGGGTAGATAATGTATTCATGAAAATCGTTTCCGTCAGAGAGCCGGGAACTGAAGGCGTATTTCCAGGCCACCTAGTGCAGATGCGTGTGCCTGGATTTTACCGTTATGTGCTTCGACGATATTGCGGCAGATCGCCAGGCCCAGACCACTGCCACCACTGGCGCGATTGCGCGATTCCTCTACGCGGTAGAACCGCTCAAAAAGGCGGTCGAGTTTTTCCGGCGTAACGCCAGGGGGACTATCAGCAATCGAAATCGTAATCGTGTCTGATTGTTTTTCACCTCTGATCAGTACCTGACCGCCGCTATCGGTATATCTCAAGGCATTTTCCAGCAGATTTGAAAAAAGTTGCTGCAATCGGCTTTCATCGCCCTTGAGATAGAGCGCATAGGATGGCAGATCCAGTTGCAGCGAAAGATCTGCCTGTTGAAATCTCACATTCATACTTGTTGCAGCATGTCGGATCAGCGAGGTCAAATCAAGCGTGACCATTCGGTATTGCTGAAAACCTGCGTCAGTCAGGGATAGTTGATGCAGATTCCCGATTAACGTGTTCAGTTGTTGTACTTCGCCGTGCATCATTGAAAGTGATTCAGGGCTGGCGCTGCGAATATTGTCCTGAATAGCCTCTATTTCTGCCTGGATCACAGCCAGCGGTGTTCGCAATTCATGTGAAATATCCGCCATAAAAGCGCGTCGTGTACGTTCATTATTTTCCAGCGCCTGAGCCATGCGGTTAAAGTCATCGGCCAGCGTGCCAAGCTCATCACGGGCGCCGGGTGCGATACGGGAAGTGTAATCACCCTTAGCCAGAATATGCGTGCCCTTGGCGAGATTGCGTACCCTTCGCAGAATGCTGCGGGCGATCAGAAAGGTAAATACCGCAACAATGACAAGTGATACGGTCGCAATCAGGATCATGATTCGCAATTGCGATTCCAGAAAGCGGGACTCGCCAGGAGCCAGTACATCTTCAAACGGCACCATGGCAATCCATCCTACCGTGTTTTTATCAACAATAATCGGTAAACGCATGGAGTCTTTGTTGACTGAAGGGTTGCCTGAGACCCAGCTCAGATTCTCATCCAGCAAACCCATACGGACAATGGCGCCCGATTGATCGGCTGCAGAGGGGCCGCGCCGAATTTCTGCCGCCGTGATGGGCGGTCTGAGGGTCTGTATCCAGGTACTCAAATTGTTCCGCATAAAGTCCCAGTTATTATGTTTTTTATAGGCAGCGGTGATGAGCGGACGCGCCTCATTCATGCTTTGACGGCCCTGATCATTGAGATATCCAAGAAAACCCTGTTCAAAGCCATAACGCATGGCCATGGTTTGCATGACCATGACGGCCGCGCAAACAGTCAGTATTGCCAGAAAAAGCTTGGTCGTCAGGCTGAATCTCATGTGTTGTCAGTGGTGATGTGGTGTCCCAATATGCAGTATAGCGACGGATACAGCGTATTGACACGCACTAAATCGAGGGAAACCAATTCTTCATATTTTGCTCACATTTGCTTTTTACGATGCAGCTATTCCAAATCGAATCGGGTGCAGGTGATGCAATTAATTAAGTGTAGCAATTATCGTAGTGGAGCAGTTGCTGGTATCGTGAGCATGCTGCTCCTGCTGACTGCGTGTACAGAAAAGCCGCAACTACCGGCTAATCAGCAGGCAGAGGTTGGTGTGGCCACGGTTCAGAGTGAAATATTACCGATGTCCAACGAATTATCGGGCCGCACCCGCGCTTATCAGGTGTCCGAGGTACGTCCTCAGGTGGGCGGCATTTTGCGTAAGCGACTTTTTACCGAAGGCAGCAAGGTCGAAGCGGGCGATGTGTTGTATGAGATCGACTCCGCATCCTATCAGGCCAGTTATGACAGTGCCAAGGGTACATTGGCCCAGGCTCAGGCGGACCTGCTGTCTGCGAAACCCAAGGCGGCAAGAACCAGACGTTTGTCCGCGATGGATGCGGCCAGCAAGCAGGATAGTGACGATGCGGCCGCAACGCTGAAGAAAGCGGAGGCAACCGTAGCGGTTGCCAAAGCGGATCTGGAGCAGGCGCAAATTAACCTGCAGTACACAAAAATCCGCGCACCCATCTCGGGCATCATTGGTACCTCCAGTTATACAGCAGGGGCCTTGCTGACTGCCGATCAGACAACGGCGCTGACCAAAATCAATCAGCTTGATCCGATGTATGTGGATGTGACGCAATCGAGCGCTTCTCTGCTGCACCTGCGTAATCTGGTAAAAAACGGGTCCTTAAAGTCTGTTGATGGCAAGGTGCCGGTTTCGTTGCTGCTTGAAGACGGGAGCGAATATCACCATCCGGGCACGCTGGAAATGGTGGCCTCGGAAGTGGACGAGGAAACCGGTACGGTAAAGCTCAGAGCGGTGATTCCTAACCCTGACGGTGATCTCTTACCGGGTATGTATGTTAAGGCCAGGCTCGCCATGGCGATTAATGAGAAAGCCCTGCTGGTGCCGCAAAAAGCCGTGATACGCAACACCAAGGGCGAGGCAACGGCATGGGTTGTCGATGCGACGGGCAAAGTTGAGCAAAGAATGCTGCAGCTTGGTCAGGCAGTGGGAGACCGCTGGGTGGTAACGTCGGGCATCAAAGACGGTGAGCAGGTGATTGTCGAAGGCACACAAAAAGGTCAAAAGCGGCGATCGCGTTAAGGCCGTGCAGGCCGATGCAGACGTCGCATACACCGACCCGTCGGATCAATCGTCTACGGCCATAGCCGGGACGGCTATGTAAAGAATAAAGAGATAAAGAAAAAACCATGGCTCAATTTTTCATCAAACGTCCTATCTTTGCCTGGGTTATTGCCATTGTGATTACCTTTGGCGGATTAATTTCCATTCTTTCCCTGCCGATTGAACAGTACCCGGATATCGCACCGCCGTCCATTTCGATTCGTGCGACGTACACCGGCGCGAATGCCGATACGGTACAGAACTCTGTGACTCAGGTGCTGGAACAGCAAATGACCGGGCTGGACAATCTGCTTTATATGTCGTCCAGCAGTTCAACCGGAAGTGCTCAGCTGACGCTGACGTTCGCCTCCGGGACGAATCCGGATACGGCACAGGTACAGGTGCAGAACAAGGTCTCTCAGGCCAATTCGATGTTGCCGCAGGCTGTGCAGCAGGAAGGCGTGACGGTATCCAAGTCCAATCAGGGCAGCATGTTTATGGTGCTCGCTTTTCTGTCTGAAGACGGCAGCATGGATGATACGGATATTTCCGACTACATGGCGTCCACCATTCAGGATCCGATCAGCAGGGTGAATGGCGTGGGCAACGCCAATGTGTTTGGTTCCGAATATGCGATGCGAATCTGGCTCGATCCCGAGAAAATGGCTCACTACAAGCTGATCACCTCGGATGTGACCAGCGCCATCGAAGCGCAGAACGCCGATGTGTCATCGGGTGAGCTGGGCGGGGTGCCGGCTTCCAAAGGCCAGCAGTTGAATGCCACCGTTACCACGCGCAGCCGCTTGCAAACGCCCGAACAATTCGGTGATATTGTTTTGAAATCCGACACGGATGGCGCGATCGTTACCTTGCGTGATGTGGCAACCATTGAAATGGGTTCCCAGGATTATTCGTCAGTGTCCAGGTTTAATGGAAAACCTGCAGCCGGTATGGGTCTTGAACTGGCTACGGGGGCGAATGCACTGGACGTCGCTGCGGCGGTCAAGGTGAAACTGCAGGAGCTCAGCGAGCATTTCCCCAGTGGACTGACCTACAGTATTGCTTATGACACGACGCCATTTGTCAGCCTGTCCATTAGTGAAGTGGTGAAGACCCTGGGCGAGGCGATCGCCCTGGTCGTTGTGATTATGTATCTGTTCCTGCAGAACTGGCGTGCAACATTGATACCGGTGGTCGCCGTACCTGTCGTGTTGATGGGCACGTTTGGCGTGCTGGCACTGCTGGGGTATTCGATTAATACTCTGACGCTCTTTGCCATGGTGCTGGCCATTGGTTTGCTGGTGGACGATGCAATTGTGGTGGTGGAGAATGTCGAGAGGGTCATGTCCGAAGAGGGGCTCTCGCCGGCGCAGGCCACGAGCAAATCGATGAGGCAGATTACCGGCGCCCTGGTGGGGATTGCCATGGTGCTGACGGCGGTGTTCATTCCAATGGCCTTCTTCGGCGGTTCTACGGGGGAAATCTATCGGCAGTTTGCGGTCACTATTTCAGCTGCAATGATTCTGTCTGTGATTGTCGCGCTCACCCTGAGTCCGGCCCTATGCGCGTCAATACTTAAACCCATCGCTCACGGTGGTGAGGTTTCCCGACGCGGCGTGCTGGGGCGGTTCTTCGCCTGGTTTAATCACCACTTTGATCGTTATGCCAGACGTTATACAAAAGGCGTTGGAAAAGTTGTTCGGTATCGCAAAACCGGATTGCTGACCTACCTTTGTATGATCGCATTGATGGGACTGCTTTTCCTGCGGCTGCCTACTTCATTTCTGCCGCAGGAAGATCAGGGTATGTTGATGGTGATGTTCAATACGCCGCCGGGCGCGACTCAGGAGCGGACCCTGGCATCGATGCAAAAAGCGACGGACTATATACAGAAAGAACCGGGTGTGGAAAGCGTTTTTTCTGTTGCGGGTTTCAGTACTTCCGGCAGCAGTCAAAACTCGGGCATGGGTTTTGTCAAGCTGAAAGACTGGGAAGAGCGCGATCAGACGGCCGAGCAGATTGCCATGAAGCTGACCGGTGACATGGCATCGATGATGCGTGACGCACAAGTGTTCGTGGTGACGCCTGCGGCGATTCCCGGGCTTGGTAACAGCTCCGGCTTTACGATGCATTTGCAGGACCTCAGCGGCAATGGACATGAAAAATTAGTCCAGGCCAGGCAGCAATTACTGATGCTTGCAAACAGGAACAGTAATCTGAGTAACGTCCGGTTTAACGGACTGGACGACGCGCCGACGTTCAAACTTGATCTGTACGATAAGAAGGCCAGTGCTTTGGGTCTGGATCTGAGTGATGTCAACAGTACGCTGAGCACCGTATTGGGCGGCACCTACGTGAATGATTTTGTTCACAATAGCCGCGTCAAACGGGTGTACGTACAAGGCGACGTCGGGGCCCGGATGCTGCCGCAGGATATTGATCGATGGCAGGTGCGCAACACCTCCGGGGATATGGTGCCGCTGTCGGAGTTTACTAAGGGTCGCTGGTCGTATGCGCCGCAGACCATCAGCCGTTTTAATGGTGTGGAAGCGATGGAGATTACCGGCGATGCGGGCAGTGGCGTCAGTTCAGGGGTGGCAATGAATCATGTCTCTGATCTGGTCGGGCAGCTTCCTGGCGGATACAGCTATGCGTGGTCAGGAATGTCCTATCAGGAACTGGCGGCGGGCACACAGGCCTGGATGCTTTATGCGGCGACGATTCTCTTTGTCTTCCTGTGTCTGGCCGCATTGTATGAAAGCTGGACGATTCCCGTGTCCGTCATGCTGGCGGTACCGGTAGGTATCCTGGGGGCGGTACTGGCGACCACGCTGCGTGGCCTCAATAGCGATATTTATTTTCAGGTGGGTCTTCTGGCCACCATGGGGCTGGCGGCGAAAAACGGCATTTTGATCGTGGAGTTTGCCCGGGAGCTGGAGCAGCAGGGAACGTCCTTGCTGAGAGCAACCCTGCAGGCGGCCGGTTTGCGTCTTCGCCCGATTATCATGACTTCGCTGGCGTTCATGCTTGGTGTGCTGCCGATGGTGCTGGGCACCGGCGCCGGCTCTGGCGCGCGACATTCGCTGGGTACGGGCGTTTTAGGTGGCACGCTCATCTCCACCTTACTTGGCATCTTCTTTGTTCCTTTGTTCTATGTTGTTATTCGGTCGTTCTTTCCTGAGCGCAAAAATAGCGACGAAACGATTGTTTTGTCTGAAGAAAAATCATGAAAAAAATACTTTCTTTATCCGTTCTGATGAGTACGCTGCTGCTTGCTGGTTGCATGAGCATGGCCCCGGATTATCAACGTCCGTCTATGCCCGTTGCAGATCAGTGGCGCAGTAACACCGCCTCAGCAACTACGCAGACAAATCCTGCCACACCGTTGTCTGAAATCAGCTGGCAGTCATTCTTTCTGGATGAGCGCTTGCGCAAAGTGATTGCCCTGGCGCTTGAGCATAATCGGGATTTGCGTGTCTCCGTGCTGAATATTGAAAAGGCGCGCGCTGAATATCGGGTGCAGCGATCCGAATCATTACCGTCGGTCAGCGTTGGCGGAACGCAAACTGCATCGCGTACCGCCGCTGCTGCCAGCACGACTGGCGCATCCAGCGTTGGCCGACAGTACTCGGCGGAAATTGGCTTCAGCAGTTATGAGCTGGATCTTTTCGGGCGGATACGGAGCCTGAATGATCAGGCATTAGAGCGTTTTTTTGCAACTGAAGAAACCAAACGCAGTGCGCAACTGAGTTTGATCGCGGAAGTCGCGGGCGACTGGCTGACGCTGGCTACCAATCAGCAGTTGCTGACCCTGGCCGGCAATACCCTGGCCAGTCAGCAGAAAACCCTGACGCTGAGTGAGGCGCGTCATAAGGTAGGTGCGATTTCAGGCATGGATCTGGCGCAGATTCGCACGAGTGTGGAAAGCGCGCGCCTGGATGTCGCTCAACAGAAGGCGCAAATCGAACAGGATCGGAATGCGCTTGAATTGGTTGTCGGCACGGCTGTTCCCGATGCATTGTTACCAACTGGCAGTTCGACACGTGCCGTCACGCTCGCACAGATCCCGGCCAGTCTGAGTTCCCGGGTTTTACTGGAAAGGCCGGATGTGCTGTCCGCCGAACATACTCTGAAAGCGGCCAATGCCGAAATCGGGGCAGCACGTGCAGCCTTTTTTCCCACCATTTCCCTGACTGCCTCCGGCGGTTTCAGCAGCGATCAGTTGTCAGGTTTATTCACGGGGGCGAACCGGACCTGGTCTTTTGTTCCAACAGTGAGTATTCCGATTTTTAACGCAGGCAATCTGCAGGCATCCCTGAAAGTATCGGAAACGGAACGCGATATCGCCGTGGCCGATTATGAAAAATCCATTCAGACCGCTTTCAGTGAAGTGGCCGATGCCCTGGCCGTACGTGCGTCGATGAAAGAGCAGCTAGATGCTCAGAAGGCATTGGTGCAGGCCAGTCAGGCGGCCTACCGGCTTGCCGATGCGCGATACCGTAATGGCATCGATGGCTACCTGGATGCATTGGATGCGCAACGCACGCTGTACAGCGCCCAACAAACGCAATTGAGTTTGTATCTGACCGATTTAAAGAATCGGGTAACGCTTTATAAGGTGCTGGGTGGAGGCATGAATGCCGGTTAAACGGTAGTCAGTGATCTCCGGAGTCTATGCCAGGTTGGATTTATTGGCCGACAGCGTGTCTGGCGTCGCTGGCGGCTTACCGGTAGTCCCGCGCACAATGAGCTCAATATCCAGGCAGACAGAGGCAGGGCGAGCATCCTTTTCTATCCATTCCAGTACAGAGTGCGCGCATTCTATTCCTAACTCATAGGTAGGTAATTGCACAGTGGTCAACCCGGGAGGCAGGTGCGACACAATGGGCAGGTTGTCGCAGCCAACAATAGAGAGATCCCGGGGCAACTGGATGCCATGTTTCTGCGCCTCGAACATGCATCCCATTGCCAATACATCATTACCGCAAAAAATCGCCGTGGGCGGTACTGGCAACTGCATCAAACGCGTCCAGCCAGTGCGCCCGCCCGGAAAGCCAAAGGGCTGTTCAATCAGATTGCGCTTGTCAAATGCAATATTATTGCGTTGCAGCGTTTCGATGAATCCGTCAGCACGTTGCCGGGCACGGTCGTTGTACCGTGTATACCCTGAAATCATGCCGAATTGTGTATGACCCAGCGCAAGTAGATGTTCGGCGGCCAACTGTCCAATTAGACGATTATCGAAAGCCACTGAAGGATAGCTTTCATGCGTGGCCCAGGCCACCAGTAACGGTGTGCCACTGCGTCGTACCAGATCCCACGTTGCGTCGGAATGATGAGTACCAACCAGAACCAATGCGTCTATTCGTTTTTCCAGCAAGGCGCGAACCTGCCGGGCTTCAGTCTCAAGATTATATTCATGAGCTGCAATCAGCAATTGATAACCGTGAGCAGCCAGCGTTGTTTGCAGTCCCTGCACAGCCAGTGCAAAGATGGAATTATCCAGCGTCGGGACGACCATGCCGACCGTATGGCCATGGCCAGATGCCAGCGCACGTGCCGAGCCATCCATAAAGTAATTTAATTCATCAATGGCCCGCTGGACCCGTTCCCGGGTAGCGGGTTTGACTGAATCGGGGTTGGACAGGGTACGGGATACAGTGGCAACTGACACCCCTGCCAGGGATGCGACGTCTGCAATGCGCGCCCGGTGTTTCATGGCTGGCCTTTGTCTTTATTCATAATCAGGATGAATTATAAGCCGCCATGAAAATATTTACGGTTTACGCATTGACGCGCTCCTAATCCTTCCCTACAATAAAATGTAAGCGCATACATTTATTAAAAATAAACTATGCTTGTTTAATTTTTATTTATGAAAAAATCAATAAATACAATTAGTTATTTTGTTATATATTTTGTTTTTTATGAAAGCGAATACATTTTAGGGATAAAAAATGACAATTGAATATCTAAAAAAGGCAGACAAGACACCTGAGACTGAAACCGGTACCGCCAGGGCGGTTGTCGATGAAATGCTGACAGATATACGCGCGCGTGGTGAAGCAGCCGTGCGGGAGTATGCGAGCAAGCTGGATAAATGGACTGGTGAGATTGTGATGAGCGATGCGCAAATCAATCAGGCCACCCGGGATATTCCAGTTTCCATCAAAAAGGATATTGAATTTGCTGTGCGGCAGGTTTATGACTTCGCGGTAAGACAGCGCGAGTCTATTGAAGAATTTTCCGTTGCGTTGCCGGGCGGTGTCACAGCCGGTCAGCGGGTATTGCCTGTAAACGTTGTAGGCTGTTACGCACCGGCTGGCCGTTATGCGCATATTGCATCTGCATATATGGGTGTGGCCACGGCAAAAGCGGCAGGCGTGAAAAATATTATTGCCTGCTCAAGTCCGTTTCGTGGCGGCGCCATGCACCCATACGTGTTGTATGCATTCCGCACGGCTGGCGCCGACACCATCATGACACTTGGTGGCGTGCAGGCTATTGCCAGTATGGCTTTTGGTTTGTTTACCGGAACTGCGGCGGATGTGGTGGTAGGGCCTGGTAATAAATTTGTTGCGGAGGCCAAGCGCAGCCTTTTTGGTCAGGTGGGCATCGACGTATTCGCCGGGCCTTCCGAAGTGGCCGTGATTGCAGATGAAACGGCCGATCCGGAAATTGTCGCTAGTGATCTGGTAGGGCAGGCCGAACACGGGCATGAGTCGCCGGCGTGGTTGTTCACGACGTCACGCGTTCTGGCTCAAAAAGTGGCTGAGCGTATACCGCAACTCATCGAGCAACTGCCCGGTATTGCCAGAGAAGCGGCGACTGCTGCGTGGCGTGATTACGGCGAAATTATCATTTGTGATACGCGTGAGGAGGTGGTGGAAGTCTCTGATCGCTATGCATCGGAACATCTTGAAGTTCAGGCCAGAGATCTGGATTGGTGGCTGGAACGCCTGACGTGTTATGGCTCGCTGTTTCTGGGTGAAGAGTCTACCGTGGCCTTTGGGGATAAATGCAGCGGGCCCAATCATGTGTTGCCAACCAAGGGTGCGGCACGATACTCGGGAGGGTTGTCCGTGCACAAATTTATGAAAACACTCACCTGGCAGCGTATGTCCAAAGATGCGGTCAGGCAGATTGGTCAGGTTACAGCGCGAATATCCCGGCTGGAAGGGATGGAAGCGCATGCTCGTACCGCAGACGATCGTTTGGCAAAATATTTTCCCGGTGAGACCTTCGATGCAGGCGAGGCTGTGACTGTATAGACGACGAACAGGAGAGAACTATGAAAAATCGTGAACTGTTTGGTCTCTCTGGCAGGACGGCCCTGGTGACCGGAGGCAACTCCGGGATTGGCGCGGCAATCGCCAGAGGGCTTGGGCTGGCTGGCGCGCAGGTGGTTCTGGTTGCTCGTCGCGAGCAACCACTAATCGATCAGGTTGCGCTATTGACCGAGGAGGGCATTGCGGCGCGTTATTGCATATGCGATTTGGCTGATCACTCAGCGCTGCAGGCATGCGCAGATGAGGCAATGGTTAGCGTCGGCGATATCGACATTCTGGTGAATGCGGCAGGCGTCAACCTGCGCCAGCCATTTGAGCAGGTGGATTATGACTCCTGGCGTCAGCAGATGGAACTGCATCTGGCAGCTCCCTTTTTTCTTACCCAGGCGCTGGCGCCAGCCATGAAGAAAAAGGGGTGGGGGCGCATTATCAATATTGCATCTTTACAATCATATCGTGCCTTTGCCGACAGCGCTCCGTATGGAGCAGCAAAAGGTGGTGTGGTGCAATTAACACGTGCGATCGCTCAGGAGTGGTCGCCTTATGGCATTACCTGCAATGCCATTGGACCGGGCTTTTTCCCGACGCCGCTGACCGCTTCGGTATTTGGCCAGGCAGACCTGAGTCAGCGTCACGCAGCGCAAACGTGCATTGGACGCAACGGACAGCTGGATGATCTGCATGGTGTTGCCGTGTTTCTGGCCAGCCAGGCATCCAGCTATATCACTGGTCAGGTAATCATGGTTGACGGAGGTTACACAGCGAAGTAGGCAGTATTTCCTACGGCAGTATTTTGCCGTTCTTCAATATATAAAACAGAATAAAAGCATTATGGAGCAGAGACAACATGAGTACTTCAGAACATGGGCAGGCCCGCAGTAATCTGCATCGGGCAACAATATCGAGCTTGTTTGGATCAATTATCGAGTGGTACGATTTTTTCCTGTACGGCGTGGTGGCCGGACTGGTGTTTGACAAGCTTTATTTTCCCGGTGAGAACGAATTTATATCCACCATGCTGGCGTACGGCACCTTTGCGCTGGGGTTTGTTGCCAGGCCGCTGGGCGGCGTCATATTCGGACATTTTGGCGATACCATTGGTCGCAAGAAAATGCTGATGCTCACGCTGCTGTTAATGGGCGGAGCAACCGTTGCTATCGGTTTTATTCCAACCTATGCTCAGATTGGCATCTGGGCACCGATACTATTGCTGTTCTTTCGTATCGTGCAGGGAATTGGGCTGGGTGGTGAATGGGGCGGGGCGGTATTGATGACGTATGAATCTGCTCCGCAAGCGAGTCGCGGTTTTTTCAGCAGTATTCCTCAGATGGGCATGTCGCTTGGCTTAGTGCTGGCTTCCGGAGTGGTGGGATTGTTGTCATGGAAACTGAGTAATGAGGCGTTTCTGGAGTGGGGCTGGCGTGTTGCTTTTCTTTTAAGCGGACTGATGGCGCTGGTGGGTGGCTACATTCGCAATCATGTGTCCGAGTCGCCCGAATTTGAAGCGATGAAGCAGAAGGCGGCTCTATCAGAGAATGCAGAAAAGACCGTGCTGCCATTGGTTGAAACCCTCCGCAGATATCCGCGCATGATATTAGCCTGCATGGGGGCACGTATGATTGACGGCGTATTTTTTAATGTGTTTGGTGTTTACTCACTTAATTATCTGACTCGTGAGCTGGATTTGCCTCGTACGTCTGCCCTGATAGGCGTGATGATGAGTGCGATATTGATGACGTGCTTTATCCCGTTTTGGGGGTCTGTTGCGGATAGGGTCGGTAAAGCTCGTGTCTATGGCCTCGGTGCGCTGTTTGCATCGTTGTCGGCGTTTCCTGCGTTCTATGTGATGCAGACCTTTGCCGACAATATCTACTTGGTCTGGCTCGCTATTGTTATTCCGTTTGGCATATTTCACGCCGCTGTATTTGGCACCATGTCGTCATTGTTTTCATCTTGCTTTGATGCAAAAGTGCGTTATACCGCGATTTCATTTGTGTATCAGTTAGCAGGCGTTGTGGCGGGCGGTCTCACACCCATTGTCGCGACGGTGCTGACCGATATCAATGGCGGCGCACCATGGCTGTTATGCCTGTATGTGCTCGCAGCGGGTCTGCTTAGCGTTGCATGTACCCGATGGATTGCCCGACATGTACCGGATCATGGTACATACGCCTACAAGGGAGCGGCTGGCTCCGCGCAAACGTCGATATCTTGAATCTGTACCAAATCCGGCGCAAGCCGGATCTGCACACGAGGAGTTTTTCAAATGAAAGCACTGGTTTATACCGCACCGAATGAAATGGAATTACGGGAACGACCCTTGCCCGAACTGCAGGCAGGAGAAGTGGTCCTGCGCATCGAAGCGGCGGGCATTTGTGGATCTGATATGCACGCCTATCATGGACACGATCCGAGGCGCAAGCCTGGTCTTGTCCTGGGCCACGAACTGGCTGGCGTCGTGGCAGAAAGTGCAGTGGATACAATCAAGGTTGGCCAGAAGGTGACAGTCAATCCGCTGATAACTTGTGGGGTCTGCCAATATTGCTTGCAGGGCAGGGACAATTTATGCAGCAATCGCGGCATGGTGGGGATGTCGCGTGCCGGCGCTTTTGCGCAATTTATGTCCGTACCTGCCAAGTCAGTGATTCCTGTCCCCGCCGATATGCCGCCGGTGATGGCGGCCGTGACGGAGCCGGCAGCCACCGTGCTGCATGCGCTGAATCTGGCCATGTCAAGAATGCATCGGCCATTGCCGGAGGGGCGCGTACTGGTGATTGGAGGCGGGGCGATCGGTTTGCTGACTGCCATTTTGTTGCGCGCTTATGGCTGTAAGCATGTAGATCTGGCAGAGACCAATGCTTTGCGGCGGGCGTCAGCCGAGAGGCATGCAGGATGCGTGGCTATCGATCCGATAGCGACTACGCCCCGGCAGGACTATTATGATCTGGTTGTGGATGCGGTGGGAGCGAAGCCCACACGCAATACGGCGTTAAACAGCGTCCGCCCGGGCGGAACGATATTGCATATCGGGTTGCAGGACTGGGGTAGCGAAATTGATATGCGCAAGCTGACGCTAGCAGAAATCACGTTGTTGGGAACCTATACCTATACCATGGCGGACATGTATGCCACCGTCAACGCATTGCATAATGGCACCTTTGGGGATCTGTCCTGGGTAGAGACGCGCTCTCTTAATGACGGTGTGACCGCCTTTACTGAGTTGGATCAGGGAATCATTGCCTCGGGTAAAGTGGTACTGTTGCCGCATTGATGGGAGCCTCGTTTGTGAGGGCGATGTTTTGTGCGTGCTGTGGGACGACAGCTGCACGCTTCATTTATTGAGCGGTCTGGCTCAGGAACATTTATTGCACATTGGTGTGCGATGCAACGGGTGCTTTCCTGGTGCGTTGCTCGTATTCGGTCTGGAACGATGCGATAATCGTCTTTTTGCACATGGATTGTCATGACCGATCAAACCGTTTTAAAAGTAGTGCTGCATGCGCCAACCGCAGATGCGTTGCAGCGAGCCCGCAGTAACGCCGGTAATCTGCTGCGCGAAGCGCCGGCTGCGCAGGTTAAAATCGTGCTTAACGCAAAGGCGGTGATGGCAGCCCTGGATGAACCACACGACACTTGTGATGCCATCACCTGGTTATGTCCCAATACCCTGAAGCAGGCGAATCGCCAGAACCGCGCGCCGCTGCAGGTGCTTGCGCATGGCGCGGTGCTTGAGCTTGCCCGACTGCAGCAGGACGGATGGATTTATATACGTGCCTGAAAGGGGCAAAACCATTTTTTACGGCGCTCTTGTTGTGAAGTCATGCAAAAAAGGCCGGCATAATAAGCCGGCCTTTCTTGCAGTTTACCGATAGTCATCACCTATGCGGATTTGCGACTCAGCCTGTCATACAGTGCAGCATATACGGCCACAATAATGAAGCACACTAAAGGCAGGCCGTAGGAGAGCGCGGTATGGTGGCCGTCAGCGATTTTCCCCATAAAATAGGGCATCACGGCGCCACCTACGATGGCCATGATCATAAACGAGCTGCCAATTTTTGTTTTGGAACCCAGGTTTTTTACGCCCATGGCGAAAATAGTGGGAAACATGATGGACATGAAAAAGAAAATGCCGATGGCCGCGACACTGGCCACACCAGGCAAAGCGGTCATGACCATGCCGCAAAGTACGACGTTGATCATCCCATAGATCGCCAACAGGCGAGAGGCCGGAATGCGCGTCATGATGCCGGTGCTGACAAAGCGACCAATCATAAATGCCAGCAAACCTATCGAGAGCAGGAATGAGGCGTCTTTGGCTTCGAATCCATTCCAGGTTTCCAGCGTGAGGTTAATAAAGAACGCCCCAACACCCACCTGAGCCGCAACATAAAAGAACTGAGTAACGACACCGCCGATAAATTCCCTGTGTGAGGTGAGTGAGCGCTGGTTGCTTGAGGCGTTTTTCTGATCGAGTAGATTTTCCGCATCGCGCAGATCCGGCAGCCTGGTGCGCGCAAAAAGGATAATCAGTAATACGACAACGATGGCAATGGCGACATAAGTGATGGTCACCGCGCTGTTCTGAGCACCAGACTGTTCGGTAGAGGCGCCTTCGAAGAAAAACAGGCCGCCGATGAGCGGGCCGCAAAACTGGCCAAAGCCGTTAAAGGATTGAGATAAATTAAGGCGTGTTTCTGCCGTTTCGGGTGCGCCCAGTGCCGATGAATAGGGATTGGCTGCAGTCTCCAGAAAGCCAAGACCGCAAGCCAGTACAAACAGTGCGAACAGGAAAAAGGGGAATGTCATGGCACTGGATGCGGGTACAAAGAGCAGGGCGCCGATTGCATAGAGCGAGAGACCGGTAATAATGCCAGCCTTATATCCTTTTTTTGATATGAACATTCCGGCGGGCAGCGCGATGATGAAATAAGCGCCGAAGTAGGCGGCCTGCAACAATCCGGATTGTGCCTTGGAAATATGCAGGGCATCCTGGAAGTGCTTGTTCAGCACATCCAGTAGTCCATAGGATAGACCCCACATAAAGAAAAGCGTCGTAACCAGAATGTAGCCGGTACGATAGCGATTGTCGGTGATAGCGTGCTTCATTGAAATCTCCGTTGTTGATACTTGTTTTTATGTTTGGTATTGTTTGATTGGTTATTGCATATGCGATAATTCTTGCGGTAATCTATTGCAGTTTCAGATCGAATATTTTTTCCATGGCTACCCATTTTTCACCCGCTGGCGTCCATGGAGTGGGTACCTGAAATTGCCACATCAGGGTTTCCCATTCTTCGATTCTGGGCTCGTTCGCGGCAATCGCAGCCGCGCGCGCGGGACTGTATGTCTCGTCTACTTCCATGATCATGAACAGGCGCGTGCCGATATGCCAGATCTGCATATCGATGATGCCGCAAGCGAGAATGTTGGCTTTGACTTCGGGCCAGATTTTTCTGTGCTGAACTATATATGTTT
Organism: Advenella mimigardefordensis DPN7; assembly: GCF_000521505.1. Lineage (GTDB taxonomy): Bacteria > Pseudomonadota > Gammaproteobacteria > Burkholderiales > Burkholderiaceae_B > Advenella > Advenella mimigardefordensis. The sequence goes on from NZ_CP003915.1 coordinate 1,089,850, forward strand.
GAATTTTTTCCGGATCGTCGACCAGATCCAGGGCCAGGCAATATCGCTGATAAGTCATGCAATGACCTCCTCTCAAACGATGGCGCGATCCAGGTGGGTGTAGCCACCATCCACGAAAAGACACTCTCCTGTCGTATGTGAGGATCGATCCGATAGCAGAAAGACCACGGTGTTGGCTATTTCGCGTGGTGTGGTCATGCGCTTCTCAAAGGGGATGCGGGCGGTGATACCTGCCAGCTTTTCCTGCGGGTTATCAAAGCTGCCGATCCATGATTCGTAGAGTGGGGTCATCACTTCGGCGGGGATCACTGCATTGACGCGGATTTTATCGTTCAGCAGCGCGACGGCCCACTCACGTGTCAGAGCGAGTCGGCCACCGTTGGCTGCGCAATATCCACTGGTTTGTCCCTGACCGGTAACGGCTGTTTTTGAGCCTATGTTAACGATGCTGCCCTGGCTTTTTTTAAGATGAGGCAGGGCATGGTGCACCACGGTGAAGTAGTGCACCAGATTTTTTTCCAGTGACAGACGAAATTCATCTACGCTTGCAGTAAGCGCAACATTATCGTTGATGCCGGCATTATTGACGACGCCGTCGATGCGACCATATTGCTCTGCCGTTGCGCTGATCGCGGCCGCACATGCAGCTTCGTCCATCAGTTCCAGTTGTCGGAAGGCGTAGCCTGAAGCAGACGCGGACAGTTTCTCATGCAGTGGCTGTGACAGGGGTGAGCGCGCGAATATAACCGGCACGGCCCCTTCTTCTGCGAGTGTCAGGCTGATGGCTTCGCCAATGCCTGACCCGCCACCCGTTACGATAATGACTTTGCCTTTTAAATTCAGATCCATTTGTCTCTCTCGTTCTTAAATTACAGTTGGTATATTTTCACCGGCGTGGCCAGTTCTACCCGATGGATTTCTGCCTGTTGCCGATCACTTGTATTATCTTTCCAGTAGGTCAGCAAGCTGGAATATGAATGGGTTGCAGATGACACGGGCCAGTCGGATCCCCACAGCAGGCGTTCCGGGCCGAACAGTGCCCAGACCTCATCGACATAAGGCTGCAAGTCTGCAGCAGTTGCGTGTGGGCCTGCTTCGGTCACCAGACCGGATATTTTGACGACGACATGGGGCAGGGCAGCGAGCTTGCGCATATGCAGCAGCCACCAGTCAAATGCGGATGGACTCGAAAACGCCGGTTTGCACAGATGATCAATGACAAGCCAGTGTTTGTCATGGCGCGCGCAGAACTTGATAACCGCAGGCAGATCAGCCTGGTGCGCGAGCACTTCATAGATGTAATGCTGTTGCTGGATTGCCTGAACGCCCTGTTGCAGACCCTGGTGTTCGGTCAAATACAGTGAGGGCTGCGGCTCGTCCTGTATCAGATGACGAAAGCCTTTAATCATGGCGTGACCGCCTGCGGTTTCCAGTTGCGGTTCAATGCCGGCATCAAAATCAAACCAGCCGATGACGCCTTTGATGATCGGATTGGCCTGTGCCAATTGCAGCAAAAAATCATTTTCGCTCAGCATGGGTCTGGCCTGCACTGCGATGGCACCCGTAATGCGTCCCGCGTTGAGTGCAGTGAGATCGCCGGGCAGGCGGTTTTGTCTCAGCGCCGCCTGATCCTCCCCGATCCACGGAAATTCATCATGGTTGTAATGCCAGAAATGAACATGCGTATCTATCATAAAACTGTCTCCTGATTATTTTTTTTTTTTTGTATGGATCAGGCCCTGAAAGCGTACTGTCGACGAGACTCTGGCTTCATCTCGATACTGAAGCCGGGAGCGCTAGGCGGCATATAGGCTGCATGACGGATGACGCAGGGATCGATGAAATGCTCGTGCAAATGATCCACATATTCGGTGACACGGCCTTCATGCGTACCAGAGAAGCACAGGTAGTCAATCATGGACAAATGCTGTACGTATTCGCACAAGCCGACGCCGCCCGCGTGGGGGCAGACGGCAAGCTTAAATTTCGCGGCCAGCAGCATAACGGCAAGGACTTCATTGACTCCGCCCATGCGGCAGGCGTCAATCTGTACGACGTCAATCGCCTGGCGGCTCATAAACTGTTTGAACATGATCCGGTTCTGGCACATTTCACCGGTCGCAACTTGTATAGGCGCGATGGCTTCGCGAATCCGGCGGTGTGCTTCGATGTCGTCCGGGCTGGTTGGTTCTTCGATGAACCACGGATTGGCAAAGGCCAGTTCCTGAACCCAGGTGATCGCCTGTTCGGTTTCCCAGGTTTGATTGGCATCGATCATGAGTTTACGATCCGGGCCGATAATGTCCCGTGCAATACGCACACGGCGCTTGTCTTCTTCCAGATCGCGACCAACTTTGAGTTTAATGTAATTGAAACCCTGGTCGATCGCTTCCTGGCACAGGCGGGCGAGCTTCTCGTCGCTGTAACCCAGCCAGCCGGCGGACGTGGTGTAGCAGGGATAGCCTTCAGACTGCAACGATGTTTCCCGCGCTGCTTTTCCTTGCGCACGCTCCTGCAATAATCGCAGGGCTTCATCCTGGGTGATGGCATCGGTCAGATAGCGGAAATCGATGCAATTGACCAGCTGTTCCGGACTCATATCTGCCACCAGTTTCCAGACCGGTTTGCCTTCCATTTTGGCCCATAAGTCCCAGATCGCATTGACGACAGCACCGGTGGCCAGATGCATGGCGCCTTTGTCGGGACCGATCCAGCGCAACTGACTGTCGCTGGTCAGTTTGCGCCACATCTGGGCGGGTGAGGCTTTGACGCTATCCATATCCAGGCCGATAACCAGATGACGCATGGCTTCAATGGCCTGGCAGCAGATTTCATTGCCCCTGCCGATGGTGAAGGTCAAGCCATGACCGGCCAGAGATGGATTGTCCGTATGCAGGATGACGTAAGCGGCTGAATAATCCGGATCGGGATTCATTGCATCGGACCCGTCCAGAGCGGTTGATGTTGGAAAGCGGATATCCAGCACTTCCATTTGGGTGATCTTTGTCATGGTGTCTCCTGCAACGCTATAATGAGTCAGTGATCAGACCAACCTGTAAATTCGCCTAATTTGGTCAGTCCAATTAAATTGGTCTGTACAATTTAGGCGAATTTCTGGTGGTTTGCAAGTTTTTTTCGATTAATTATTAGAGTCATACATGGAAAGTGATCGCGTTTATCAACGGATTGCCGCAAGCATCCGCGAAAAAATCCTGAATAACAGTTATCCGGTGGGCAGTCGTATCCCGCCTGAAAGAGAGCTGGCCAGTCAGCTTCAGGTGAGCCGTACTTCGGTACGGGAAGCGATCATCGCGCTGGAGGTGTCGGGCTGGGTTGAGGTCAGACTGGGTAGCGGGGTGTATGTACTGCAGCGTGGTCCGGCACAGGTCAATCATGAAGACCCGCCCGTTCATCCTAAATTATTGCCTCATCTTGCCCTGTCAACAGAGGTAACCCCATTTGAATTGCTGCAGGCGCGTCTGGTGCTGGAGCCGGAAATTGCAGCGCAGGCGGCGCAGCGGCGCAGCGACGAACAAATGCAGTCTATTAAGGATGCGTATCTGATGAACGTGCAGGACAATCTCAATCACTCGCAGGATCATATCGGTGACCGGTTGTTCCACATTCGCATTGCCGAAGCGGCTGAAAATGGCGCCTATGCTTTTTTTGTGCGCTACCTTCTGGGTAAACAATATACCGAGCTGTTTGGCCGCTTGCAGCAGCTATATACCCCGGATGATATGCCGTTGCGGTCTCAACTGGAGCACCACAATATATTGCTGGCACTGGATAAGCAGGACGCAGATGGCGCCAGGCAGGCGATGCACCAGCATCTGACAAATGTGATTCGGATTTTTATGCGCAGTGTCGACAGCGCGTCGTGAGAATGATTTTTCCCCCTGCAGGCATTGACTGGGTGTTTGTATTCAGGGCGTTGCCATAGGCAGTGGCAAAGCAGGGGCGAAAAAAAACGAACCCACAGGATTCGTTTTTTTGGAGGCAGGACACTGCTGATTATTTCAGATGTGTGCTGACCAGTTTCGTCATTTCGAACATGCTGACCTGATCTTTACCGAAAATAGGCCGCAGTTTCGCGTCAGCATTAATATTGCGACGGTTTTTAGGATCCTGCAGATCATGTTTCTTGATGTATTCCCAGATTTTTTTGGTCACTTCTGTACGAGGTAACGGATCACTGCCGATTACTTGAGCCAGCTCAGCGCTGGGAGTCAGCGGTTTCATGAAAGCTGCGTTTGGCTTACGGGCTGGTTTTTCTGAAGTTGTTGCCATGTTTATAAATCTCCATAAAGGCGTGTGTATATTCGTACATGGAAGAGAATAACGTGTAATTTGCCTCTTGCATAGTTTTTTTTTGAGCGAAATTGGCGAAAATTACAGATATGGTTTTTTGCGTGCAAAATAAAAGAAAATGGGTGAAATACGGTGTCTTTTATAAGATTTTTTTGATTTTTTTGAAAATAAATGATTTGTTAAGAATTATTAGCGTTGTCGTGCATAAGCCGCTTTGAGCGGGGCTGCGGCGTTTCGTTCAGTTATCGGTCAGTGAAAACCGCCGCTGGCGGCGTCATTGCTGCCTCTGTGCCTGGCGACAGAAGCGCGCAAGTTGCTCAATATTTGCACAGGCGGAGAAGATCTGCAGGGGCTTTTGTTCTTGTCAGCTCGTGTCAGTATAGGCAGCGGGTACGTCAGCACGAAATTTCCTCCCGGTTTTCTGTATAGTATTGGTCATCAAAAGGACCACCATTATTATGTTGATTACAGATACTGCCATCACCCTTATTCAGCCAGACGACTGGCATTTGCATTTACGCGACGAGGAAGCGTTGCGCGCCGTGGTTGCGCATTCTGCACGCCAGTTCCGCCGCGCCATTATTATGCCTAACCTGCGTCCCCCGGTGACAACGGTTGAGCAGGCGGGTGCCTATCGCGACCGCATTGTTGCGGCGCTGAAGGAAGCCGGACGTGATCCCGCCACCTTTACACCTTTGATGACCTTGTATCTGACCGCTGGTACGACGGCGCAGGATATTGAGCAGGCTGCTGCTGCCGATTTTGTGCACGCCGTCAAACTGTACCCGGCGGGCGCGACTACCAATTCAGATGCTGGGGTGACCGATTTGCTGGATCAGTGTGACAAGGCACTGGCAGCGATGGAAAAATATGGCGTACCTCTGTTGGTGCATGGCGAAGTGACCGATCAGACTGTTGATTTGTTTGATCGCGAGGCGGTGTTTATCGACCGCGTGATGATTCCGCTGCGCCAGCGTTATCCATCGCTGAAAGTTGTGTTCGAACATATTACGACCAAGGAAGGTGTTGATTATGTGACGCAGGCAGAGGGCCCGGTTGCAGCCACGATCACCGCTCACCATCTGCTGTACAACCGCAATGCTATTTTTACAGGCGGGATCCGGCCCCATTATTACTGTTTGCCGGTCCTGAAGCGCGAAACCCATCGCCAGGCGCTGGTGGCTGCAGCCACTGGTGATAGTGATCGCTTTTTCCTGGGTACCGATAGTGCACCGCATGCCAGGGGGCTCAAGGAGCATGCCTGCGGCTGCGCCGGCTGTTATACGGCCTTGCATGCGCTCGAGTTGTACGCCACGGCATTCGAACAGGCGGGGCGTTTGGACAGGCTGGAAGCCTTTGCCAGCCTGAACGGACCTGCTTTTTACGGCCTGCCGGTCAATACCGAGACGGTCACGCTGGAGCGCAAGCCCCTAGAAGTGCCCTATACGCTTGAATATGGTGCCACCGAATTAGTCCCGCTGGCTGCGGGTGAAACGCTGAACTGGTCGTTTGCCGATTAAACAGACCGGCAACAGGCCTGGGCGATGAATATGGGTAATGGTCCGGCGATCGCTGCCGCCACTTTTGTTATTAGAGTACCGATACGATGAAAATTCAGATTACGCCGGAACGTTACGTTGCGGTCGATGATTATTTCAATCGTCTGCTGCTGGCGGACGATACCATTCCTGCCAAAGTGCTCGCGCATTGCGAAGCGCATGCCATGCCGGCGATTCAGGTGGCGCCTAATCAGGGCAAGCTGTTGAACCTGCTGGTGCGCATCAAGGGCGCAAAGCGGATTCTGGAGCTGGGTACACTGGGCGCCTACAGTACCGTCTGGATGGCACTGGGTATGGGACCGGATGGTCGCCTGATTACCCTGGATTTTGACGAAAACTATGTAAAAGTCGCGCGCGAAAGCCTGCGGATAGCCGCCGTGGAAGATCGGGTGGAGATCCGTGTCGGCCGTGCTGTCGATTCAATGCAGGCGCTGATTGATGAGGGCGCCGCGCCATTCGATTTTATCTTTATGGATGCGGACAAGGAAAACAATCCGCGTTATCTGGAACTGGCACTGCAGCTGTCGGCGCCAAGTACGGTGATCGTGGCCGATAACGTGGTGCGGCAGGGGCAGATTCTGGATGCACATTCCGATGGTAGCAATATCAAGGGCTTGCGCCGTTTCTTTGATGATATGACCGGCAATCCGGCCCTGTCTGCCACGGCTTTTCAGACCGTGGGCAGCAAAGGCTGGGATGGCCTGTCCATCGCTATTGTCAACGGCTGATCAGTTGCCTTTCTTGCTTTCGAGCAGTTCCCAGCGTTCCAGCTTGGCCAGCAGGGTTTCTTCAATTTCCAGCAGGCGCTCGTGAATGCCGGCGGCCTTTTCCGGACCATCGGCATACAGGTCTGGTTCCGACAGATGTTGCGTGAGTTCGCCCTGTTCGGTTTCCAGTACCACAATTTCCTGGGGAATACGCTCCAGTTCCTGTTGTTCCCAGTTGCTCAGGCGGCCCGGTTTATTTTCCTTGCGCGCAGCGGCCTGCGGCTGGGTCGATGACGTATTCTTTGCCTGAGTTGATGCGCTGGCGCTTTCCTGCTGTTGTATGGACGACGGCCGCTGAGTCAGCCAGTCGTCATAGCCGCCCACGTAATCGCGCCACTGGCCGTTACCTTCGCAGGCAATGGTTTGGGTAATCACGTTATTCAGGAAGGTGCGATCGTGGCTCACCAGCAGTACGGTGCCGGAAAATTCCTGCAGCAGTTCTTCCAGTAATTCCAGAGTCTCAATATCCAGATCGTTGGTGGGTTCGTCCATAACCAGCACATTGGCCGGACGGGCAAACAGACGCGCCAGCAGCAGGCGGGCACGCTCTCCGCCCGACAGGCTGGACACAGGGGACTGGGCCCGGGCAGGCGAGAACAGGAAATCACCCAGATAGCTCATGACATGTTTGCGCTGGTTGCCGATTTCCACCCATTCGCTGCCGGGATTGATCACTTCGGTCAGCGCGGCGTTGTCGTCCAGCTGCTCGCGCATCTGGTCGAAATAGGCGACCGAGAGGTTGGTGCCCAGTCGGACCTGGCCGCTGTCCGGTGTCAGTTTGCCCAGAATGATTTTAAGTAGCGTGGTTTTGCCGGCACCATTGGGGCCGATAATGCCGATCCGGTCACCGCGCATAATGGTGGTGGAGTAGTCGTGGATCACGGTTTTATCGGCAAACGACTTGCTGACATTTTCCAGCTCAGCAACCAGTTTGCCTGAGCGTTCGCCCGTGGTTACGGCAAAGTTCACATTGCCGACGCGTTCGCGCCGTTCGCTGCGCTCGCGCCTTAACTGTTCCAGTCTTTTCACCCGGCCTTCATTGCGGGTGCGACGGGCTTCCACCCCCTTGCGTATCCAGACCTCTTCCTGGGCCAGTACCTTGTCGAAGCGCTCGTTTTGCAGTTTTTCGGCGGCCAGCCACTCGGCCTTATGCACCTGCCACTGGCTGAATGAGCCGGGGTAGCTGTGCAGCTTGCCGCGATCCAGCTCCACGATCCGGGTGGTGATGGCATCCAGAAAGCGTCGATCATGGGTAATGACCACGCATGCGCCACGGTTTTGCAGAATACGTTTTTCCAGCCAGGCGATGCCCTGAAAGTCCAGATGGTTGGTGGGTTCGTCCAGCAACAGCAGATCGGGCTGTTCGACAAAGGCACGCGCCAGTGCAATACGCTTGCGGGTGCCGCCGGATAAGCCGGCGATCTTGCTGTCGGGTGGCAGGCCGAGTTCTTCGATCATCATATTGGCGCGCGTTGGCCGCTGCCAGTCTTCCGTGCTCAGAAAATCGCCCACAATCGTGTCATACACTGTGCTTTCTTCGGGCAGTTCGGGCTCCTGTTCGACCGTCATTGAGCGCAGTGAGCCCAGGCGCGAGATTTCGCCATCGTCCGGCACAGAGCGACCATCCAGAATGCGCAGCAAGGATGACTTGCCGGCGCCGTTGCGGCCGATCAGGCCGATGCGCTCGCCCTCCTGAATAGTCAGCGAAGCGTTGTCGAGCAGGGCGTGGTGGCCGAAGGCCAGTTGTGCGTTCAGTAGCGTGATGAGCGTATTTGCTGCCATAGGGAAACTGCGAGCCTGAAAGAGAGGGTCCGGGCGTGCCGGAATTGAACAATACCAACATTGTCGCATTAATCGCGGGTCTACTTGCGGATATCGCTGGCTCGCGAGGCATTATCACGGTTACAATAATGCCCGCAGGAAAGGTTGGGCAATCGCGGTACGTCAGTATCGAGGAATGTCCGGACTCCATAGGGCAGGATAGCGGCTAACAGCCGTCCGGTGGTTTGCGCCGCCGAGGAACAGGGCCACAGAGACGAGACTGGCGCGCGGGCTTAACCGCACTGATACGGCCACTTCCGTATGGCGTCGTCCGCAAGGGCGACAGCGCGTCAGGGTGAAACGCGGTAACCTCTATCCGGAGCAACATCAAATAGGCATGTGTGTGATTCGTCACGAAGGGCGGCTCGTCCAAGCATGCGGGTAGATGGCTTGAGTGCCTTAGTAATAAGGTTGCCAGAGGAATGATTGCCAACCGGGAAACCGGTTTACAGAATCCGGCTTACAGACCTTTCCTGTCTTCTTTTTCTCACAAGTCGCAATTGTTAATAAATGCTAATAATTATTCTGAAATTAGCGACTTTTTCTGACATTTTTCTGTAATTAATTTTAACTCCATGATTTTTATCAAGAAAAACTTCGCATTTTCGGCGAAGTTGGCTAAGTCTTTGTTGTGATTGACAAAAGTCACTAAATAGGGCTTGACCATTTGCGCGCATTCACTTAAAGTGGGAAAAAGTAGGATTTTGTGCAAAATTGTGGGATAAAAGTGATATTTCAGGGAAACAGTGCACTCACGCTGGATGCCAAGGGGAGGATGACGATTCCGACCCGGTATCGTGACGCCCTGACCGAGGCCGCAGACGGCGCTCTCACTGTCACCCGCAATTTTGACGGCGGTTTGCTTATATATCCCCGGCCCGTCTGGGAAGAAAAGCGCGAGGCCATCATGGCGTTTCCCATGTCAGCCCGACACGTGCAGCGCATGTTGCTGGGTAATGCTCAGGATGTCGAAATTGATGGTTCAGGCCGGATTCTGATTGCGCCTGAATTGCGCATGGCAACCAGCATCGTGAAAGATGTCGTGCTGGTGGGGATGGGTAAACACTTTGATTTATGGGATGCCACGGTCTTTGCGCAGCAACAGGCGCAGGATCTGGCCAAGGGTCTGCCGGACAGTCTTGAGCATTTTTCACTGTGATGGCAGAAGCAGGATACGAACACAAGTCGGTTTTGTATGAAGAAACCGTCAATGCGCTGGTACTGGCCGATTTTCATGCCAAATCTGCTGCGGTCAGGCAATGGGCAGTACCGGTAAAGCGCGATGGCGTGTTCGTGGATGGAACTTTTGGTCGGGGTGGGCACAGTCGCCTGCTGTTGTCCGCCCTGAGCGAAAGTGCCCGGTTGTTTGTGTTTGACAAGGATCCGCGTGCAATAGAAGCGGCCATGCAGTTAAGTCGCGAAGATGCCAGGGTCACGGTGATTCATGATGGTTTTGCCACCATGGTGCCGGCGCTGGCAGAGCAGGGTGTTACGCAGATCGACGGTGTGATGATGGATTTAGGTGTGTCATCGCCGCAGATTGATGATGCAGCCAGAGGGTTTTCGTTCATGCGGGACGGCCCGCTGGATATGCGGATGGATACAAGTCGTGGTCAGACGGCCGCGCAGTGGCTGGCCCAGGCCAGTGTGGACAACATGAAGGAGGTCATTAAATATTATGGCGAAGAACGGTTTGCTTTCCAGATTGCAAAGGCGATTGATGCTCGCCGCCAATCCAGCCCTTTGTGCACAACGCTCGAACTTGCCGAGCTCGTCGCAAACGTCGTCCGTACGCGGGAAAAAGGCCAGCATCCGGCCACACGTACCTTTCAAGCTATACGGATTCACATCAATGAAGAACTCAAGGAACTGGCGGACACCCTCGCGTCAATTCTGAAGGTACTCGCTCCACAAGGAAGAATGGCGGTGATCAGTTTTCATTCTCTTGAAGACCGGATGGTCAAGCAGTGCTTTGCTGCAGCCTCGTCGCTGCCGCCCGAGCTTGCCCGCATGCCATTGCGTGAGAGTGAAATGCCCGAGCCGGTTCTGAGGAACCTGGGCAGGGTGTTGGCCGAGGAGAGTGAGGTGCGCGATAATCCGCGCTCGCGCTCCGCTGTATTGCGCGTTGCCGAACGCACCGCTGCCGTCTGGAATCAGGCGCACGAGAATGCGATCCGTGCGGCGCTGCCTGGTATGGACACGCAGAAAAGGAGAGGATCGTGGCCCGCCTCGCACTGATGTTTCTGATCGGCTTTTTCATGTACAGCGCCATTTCGCTGGTATCCAGCCGCTATCAGCAACGTTTGCTTTATATCGATATTGGTCGTGCGCAGGCCGCCGAGCGTGAGCTGGAAGTTGACTGGCGTCATCTGCTGCTCGAGCGCGCGCAGCTGACGACCAGCGCCAATATCGACCGGGTGATGTCCGACAAGCTCAGCATGCAGACCCCGCAGATTAATCAAACCGTTTTCATCAAAGAATCAGAAATGAATGCAGGTGCTGCCCGGGCAGCGTCTGTCACGGAAAAATCTGCTGCCACACCGGCGCCAAGGGGAGCGCAATGAAGCTGAATCTGAATTTGTTCAAGTCAAAGAAAACCTCTCGTGGCGGTTACCAGCCGGGTAAGCGTCCGTCTCAGCACCACTACTACAGCAGCAGTCCGGTGCTGCACGTGCAAATACCCAAGTGGCGTGCGCGTTTGCTGTTTGTGGTGATCAGCCTGGGCTTTACCACGGTTATTGCCAAATCGCTTTACCTGCAGACAATGAACAATGATTTTCTGCAGGCCGAGGGCGGCAAGCGCTACGAGCGTACGCTGGTGCTGCCGGCCAGCCGTGGTCGTGTGCTGGATCGCAATGGCGAGTTTCTTGCTACCAGTATTCCTGCCAAGGCAGTATGGGCTTCTCCAGAGGAAACGCGCAGCGCAACCCCCGAGCAGCTGGCGACGCTGGCAAAGCTGCTGGACATGCCGCTGAAGGATTTAACGACGCGTCTGAATAGTTCGGATAAAACCTTTGTTTACCTGCGTCGGCAAGTGGCTATGGAGCCGGCGACTGAAATACAGAAAATGAAAATTCCGGGTATCGGGCTGCTGTCCGAAACCCGTCGCTCCTACCCACAAGGCTCACTGATGGCGCACATCGTGGGCTTTACCAATATCGAAGATCGCGGTATTGAAGGCGTGGAAATGGAGTTTGACAAGCAATTGTCAGGGCAGCCCGGCTTGCGTAAAGTACTGCGTGATCGTCTCGGCCGGATTATTGGCGATATTCAGGAAGTTGAACCTGCCCGCGATGGTCAGAATCTTGAGCTGACCATCGATAGTCGCGTGCAGTTTCTCGTGTCCAGAGCGTTGCAGAAGGCCATTACCGATCACGAAGCCGCTTCCGGTGCCGCCGTGGTGGTTGATACGCAGACGGGTGAAATTCTGTCCATGGTTAGTCTGCCCACTTATAACCCGAACATTCCGCAAGAGCGGCGTGGTGCCGCCTTGCGTAACAGGGCCATTACCGATACGTTTGAGCCTGGTTCCATTGTGAAGCCGCTGGTTGCAGCGCTTGCGCTGGATGCGGGTGCGGTGACCACCAAAACCAAATTCAATACGGGCCACGGCACGTATCGCTATCAGGGCGCCACGATTACCGACGTGAGTACGCGTAACGGTGTGCTGGACGTCGCCGGTATCATTCGTCGCTCCAGTAATATCGGCATGACCATGATTTCCGAGCGCTTGCGCTCAGACCAGATGTGGACTGTATTCAATGCCCTGGGCTTTGGACAGGCGCCTAATATGGGTTTTCCGGGCGCGGCATCCGGACGCGTGCGTCCGTGGGAGCGCTGGCGTCCGATCGAGCGGGCCACCATGGCCTATGGTTACGGTCTGTCAGTATCGCTGCTGCAAATGGCGCATGCATACACCGCGCTGGCCCGCAATGGCGATATGATTTCGCTCTCGCTGGTGAAAAATCGTGCGAATCCCACCAGTATCCAGATTTTCAAACCAGAGACGGCGCGCGCCATGCGCGAGATGCTTGAAGACGCAGCCGGTTCTGAAGGCACTAAAATCCAGGGCAAGGTCATGGGCTACCGTATCGGTGGCAAAAGCGGAACTGCACGTAAAATTGTCAACGGACATTACAGCCGCAAGGACTATCGCGGGTCATTTGTCGCTATGGCGCCGATTTCCAAGCCGCGTATTATCGTGGCCGTCACGCTGGACCAGCCACGCAAGGGTGGCTACTACGGAAGCCTGATTTCCGGTCCGGTGGCGGCTTCCATTATTGAAGATACGCTGAAGTATCTGGCCGTCCCTCCCGATGCGCCGATCGAGCCAGCTCCTCTTGAGGCGCGAAATACCGTACCCAAGAGGAGTCAGGGATGAATAGCGGACAGATCATACAATGGCTTGCCAGCCATGTCACGGATAAAGCGGATTTGCGGCTAGACTCCAGAGACATCCAGAAAGGGGATGTCTTTGTTGCTTGTGCAGGTAGCGTAGTCAACGGGCTTGCCTATATTCCCGACGCCATCACCAAAGGTGCGGCAGCGGTGATCGTTGAGGTGGCCAGTGAAGACCAGCGTCAGGCCGCGCAGGACGCAGAACATGCCGTACCGGTACTGCCGGTAGTTGGCCTGCGTGCGTTGCTGGGCGAGATCGCCGATAGCTGGTACGAACATCCATCGGCAGCGGTATCGGTCCTCGCCGTCACGGGCACGAACGGGAAAACCTCATGCGTTACCTGGATCGCCGAAGCGTTGAACGCTATCGGTAAAGCCTGCGCGACCATTGGGACATTGGGCACAGTGATGCCTGATGGGACAAATCTGGGCGGCTATCTGACAACGCCGGACGTACTCACGCTGCACCGTCAAATTGCGCACATGCGCGATGCGGGTGTGGAATATGTGGCGATGGAAGCCTCATCCATCGGTATTGAACAAGGGCGCATGGACGGCCTGCAGGTCAAAGTGGCCGCTTTTACCAATCTGACGCTGGATCATCTGGATTATCATCAGAGCATGGCGCGTTATGAAGCGGCCAAGGCGGCGTTGTTTGTCTGGCCGGGGCTCAGTCACGCTATTGTGAACGTGGATGACGAGGCTGGTGGGCGCATTTTTGCGTCAACCACGGCACAGGCTAAAGCAGGCTATTCCCTGAAAGCGGCGCCAACAGCAGCGTTCACTGCTATCGAACATGAGTTTCGCGATTACGGTCTGGTGTTTACACTGCGTACGCCGGACGGCGATGCACACCTCACCACGCGTCTGCTGGGCGAGCATTCCATTGCCAATATTCTGCTGGTGGTTGCCGTGCTGGATGCCCTGGGCATCCGTCTGCAGCAAAGTGCCGGGCTGGTCTCATTCCTTGCGCCAGTGCCGGGGCGGTTGCAGACCGTGACACCGGTAGGCACCGACGCGGGTAAAAAGCGCCCGTTGGTTGTGGTCGATTATTCGCATACGCCCGATTCGCTGGAACGCGCCTTGCAGGCCTTGCAACCGGTAGCGGCGGCCCGTGGCGGCCAGTTGCTGTGCATATTCGGTTGCGGGGGCGATCGCGACAAATCCAAGCGTCCGATCATGGGGCAAATTGCTGCGCGCCTGGCCGATCAGGTGCTGGTGACCAGTGATAACCCGCGCACCGAAGCGCCTGACGCGATTCTGAGCGATATTCTTAAGGGGATGCCGCAGGGCTCGCGCGCTGAACCCGATCGTGGCTGCGCAATCGTCGAAATGATACTGAAGGCCTCCGCTGCCGATGTGGTGCTGGTTGCCGGCAAGGGGCACGAGACCTATCAGGAAATTAATCACGAACGTCAGCCATTTGATGATCTGGAGTGGTCACAGCTGGGCCTGCTGCTGCGTGATCGGCCCGCCATTTCTACCGATTCCCGGCATATTCCGGAGAACGGGCTGTTTATTGCGATTCGCGGTGAGTTGCATGATGGGCATGATTTTATCGGTGATGCCCGACAGGCCGGCGCTGCTGCAGCACTGGTCAGCCGCCGGGATCCCGCCGTGGATTTGCCGCAGATTCTGGTCGCTGACACGACCCTGGCCCTGATGAGCATGGGCCATGCCTGGCGTCGTCAATATCGTTTGCCGCTGATTGCCGTGACCGGCAGCAATGGCAAAACCACGACTAAAGAGATGATCTCTAGCGTGCTGGCTGCCGCTGTTGGTCCTGAGCATCGCTTTGCGACCGAGGGTAATTTGAATAACCAGTGGGGTGTGCCGCGCAGTCTGCTTCAATTGACGGCCGACCATCAGATGGCTGTACTGGAACTGGGCATGAATCATCCCGGTGAAATCGAGCAACTGGCGGTCTTGTGTGAGCCAGGTATCGCGGTAGTGACCAATGCCCAGCGCGAACATCAGGAGTTCATGCACACCGTTGAAGCCGTGGCGATCGAAAACGGACAGGTTTTCCTGTCTCTGCCCGCCGACGGAATTGCTGTTTTTCCTGCCGATGAACCCTATACTGAATTATGGCGGGAACTGGCAGGCGCGCGTCGGGTACTCACTTTCGGGCTGACGGCCGACGCTGACTTTTATGCTGAGGCGGTCATTCCCGATCCGCTTGGCATTTCATTTGTCATGAATACGCCTGTCGGGCAGATCGATGTACGCCTGGCGATCGCCGGTCTCCATAACGTGCGTAATAGTCTGGCGGCAGCGGCCTGCGCTCATGCCGCGGGCGTTAGCCTGGCCGATATCCGGGACGGTCTGCAGGCATTTGCCCCGGTCAGGGGAAGAATGCGCAGCCATACCCTGTCAGGTGGCCTGACGCTGGTCGATGACTCGTATAATGCGAATCCGGACTCTGTTATTGCGGCGATCAATGTGCTGGCCCAATTGCCTGCGCCAACCGTTCTGGTTCTGGGCGATATGGCTGAGGTAGGCGAAAATGGGCCGCAAATGCATGAGGAAGTGGGGCAGTACGCCCGTAATAAAGGCATTTCATATGTGTTCACATATGGGAATGCCAGCGCACTGGCTGCGCGGGCTTGTGGGCCGACGGCAGAACATATGACAGATATACATGAAATCGCGGAAAAGGTTGTTGCAAAACAGCCCGCAAGCATACTGGTAAAAGGCTCTAGATCAATGCGGATGGAACGGGTAGTACAGGACTTGCAGTCCTGGTCAGAAAAGAACGAGGCCGGCCATGCTTTATGAACTGACCCGGTGGTTGTCGCCGACATTTTCCGTTCTGAGTGTCTTTGAATATATTACTTTGCGGGCCATGCTTGCCTGCGCAACGGCGCTGTTTATCGGACTGATGGCCGGACCGCATGTCATTCGCAAGCTGACCGAACTGAAAATCGGACAGGCCGTGCGCAGTTACGGCCCGGAAACCCATCTGGTCAAAAACGGTACACCAACCATGGGCGGTGCGCTGATTCTGATCGCAATTGGTATTACGACCGTGTTGTGGGCGGATCTGAGCAATCGATTCGTCTGGGTTGTGCTGCTGGTGACCTTTGGCTTTGGCGCTATCGGCTGGGTCGATGATTATCGCAAGGTGGTATATCGTAATCCCGAAGGGATGTCCTCTCGCGAAAAATTCATGTGGCAGGCCATTATCGGCCTGATTGCCTCTGTGTACCTGACGTTTGCGGTCTCTGCGCCGGCCAATGCCGATATTTTTCGCCTGATGTGGGCCTGGATAAGTAGCGGCTTCAGTATGCCGCTGCCTTCGCGCGCCGACCTGATCGTGCCGTTTTTCAAAAGCGTGAGCTATCCGCTGGGCGTTTTCGGTTTCGTGATGCTGACCTGGATGGTGATTGTCGGGGCCAGTAACGCCGTGAACCTGACCGACGGCCTTGATGGTCTGGCCATTATGCCAACCGTGATGGTCGGCAGTGCGCTGGGTATTTTTGCCTATGTGGTGGGTCGCGTGGATTATTCCAAATACCTGCTGTTCCCCTATATTCCGGGGGCGTCCGAGGTGCTGGTGCTTTGTGCCGCACTGGGCGGCGCCGGTCTGGCCTTCCTTTGGTTCAACGCTTATCCGGCCCAGGTATTCATGGGTGACGTGGGTGCGCTGGCGCTGGGCGGCATGCTGGGTACGATCGCCGTCATCGTGCGTCAGGAAATTGTGCTGTTCATTATGGGCGGTGTATTTGTTGCCGAAACGCTATCGGTCATGATTCAGGTATTCTGGTTCAAATATACGAAGAAAAAAACCGGCACCGGCAGGCGAATATTGCGCATGGCGCCGCTGCATCATCATTTTGAAGTGGGTGGCTGGAAAGAGACCCAGGTGGTTGTTCGTTTCTGGATTATTACAATGATGCTGGTTCTGCTGGGACTGGCGACACTTAAACTGCGATGAGTACCGATACAGGCGGCGTAGCCGATTTCCCATCTCGTGTCCTGATTCTTGGCCTGGGTGAAACCGGGCTGGCCTCGGCATTGTGGTGCCTGCGCCAGAATGCGGCACTGCATATTGTCGATACGCGGGACAACCCGCCCGGCCTGGCGGCGCTTGCCGAACACGGTCAGGGTGATATCACACATTTCCTGGGTGATCAGGCATTCTCGGATGCCGCGCTTGATGGTGTGAAGCAGATTATTCTCAGTCCCGGCCTTGCGCCCTCTGAGCCTGCGCTGGCCGCCTTTCTGGACAAGGCGCAGCAACGACAGATTCCGGTGAGCGGCGAGATCGAACTGTTTGCGCGAGCGCTGACCGATCTTGCCGCGACACAAGGCTATCGGCCGCAGGTGCTGGCCATTACCGGCACCAACGGCAAAACCACCGTTACTTCGCTGACGCAAGCCATGCTGGAGACCGCGGGCAAAACCGCCATTGCAGCCGGCAATATCAGCCCATCGGCGCTGACTGCCCTGATGCAGGCGCTGGACACGCAGACATTGCCGCAGGTGTGGGTGCTGGAATTGTCCAGTTTCCAGATGCAGACGACAACGTCACTGCAGCCGGATGCGGCTACCGTATTGAATCTGACCCAGGACCACCTTGACTGGCATCGCGATATGCAGGAGTACGCTGAGGCCAAGGCGCGTCTGCTGGCTGCCAGTCCAGTGGCTATTGTTAATCGTAATGACGCTGCCGTCGTGGCCATGGTTGAGGATATCAATGATGTTCAGGTGCGCAGCTTTGGTGTTGATGCACCGGTACTGGTGGGCGATACCGGCATGGAAAGCGCACACGGCGTGACCTGGATTACCGCCAGCGAAAAGGATGATTTCGAATTGCCGGAAGCGCCCGGCGCGCGGCGCAGGAAAAATGTCGACAAGCCCAGACGCAAGCCCGGTCTGATCAAGCGCCTGATGCCGGCTGATGCTATGCAAATTCGCGGACAGCACAATATGCTCAATGCCCAGGCCGCGATGCTCCTGTGTCGCGAGCTGGGCGTAGGCTGGGGACCCATGCTGATTACGCTGCGTGAATTTGCTGCCGGCATGTATCGGACTCAGTTTGAACGCAGTATTCGCGGCGTTGACTTTTTCAATGACAGCAAGGGTACCAACGTAGGCGCTACCGTGGCAGCACTTGACGGCATGGGGCGCGACATTGTGCTGATTGCCGGCGGTGTGGGCAAAGGCCAGGATTTTTCTCCGCTGGCCGCGCCCGTGCGGCGCTGTGCCCGCGCTGTGGTGCTGATCGGAGAAGCGGCCGCAGTCATTGAACAGGCGCTGGCGCAAACCGGGGTCACTTGTCACCGTGCCGAGTCGATGGAAGCGGCGGTCAGGCAGGCTCTGGAACTGGCGCAGCAGGGCGACGCAGTGTTGATGTCGCCCGCATGTTCCAGCTTCGATATGTTTAAAAGCTATGCGCATCGCGGTCAGGTGTTTTCTGAGGCCGTGCATGAGCTGGCGCTGGATAACGGAGAAGTGGCATGAGTCTGCTGGGCGATCTGCGAGCAAGCGTCAATGCGGTCAAGCCTGGCCGCACCCGAATGCGTAACTACGATCTGCTGCTGGTCGCAGCGGTTGTAACGCTGTTGATGTTTGGCCTGTTGATGGTGTTTTCAGCCTCGATTGCCCTGGTGGATGGACCGAAGTACTCCAACTCCACTCGCTATTATTTCTTCGTACGCCATGCGATTTTTATCGCCGTTGGCCTGGTTGGGTTCTCGATTACGGTTGCCCTGCCCATGCAGATCTGGGAGAGATTCACCCTCCCGCTGTTTTTCGTGTCGCTGCTGATGCTGGTGCTGGTTCTCATCCCGCATATCGGCAATGAAGTCAATGGTGCGTATCGCTGGATCCCTCTGGGGCCATTGAATTTTCAGCCATCTGAACTGACCAAGCTGGCCATATTGTTGTTTGCCGCCGACTACACGGTGCGTAAGCAGAAGTATATGCACGATTTCTGGCGCGGCTTCGCGCCCATGATGGTGGCGCTGGGTGTAGTCGGTATTCTGTTGTTGCTCGAACCCGATCTGGGCGCCTTTATGGTCAGTGTCTCGATCGCTGTCGGTATTCTCTTTCTGGGCGGCATCAGTGCGATGCTGTTTCTGCTGCTGGTTGTTGTACTGTTAGGCTGCTTTGCATTGCTGATTCTGATGGCACCCTGGCGCGTGAAGCGAATTTTCGCCTATCTGGATCCATTCGATCCCGATACGGTGCAGTCTACCGGTTATCAGCTGGCGCATTCGCTCATTGCCATCGGGCGTGGCGAGTGGTTCGGTGTCGGGCTGGGTTCCAGTGTTGAAAAGCTGCACTATCTGCCTGAAGCGCATACTGATTTCATTATGGCCGTGGTAGGTGAGGAACTGGGTTTTGTCGGCATTATTGCCGTGGTGGTGCTGTTTTTGATTATTGTGCACCGTGGCTTTGAAATCGGCCGGCAGGCCATTGCGATGGATCGCGAGTTCAGTGGTCTGGTGGCGCAGGGCGTGTCTATCTGGATGGGGGTGCAGGCACTGGTCAACCTCGGGGTGTGCCTGGGATTGCTGCCGACCAAGGGTCTGACCTTGCCGCTGGTCAGTTATGGGGGGTCGTCTATTGTGATGAACCTGGTGGCCATCGCGATTCTGATGCGCGTGGACTATGAGAGTCGTCTGATGATGCGGGGTGAGCGCCCCGATCGAAGACCCTTGCGAGAGTATCAATGAAGAGCGAACATTCCGAGTCACGGACGTTACTGGTGATGGCTGGCGGGACCGGCGGGCATATTATGCCCGGTCTGGCTGTGGCCGCGCAGATGCGTGCGCGGGGCTGGAAGGTCGCGTGGCTGGGTAATCCGGACAAAATGGAAGGTCGCCTGGTGCCGGCGGCGGACATTCCGCTGCTGCCCTTGCATTTTGCCGGTTTGCGCGGTAAAGGGCCGGTGGCGCTGGCCAAACTGCCGTTTCTGCTCGGCAAGGCATGCTTGCAGGCGCGCCGCGCTCTTAAGCAGTGTCAGCCAGCGGTTGTGCTGGGTATGGGCGGTTATGTTGCTGTCCCGGGCGGTCTGATGGCGCGGGTGGCCAATATTCCGCTGGTAATTCATGAACAGAATGCCGTCGCCGGTACAGCCAACCGATGGCTTGCTAAAATGTCGGCTTTCGTATTGACGGGTTTTCCAGACGTGTTGCCCGGCGGGCAGATGGTGGGCAATCCTGTGCGCAGTGAGCTGGTTAATACGCCAGCGCCCGACGTGCGCTATGGTGCGCGTCAAGGCGTTTTGCGTATTCTGGTGGTGGGCGGCAGTTTGGGGGCACAGGCTCTCAATACCGTGGTGCCCGCCGCCATGGCGCTGATTGCGCCCGGGCAACGACCACAGATTATGCACCAGGCCGGAGAACAGCATATTGCCAGCCTTCGGGACGCGTATAAGCAGGCCAATGTCAGCGCGGAATGCCTGCCGTTTATTGATGATATGGTAACGGCCATGATGTCTGCCGACCTGATTATCTGCCGTGCCGGTGCCATGACCGTGGCCGAAGTGGCTGCGGTGGGCGTAGCTGCGCTGTTTGTGCCGTTGCCTCATGCCATTGATGACCATCAGACGGCAAATGCGGCATGGCTGACCAGCCAGAACGCGGCCTGGGCGCAGCCTCAGCGCGAATTTACCGCTGCCTGGCTGGCCCAATGGATTCAAAGTCGTACGCGTGATCAATTGATGCAGACCGCAAGGGCTGCCAGGGCCTGCGCCCGAACGCAGGCCACGGAGGCCATTGCGGATATTTGCGAGCGCGCGAGCGCAGGAAAAACATGAAACATCGGATTAGACATATTCACTTCGTTGGTATCGGCGGCTCAGGTATGAGCGGTATAGCCGAAGTGCTGGTGAATCTCGGCTATAAAGTCAGCGGTTCCGATCTGCAGGAGTCGGCGGTGACACGTCGCCTGGCAGAGCTGGGGGCGCAGATTTTTATCGGCCATCACGCCGAAAACGTCGGCGAGGCAGACGCCATTGTTACATCTACTGCCGTAGCCAATAGCAATCCTGAAGTGCTGACGGCCCGGGCCAAACGGATTCCGGTGGTGCCACGTGCCATTATGCTGGCAGAGTTGATGCGCCTGAAGCGCGGCATTGCCATTGCCGGCACACACGGCAAGACGACCACGACCAGCCTGGTGGCCAGCGTGCTGGCCGCCGCCGGCCTGGATCCCACTTTTGTTATCGGTGGCCGCTTAAACTCTGCCGGTGCCAATGCACGCCTGGGGCAGGGTGAATATATTGTGGTCGAGGCGGACGAATCCGATGCCTCGTTCCTGAATCTGTTGCCGGTCATGTCCATCATTACCAATATCGATGCAGATCATATGGATACGTATGGTCACGACATGACACGCCTGAAAAGCGCCTTCGTTGAATTTACCCAGCGCATGCCGTTCTACGGCAGTGCCATCGTGTGTGTCGACGACAGCAACGTTCGCAACATTATTCCGTTTATCTCCCGCCCACTGGTTACTTATGGTTTTGGCGAAGAAGCGATGTTCCGTGCAGTCAACGTGCAGGCGCGGGAAACGCGCATGGCGTTCACCGTTGAGCGGCGGGTTACGCCCGCTAAGCGCTTGCCGGATCTGGACATCGTGCTCAATCTGCCGGGGCGTCACAATGTACTGAATTCACTGGCCGCCATTGCGGTAGCAACAGAGCTGGAGCTGGCCGACGAGGATATCGTCAGCGCCCTGGCTGGCTTTAATGGTGTTGGTCGCCGCTTTTCCTACACGGGCGATTTTGCCGTACCGCAGGCTCATGGCGGCGGCACCTATACGCTGATTGATGACTACGCGCATCACCCGATCGAAATGGCCGCAACGGTTGATGCCGCTCGCGGGGCCTGGCCTGAACGTCGGCTGGTGCTGGCGTTTCAGCCTCATCGCTACACACGGACCCGTGATTGTTTCGAAGACTTTGTCAATGTGCTCAGTCGCGCTGATGCTGTGCTGCTAAGTGAAGTGTACTCTGCCGGTGAGCAACCCATTGTGGCGGCTGACGGCCGTGCCCTGACGCGCGCCTTGCGCGTGGCGGGCAAGGTTGAGCCGATATTTGTCGAAGACATTGCCGAACTGCCGCAGACCATCACCGACTTTGTGCGTGATGGCGATGTCGTGATTGTCATGGGCGCGGGGTCGATCAATAAAGTGCCGGGGCAACTGGGGGAACGCAATGCGTAATGAATTTGGCAGGGTTGGTGTCCTGTATGGTGGCCAGTCTGCGGAACGGCCGGTGTCACTGGTTTCCGGTAAGGGTGTCCATGAGGCCCTGATCAGCAAAGGCGTTGACGCTCATCTGTTCGATACAGCCGAGCATTCCCTGGCGGAACTGGCTGCGGCTGGTTTTGATCGTGTTTTCATTGCCCTGCACGGACGCTACGGTGAAGACGGCGCGCTGCAGGGGGCGCTGGAGTTGCTGGGTATTCCCTATACCGGGAGCGGCGTGATGGCGTCCGGGCTGGCCATGGATAAAATCATGACCAAGCGCATCTGGATCGAACAGGGGATTCCGACCGCGCCCTATTGTCAGGTACGCACCCGCGACGATATGGATGAGGCTGCCCGGCAACTGGGCTACCCCTTTATCCTTAAGGCGCCGCACGAAGGCTCGACCCTGGGCCTGAGCAAAGTGACCGGTCCCCAGGATCTGTTCGTGGCCTTTGACGACGTATCGCGGTTTGACAGTGAACTGCTGGCTGAAAAATTCGTGGTGGGACGCGAACTGACTGTTGCTATTCTGGGTAAGGGCGACACCGCACGTGCGTTTCCGATCATCGAAATCGTCGCGCCTGATGGCAAATACGATTTCGAGCACAAGTATGTTTCGGATGAGACGCAGTACCATTGCCCGGCCGATCTGCCCGAGGATCTGGCCGCCAGCATCCGGCAAACCTGCGAAAAGGCATTTGCTGCCGTTGGTTGTGAGGGTTGGGGCCGGGTAGACGTGATGCTGGATCGCGACAACCGTTATTTTCTGCTGGAAATCAATACATCGCCCGGCATGACGCCGCACTCGCTGGTACCCATGGGCGCCAAAGCCGAAGGCGTGAGTTATGCTGATTTGTGCGTGCAGATCCTGGCGCAGGCCAGTTGCAAGATCCAGCGCACGCAACCCGTGACGGAGTCGGCCCTGTAAATGATTACGCCAAGCGCCCGTATTACCAATTTTATCGCTAACCTGATTATGCTGTTGGCGGTCGTGGTAATGCTTGGCGCCGGCGGCTACTGGCTGATTCATCGGCCCATGTTCAATCTGAGCCGCATTGTGATTGAGCCAATGAAGGGCAATAAGCTGGAGTATGTGTCGCCGGCCAGTATTCAGCAGACGATTGCGGGCAAATTGCAGGGTAATTTCTTCACCATCAATCTGCCGGAAGCGAAAAAACTGTTTGAGCAATCGCCCTGGGTGCGCCATGCCGATATCACCCGCGTCTGGCCCGATGGTTTGTTGCTCAAGATTGAGGAGCAGGAGCCGTTTGCGTACTGGAATGAGCGGCAGATGATCAATACCTGGGGCGAGGTCTTTACTGCCAATCAGGCGGAGTTGCCTGAGGATGCGGATTTACCACAGTTTAACGGGCCGGCCGGATCTGAAATGCTGGTGGTACAGCGTTATGCCGAGCTGGTGCGCTGGCTGGCACCGCTTAATTTGGGTGTAGATGAGATTACGCTTAGTGATCGCTATGCATGGCGTGTAGAATTGAACGATAATACCAAACTGGTATTGGGCAGGGACCCTGGGGCCGATGCACTAAACCCACATGGCGGGCAGGGTGCGGTATCATTCGCATCTACGATTGAACGTTTTGTTCAGGCGTGGCCTGTTTTAAAAGAAAAGGTAGGTGGCCGGCAGATTGCACAGGTGGACTTGCGTTATACCAAAGGTTTTGCCATCACCTTCGAGCCGGCAGCGACAACACAATCGGATAGTAAAGAGAAAAAATGACTCGTGACCTAAAGGACCTCATCGTTGCTTTAGACATAGGCACCAGCAAAGTGGTGGCAGTGGTGGCTGAAGCGTTGCCTGAAGAAGGGCGCTTTGAAGTAATCGGGCTTGGACAGCACGAATCCAAGGGCATGCGCAAAGGTGTCGTGGTTAATATTGAATCCACGGTCAATTCCATTCAGCGCGCCCTGGAAGAGGCTGAGCTGATGGCCGATTGCAAAATCCGTGAAGTGTATACGGGCATTGCCGGCAACCACATTACCAGCTTCAACTCCAGCGGTATGGTGGCGGTCAAGGACAAGGAAGTGTCGGAAGCCGATGTGGCGCGCGTGATTGAAACCGCCAAGGCCGTCAACATTCCAACCGATCATCAGGTGCTGCATGTGCTGACCCAGCAGTTTATCGTTGATTCTCAGGAAGATATCCGCCAGCCTGTCGGCATGAGCGGCATTCGGCTGGAAGTGCGCGTGCATATTGTGACCGGTGCGGTCAGCGCTGCGCAGAACATTGTCAAATGCGTCCGTCGTTGCGGGCTGGAAGTGCAGGACCTGATTTTACAGCCGCTGGCCTCGTCCATGGTTTGCCTGACCAATGATGAAAAGGAACTCGGCGTTGTGCTGGTCGATATCGGCGCCGGCACCACCGACATCGCCATTTTCACCGGTGGCGCCATTCGTCACACCACCGTACTGCCGGTATCGGGCGATCAGGTAACCAGCGATATTGCGGCCATGCTGCGCACGCCGACACCCGACGCCGAAGAGATCAAATTGCGTTACGGGATTGCCAAGCAGGTACTGGCCAATCCCGATGAACTGATTGAAGTGCCCGGTCTGGGCGACCGCGATGTGCGCCGTGTCAAGCGACAAACGCTGGGCGCCGTCATCGAGCCACGTATCGAAGAGCTGTTCATGATGGTGCAACAGGTTGTGCGTGACTCAGGCTACGAAGATCTGATTGCTTCGGGTGTGGTGTTGACTGGCGGTACTGCACTCATGCCCGGTATTGTCGAACTGGCCGAAGATGTCTTTCTCAAGCCGGTGCGCGTTGCTGTTCCCGACTACCGCGGCAGTCTTGCCGACATGGTGCGCAACCCGCGGTTTTCCACCGTCATGGGCTTGTTAACCGAAGCGCGTGTACAGCGTTTGCGCGGCGGTAAAATTAAGCAACAAAATGGCACGCTAAAAGATATCATTTCCCGCATGAAAGAGTGGTTTATGAATTAGAATACACAATAGGCTGGAACATTTGTTCCGGCCGTAGCCGCAAGGGACGTGTTTCATGTCCCTTATGGTGTTTTTACGGTGATGTGTTAACGCAAAGGCAGCGGTAACATAGCACTATGACCGCAGAGCAGTTAAGTAGCACGCAGTTGTAGACAAGACCGCCAGGCAGGGCGGAATCAACTGCCATACAATGGCCGGGCAGGTGGCCATGGAGACGGTTCAAGTACGATGCGAGACAGGCGCTGGCATTGTTTTTGAGACGGTTTCCGAAAAACGCAGTGGCACTTTTCGTTAATACGTTTCGGAATACAGGAGTTGGGAATATGGACTTTCAATTATTGGACGATAGCAGTAACAGCGGTACCGTGATCAAGGTGATCGGGGTGGGCGGCGCAGGTGGCAATGCCATTTCACACATGATGCGGGCCGGTCTTAAGGGTGTGGATTTTATCTGCGCAAACACAGATATGCAGGCGCTGATCGCGACCGAAGCGCCGGTTCAGATTCGTCTGGGTCGTAGCGGTTTGGGCGCCGGTGCCAAACCTGAACAGGGTCGTGCTGCAGCAGAAACGGCTCGTGAAGAAATTCGCGCCGCGCTCAATGGCGCAAATATGGTCTTCATTACTGCCGGTATGGGCGGTGGTACAGGGACGGGCGCAGGTCCCGTAGTGGCTGAAGTGGCCAAGGAACTGGGTATCCTTACCGTTGGTGTTGTCACAAAACCTTTTTCCTTCGAAGGCACTAAACGATTGCGCGCTGCCGAAGAAGGCATTGCCGATTTGTCCAAACACGTTCATTCCCTGATCGTGGTACTGAACGAAAAGCTGTATGAACTGATGGGTGACGATGCTTCTCAGGACGACTGCTTCAAGGAAGCCGATAACGTGCTGTACAACGCCTGCGCAGGTATTGCAGAAATCATCAATGTCCAGGGTAATATCAACGTCGACTTCGAAGACGTGAAAACCATTATGGGCGAACATGGCCAGGCAATGATGGGTACTGCCGTCGCTTCCGGCGCCGACCGTGCGCGTATCGCTGCAGAAAATGCGATCGCCTGCCCGCTGCTCGAAGGTGTGGATCTGAACGGTGCACGTGGCCTGCTGGTCAACATTACCGCCAGCCGTTCACTCAAAATGAGCGAAACCCGTCTGATCAACGAAATCATCAGCAGCTATGCCGCCAAAGATGCCACTATTATTGTTGGTAGCGCCTATGATGATGAGATGGCCGACGAACTGCGCGTGACCGTTGTGGCTACCGGTCTGGGTCGCAAGCAGCCGGAACTGGTTGTCAATAACGGTGCCGATGTCGAGTTTGAAGCATTAACGGGAACGCACGGCGGCAACACCGATCTGTACGGTGGCAGCTTCCTGAATCAGCCTAGCGGTGGCCGTGCGCCCGTACCGCCTACCGTGATTCGTTCTGGTCGTGGTGGTGCGGCTGCGCCTAACAAGGCACAGTTTGAACAGCAGGTTCGTGCAATGGAATCGTCTGGTGTCGAGCGTTTCGACATCCCGGCTTTCCTGCGTAAACAAGCCGACTGATCGCGGTTTTCTTCCCAACATGGTGTCCGGGCCGCTGCCCGGTCCGGACCCGTTCGCTCCCTGAAAACGGCGTCAGTCATAAAAAACGCCTCTTCTGAACTGCGCCCTGAACTGCACCCCAAAAGTTGGACATTGATCCAGCCCCTGGGGTGTTTTTTATGGAAAGGCCTGTCAGATTTCAGACGCCAATTGAAACAGTTTTGCTGCCAATCGGCGGCTTTTAAGCGCAAATCAGAGTAAAATACTCGGAAACGTCACGTGTCAGCCGACATTATGCATTGAAGCCTGGCTTTGGCAGCCCGGTACGGGCAGCAAACCCGCTCCAGTGCAGCGGTTCCAGGGCAATGGGACGCCATTTGTTTCGGCCACATTAGTTACCCTTGATCCTATTGTCGCAGGCTGCCACTAACGCGGCTGCGCGTTGTGCTTGCCACAAGTACGGTGGATGGCACCTTGTTTATGACGGTTCCCGCCATGCATCAGGTCGCCTGCCCCCATTTCTGGTGAAGGTGCACGGCCAGTCCAGACATCCATCAAGGGTGCTCCCATGAACATAGTTACATTTTTGTAAGTTGAGAATACGATGCTACGACAAAGAACCATTAAGAATCTGGTGAAAACCACCGGCGTCGGCGTGCATTCAGGTCGCAGGGTTGAAATTACATTACGGCCTGCTCAAGCCAACACGGGTATTATTTTCCATCGGGTCGATACGCCCGAGGTGGTGGACCTGCCGGCAGCGGCGGACAAGGTAGGCGATACCCGGATGGCTTCGGTATTGCAGAACGGCAATGTGCGTGTGTCTACCGTAGAACACCTCATGTCAGCGCTGGCCGGCCTGGGTATTGACAATATTCACGTTGATTTGAATGCCGAAGAAGTGCCTATTATGGATGGCAGCGCAGGCACGTTTGTGTACCTGCTGCGCTCGGCTGGTATCCAGGAGCAGGAGGCGCCCAAGCGCTTTTTGCGCGTCCTGAAAACCGTAGAAGTGCACGAAGGCGAAGGGGAAAATGCAAAATGGGCCCGTCTGGAGCCCTATGCCGGCTTTGCGCTGGCCTTTTCTATCAATTTTCACCACCCGGCCATCGATTCGACTGCCAGTTTTGCTGAAGTGGACTTTGCGCGTGATTCTTACACACGGGAAATTGCCCGCGCCCGTACTTTCGGTTTTGCCCAGGAAGTGGAAGCCCTGCGCGCCCATGGTCTGGCACGGGGTGGTAGTCTGGACAACGCCATTGTGATGGATGAGTTCCGCATTCTGAATGCGGACGGCCTGCGTTACGATGACGAGTTCGTCAAGCACAAGATTCTGGACGCCATTGGCGACCTGTATCTGATCGGTCATCCGCTGCTGGCCCGTTATGTGGCCTGCAAATCCGGCCATGCGTTAAATAACAAGCTGGCGCGTACGCTGCTGGCGCAGCCGGATGCGTATGAGATCATTACCTATGATTCGGCAGCCGCTGCGGCCGATGCAGTTAGTCAGGACTGGCGTCTGGCCTGATTCTTTTCCAGAATCCGGGCCAGCGTCTCAGCCAGTTGCTGGTTATCCGTGCTTTGTTGCAGTTCAAGCAGGGCACCACGCGCCTGCTCACCCAGCGCGTGTCTGGTGTTTGGGGCAGCAGCAGCCGTCGTTGAAACGCTGCTTCTGAGCCCGGCCTGGATTTTTATGCGGATTTGATCCACCCGTTGCCCTTTTGCGACCAGCAGCTGATGTATAGTTGTGGTCAATTGTCGGATTTTTGCTGCGTGGGCAGCGCTGGGAACGGCAATAATCAGTGTGCCGTTATCCAGCCCCACCACGCGACACGCATGACCCACGGGAAGTTGCAGTGCCTGCGCGATCAGTCCCTGTATCAGGTTGAACTGTTCTGCGGTTTCCAGCAACCGGCCCCGGCGGGCGTCATGTTCCAACCAATTTGCGGCCGTTTTACCTTCGCCTCGATCGCGGCGCGAAGCTGCGTTTTTTTTGTAAAACAGAGCCATTATTTTGAACAGGTACGAAATTGAAAGATGAGCAACATGCTTCGCAGAATACCACTCCTGTGAAGACAAAGAAAGTATGGACATTTAGCATGTCCATGCTGAGCCTGGGCCTGGCGGTTGCTGCGGGTGCCTTGCTCGAGCGTCATTTCGGGATGCCATCGCTACCCGTGCACGAGCAGATCGCTTCCGTAGAGTCTTCACCCGAAGCGCTGCGCGATGCAGCTTTAATTCACCACAATCTGAACGTGATGGCCTCACAGATAGGGCAGTTGCGGGCCAAGGCAGATACCATTGCCCGCCTGGGCGAGCGCCTGGCTGTGAGTACCGGTGCCGATGCCGAAACCTCGGAATTGCACAAGCTGCTCAGCCAGAACGCTCAGGCCAGTGATGAGCCGATGGAAGACCTGGAGCCCGAGAACAGCAGCGTTATTTCTGCCGAAGAACTCGGGCGTGAGCTCGATAGTCTGAAAACCGCCTTATCGCGCGGCGATGACATGCTGAAAACAGCCGATCTGGCGATGCAGCTGCAGGGCGCACAACAACAGCGTACCCCTACAGCCATTCCGGTATCCATGAACGATGCGAGAATCTCGTCCACTTACGGCTGGCGCAAGAACCCGGTTACCGGGCGTTATATGCTGCACAGTGGCGTTGATTTTGCGGCCCCTGCCGGTACCTCCGTTTATGCGGCCTCTGCCGGTATCGTGGTCGCTGCCGGCACCATGAGCGGCTACGGCAATGTGGTGGATATCGATCATGGCAATAACGTGGTCACGCGTTACGCGCACAATTCCAAGCTGCTGGTTAAGGTGGGTGATCTGGTCGCCAAAAGACAGGTGATTGCCAAAGTGGGCAGCACCGGGCGCTCAACCGGCGCGCACGTGCATTTCGAGGTGCGGGTTGATGGTGAACCGACAGACCCGATCGCCTTTCTGAGTCAGATGTCATCGTCTACCGCCGTGGCCAGCACGGTGCCGGACAGTCTGCTTAAGCGGGCAGAGCAGGTGGGGGCGGCAGCGCTCAGCAGCAAAATCGTCACGGACACAAAAGAGCACGTCAGATTGCCTCCGGGAATCACTACCCGGCCTCGTATGCGTTAAACTATCGTGATTTTCTCGTGATGACTCACTAACCTATCAGGAAGAACACCCATTGAAGTCTTCCTGATTACTCTGAAAGCAGAATGATTTCTTTACTCAAAAAAATTGTTGGCAGCCGTAACGATCGCCTTCTGAAGCAGTATCGCAAACTGGTCTCCAGAATCAACAGCCTGGAAAAAACCGTCGAAGTCCTGTCCGATGAGGAGCTGGCTGCGAAAACCCAGGAATTCAAGGCGCGCTATCAGCAGGACGGAGATCTGGACGCCTTACTGCCCGAAGCTTTCGCTGTTGTGCGTGAAGCCTCGCGCCGGGTACTGGGTATGCGTCATTTCGATGTACAGCTGATCGGCGGTATCACCCTGCATTACGGCAAAATTGCCGAGATGCGTACGGGTGAGGGCAAAACGCTGATGAGTACGCTGCCGGTGTATCTGAATGCCATGTCGGGCAAGGGCGTGCACGTGGTCACCGT
Organism: Advenella mimigardefordensis DPN7; assembly: GCF_000521505.1. Lineage (GTDB taxonomy): Bacteria > Pseudomonadota > Gammaproteobacteria > Burkholderiales > Burkholderiaceae_B > Advenella > Advenella mimigardefordensis. Next base: position 1,119,982 of record NZ_CP003915.1, read on the forward strand.
CAATGACTACCTGGCGCGTCGTGATGCGCAGCAAATGGGGCGGCTATACAACTTTCTGGGGCTTTCCGTGGGTGTAGTGGTGCCTGAGCAGGATAACGCAGAGAAGATGGCTGCCTATCGTGCCGATATCACCTATGGTACCAATAACGAATTCGGCTTTGACTATCTGCGCGACAATATGGAATATCGCGCCGAAGACCGGCGCCAGCGCGAACTCACGTATGCCATTGTCGACGAAGTGGATTCGATCCTGATTGACGAGGCCCGTACGCCGCTGATCATTTCCGGTCAGGCCGATGATAATACCGAGCTGTATGTCAAAATGAATCAGGTGCCGGCCATGCTCACGCGCATGGCGTCCGAGCCCAAGCCACAAGAGCCGGAGCCAGAGGGCGATTTCTGGGTGGATGAAAAATCCCAGCAGATTTATCTGTCCGAGGCCGGCCACGAACACGCCGAAGACATTCTCACCCGCCTGGGCATGCTGCCTGAGGGCGAATCCCTTTATGAGCCGCGCCATATCACGCTCATGCACCATCTGATGGTCGCCTTGCGTGCTCACAATCTGTTTTTCCGCGATCAGCATTATGTGGTCAACGACGGCGAAATCGTGATTGTGGACGAGTTCACCGGCCGCTTCATGGCGGGACGCCGCTGGTCCGACGGTTTGCACCAGGCGGTGGAAGCCAAGGAAGGCGTAGCGATCCAGAACGAGAACCAGACGCTGGCGTCAATCACCTTCCAGAACTTTTTCCGCATGTACAAAAAGCTGGCTGGGATGACGGGTACGGCGGATACCGAAGCCTACGAATTTCAGGAAATCTATGGTCTGGAAACGGTCATTATTCCGACCAATCTGCCGATGATCCGGAACGATCAGAACGACCAGATTTTCAAGAACGATCAGGAAAAATTCGCCGCTATCATCAAGGATATCCGCGATTGTCATGAGCGCAATCAGCCGGTTCTGGTGGGTACTACGAGTATTGAAAACTCAGAAGTGTTGTCTGAGTTGCTGAAAAAAGAAAATCTGCCGCACGATGTGCTCAATGCCAAGCAGCATGCGCGTGAAGCGGAAATTGTTGCCGAAGCGGGTAAACCGGGCAAAATCACCATCGCAACCAATATGGCCGGCCGTGGTACCGACATTGTGCTTGGTGGCAGTATTGAAAAGGCCATAGCTCTGGTTCGTGCAGACGATACGCTCACCGCAGAGCAGAAAGAAGAGCGCATTGCCGCTATCCGTGAAAAATGGCTGCCCATTAACCAGCAGGTCAAAGAGGCCGGTGGCTTGCGCATTATCGGTACCGAAAGACACGAATCGCGTCGTATCGATAACCAGCTGCGGGGCCGTGCCGGACGCCAGGGGGACCCCGGTTCGTCGCGCTTCTATCTGTCGCTGGATGATTCGCTCATGCGTATTTTCGCAGGCGAGCGTGTTCGGGCAATTATGGATCGCCTGGGTACCGATGGCGAACCGATAGAAGCCAGAATGGTGTCGCGTTCCATTGAATCGGCCCAGCGCAAGGTAGAAGGTCGCAACTTCGACATCCGTAAGCAATTGCTTGAGTACGACGATGTATCCAATGACCAGCGCAAAGTGCTGTACGGACAGCGCAATGAAGTGCTGGAAGAGGCAGACTCCGGTCCGCTGGTTGCCAACCTGCGCGACGCGGCGATTACCGACTTCGTACGCACGTATGTGCCTGCAGAAAGCATGGAAGAACAATGGGACATTCCTGCGCTGCAAACGGCGCTGGAAGCCGAGTGGCAGATCAGCGTGCCCCTGACCGACATGCTCGAGAAAAACGACAATATGGGCGACGAGGATATCGTGGAAGCGGTGCTGGCACAGGCTCGCGAGAACTACGACATCAAAGTGGCGCTGGTTGGCAAGGAACAATGGGTGTCGTTCGAACGCGCTATCCTGTTGCAAACCATCGATACGCTTTGGCGCGAACACTTGTCTTCGCTGGATCACCTGCGTCAGGGCATCCATTTGCGGGGTTATGCGCAAAAAGATCCGAAACAGGAATACAAGCGCGAAGCCTTCGAACTGTTCTCCGGCATGCTGGAGCGCGTTCGAAATGACACAGCGCGCGTGTTGATGACCGTGCAGATCCAGTCACCGGAACAGGTTGAAGCGGCGGAAGCCGATGCTGCCCAGTCGCATGTGTCCAATATGCAGTTCCATCATTCTGACTACGACGAAGCATTGGCAAATGCCGACATCAATGAACAGGGCGATGTGTCTGCCGGTGGCATCACCGTCAAGAATATGGTGGGCAGGGTTGGACGGAATGATCCGTGCCCATGTGGCAGTGGCAAGAAGTACAAGCACTGTCACGGCAAGCTGACCTGATCCGTACATACATATTGGTCTGGGCCTAATAAAAATCCCTTACAGCATAAAACACTGTAAGGGATTTTTTATGACCTGGATGGATAGAAGGGGTGGGTGACGCGTGCCCGGCCCGAATGTGAGGGCGGGTTGTTGTCAGATAAGAAACAGGTTTGCCAGCCCCAGAAAGACAAAAAATCCCAGTGAATCGGTCGCAAAGGTCAGCAGAACCGATGATCCCATGGCGGGATCCTTGCCAAAGCGGTCGCGTGTCAGGGGAATCAGCACCCCCAGCATGGCACCGATCAGCATATTACAGACAAGCGCGGCCATCATCACCGCCGCAATAGAAATACTGTGTGAGACGAGCCACGCAAAGACGGCGGCGACCAGGCTGCCGGAAATGCCAACCAGAAATGTCACCACAAATTCACGTCGCAGCAGTGACTTCACGTTATTGGAGGTGATGCGGCCCATGGCAAGGGCGCGAATGACAAGCGTCATCGTCTGGTTGCCGGAGTTGCCGCCAATACCCGCCACGATGGACATCAGAAAAGCCAGAATCACGATTTTGCTGACGGTGTCTTCAAACTGTGATGCCACATATGAGGCGACCGATGCGGTGCACAGATTCAGGAACAGCCAGGGTGCCCGGTTGCGGATCGCGTTGGAGACGGGAGCGAAAATATCTTCTTCCTGCAGACCGGCGCGTGACAAGTCCTGTTCCTGCGAGTCTTCGCGGATCACGTCCACCACTTCAGCAATGGTCAGCCGGCCGATTAATCGGTTTTGCTGATCCACCACGGGTGCGGAAACCAGATCGTAACGTTCAAACGCGCTGGCCGCTTCACGGTCTTCGTCATCCGGGCCCAGTGAAAGATAGTCCGTGTTCATGACGTCCTTCACAATGGTTTCCGGATCGCTGACCAGCAGTCGGGAAATGGAGAGCACACCCTGGATCTGATCGCCACGATCCACCACGAAAATCTGATCGGTGTGGTCCGGCAGTTCGCTGAGGCGGCGCAGATAGCGCAGTACCACTTCCAGCGTCACGTCCTCGCGCACCCGGACCATGTCGAAGTCCATGATGGCGCCGACCGTCCCTTCGGGGTAGCCCATCGCTTCGAGCAGTTGTGCTCTTTCAGCATCGGTCAGGCCTTTCTGTACCTCGGCCACAATGTCCGGGGGCAGGTCGGCGGCCAGATCGGCCAGTTCGTCGGCATCCAGGTCTTCGGTAGCGGCCAGCAGATCGGCCCGATCCATCGATGCAATCAGCGATTCCCGAACCCAGTCGTCTACTTCCAGCAGAATGTCGCCATCGTACTTGGAATTGACCAGGCTCCAGATCAGCTGGCGTTCTTCGGTCGGTAACGATTCCAGAATAAATGCGATGTCTGCCGGGTGCAGGGCATTCAGGGTATTGCTCAGTTCAGCTTCGTGCTGGCGCCGGATCAGTCCTTCGACCAGTGTCGACTGATCGTCCCCGGCTTCCTGACGGTGTACCAGTTGCTCGACAATCGCATGTTTTTTCAGCAATTCCTGAATGCGCTCAAGCGCCAGTTGCGCATCCTCGGTATCGAGTCTGCGCGGCACATGGACCAGGACGGCTTCGGGCGATTGCTGATTTTCTTGCGCCATGACTGTTACTACCCGTTAGGCTACCGAGGTTTGAGATGAGGGCTGATCATGGCGGAGAGTGCCGCAAACAGACCATTGCCCGAGGCGACGACATAACCGTTGATGGGCCAGGGGTCTTTGCCATACATATCCTCTGCACGCCCATGTGCTTCCCGGACCAGCAGTGCGCCGGCGGCTACGTCCCATGGCGCCAGACCCATTTCAAAGTAGCCATCGACCCGCCCGCAGGCGACCCAGGCCAGATCCAGCGCGGCGGCGCCATTGCGCCGCAGGCCGCGCGTGCTATGGATGGCCGTATCGAAAATGGGCATGTATTGATCTTCGAAGGAAAAATCCCGAAACGGGAATCCTGTTGCCAGCAATGAATCGGCCAGTGCGTTTGTTTTTGAGCAGGCGATACGCTGGCCGTTAAGCCAGGCGCCGGTACCGGCCACGGCGGTAAACAACTCCTCGCGGTTGGGGTCGTACACAATCGCCACGACGGGGGTGTCGCGAGTGAGCGGCTCGGTGGCTTGTGGCAATACGGTACCTGCATGGGCAATGAGCCCGAGCGACACGGCATAGTGCGGGATGCCATGCAAATAATTGGTTGTGCCGTCCAGCGGGTCGATATACCAGGTAGCCGCACCCTCGGGTTTGCCGCCGGTTTCTTCGGCTACGATGCCAAACTGCGGGGTTAATTCGGCGAAGGCCTCCAGGATGGCCTGTTCTGCTTCCTTGTCGGCCTGAGACACCAGATCATTTCTGGCTTTGTGATCAATGATCAGGTCTGATCGGCGATGCGAATAGGCCTGCAGTACCGAGGCTCCCGCATGGGCTGCCTTGATGCCGGCATCAAGCGCAATACCGAAGTCGATGAGGGAAGATGACATGCGTGATACTCCGTCTGGAATTGAATCGGAACAGCAGCCGGGATAAATCCCGATAATCGAAAGATTATAAAATGAATACCTTGGTCCGGGGTTCGCATTGCGACAAAACCCGGTATTCTTTGTGGGCGTGACGCGATTGCAACGCAGGGCCGATCCGGCGCAACCGGCGCCGGTTTGTGCGTTTGTGCGCCCATGTCTGTGTGAGTGAGCGGTGAGGAGCAGGATTGATGGTTGATGCGCTGGACAATTTCAGTGACGTGCTGGAACGGGCAATGGTGCATCTGCAGCAAAGCATGCAGCGCGAGCGCGTCTTTACTGTGCTTGTGCTGACCGCTAAACGCGCTCAGGTGGCAGCAACGCTGCAGGCGCACTGGCAGCGCCACGCACCGGCGCAGGCGCAATTGCATTTGGTATCTTTTGAGGCAAACGCCAATCCTTTTGCAGCAACGGGGTACGAGACGGACGATTCGACTGATACCGTATCGGCGGTGCCCCGCTGGGCAACTGACAATCCGGCTGAAGGTGAGGAGGACGTCCATACGGCCTTGACCGCGTTATTGGCAATGACCGATGATACCGGCGTGCCGCTGCTGCCTGGCGTACACCGGTTTGAAGCGCCGGCACATCGGCTTACCGTAACGCGTTTTATCGGCCCGTCCGCGCAGACCTTCTCGCAACTGGTGGCGATGGTGGATCTGGTTCTGGTGGATTCGACCAGCCAGATCGCAGGAATAACGCATTATGCCGATAGCCTCTTGCGGATTGCGGCGCCAGAGCTGGCAGTGCTCGCACCACAGGCGGTACTCGAGGCGCTGCAACAGGCCATCAGAAGCAAAGGCGCGCGGGGCGTGGCTTTACATTCCGTAGCCCAGCCGTGGCAGATGCTTCTGGCGCAACTGCATAAACCGGCCAAGCCGTCGGCTGCCTCGGACCGTACCGCCTGGGTGGTTGGCGGTGGCCTTGCCGGTGCGGGGGTAGCCTATGCGCTGGCCTTGCGAGGCTGGCAGGTTCACGTGACAGACCCGGCCCTGGCGCCGGATCAGCCGGGACCGCAGGCAGGTCACCTTGCCGCAGCCCTCACGCCGCTTATTTCCGTTGACGATAATTTCAAGGCGCGATTAAGCCGGGCAGGTGTGTATCGTGCCCATCAGCGCTGGGCAGACTTTGGCCCCGATATCATCCCCTCACGCAGCGGCACGTTGGAGCTGGCGCGCAGTAAAGGCCATGCGCGCGATCTGTTACAGGCGGTGCGGGCCATGGCTTACCCGCAAGGGTGGGTTCGCCTGAGCGAACCGCAGCAGGCTGAACAGCAGGCGGGGGTTGCTGTCCTGCGCCCGGGCGCGTACTTCGCCAAAGGCATGACGGTTTCACCGCCCAATCTGATTCGCAGGCTGTTGTCCCATCCCAATATTGTTTGCCATGGGCAGCAAGTTGATGCTGTACAGAAGGGCGCACAAGGCTGGCAGTTGCGATCTCATGGGAGCTGCGAGCCCCTGGTGATCGCCGAATGCGATACCGTGATTCTGGCGGCAGCCGCTCGCACGCCGGCTTTGCTGGCCGCCAGCGGCCTGGATCAGCAGACCCTGCGCTCGGGGCGCACGCAGGCCGCCATGCCGGCAATCATGTCCATGGATACGCTGGCCGGGCAGGTCATGCACGTACCGACGGCCATGTTGCCACAGGTGCCTGTCAGTGTTATTGGGGCAGAAGGCTACTTTCTGCCGCCGGTGCAGGGGCAATGCGTGCTGGGCAGCACCTACGAACGGGAGCCTGCTGCGCAGGGGTGTACCCGCCTGGGTCAGCAGCACATTGTGAGCAAGCTGGCACCGGCGTTGGACGCAGCGGCCCTGCAGCCGGTGGTGGATGCGCTGTCGACGGGCGTACCCCTTGCTGGATTGCCGCAAGCGGGTTCGCGTGGCGAACCGGCAGCAGTGGGCGAGACGAATCAGGACGCAGTTGGGGACAACGCAACGACAGCAGGTACACCGACGTCTCAGCAGAGCGACGCGCCGCTCTTTACCGGCTGGGCCGGCAGCCGGGCGGTCATCCGCGGGCGCTTGCCAGCGTTTGGCCCGGTGCGGCACGCGCCAGGGCTGTGGCTGGCCTGCGGCTATGCCTCTCATGGGCTGACCTGGTCGGCATTGGCGGGGGATGTTATCGCTGCCATGCTCAATGCCGAGCCGCTTCCTCTGGAGCGTGATTTGCTCCAGGCAGTGGCACCGCGCTAAAAAAATCGCATGCAAAAAGGTTACATCTGCTTTGTTTTTTAGCCAAAACACGAAATTGATTTTATTTTGTGTGGTAAATGAGTCAAAATAAGCGTTTTTAAGGGAAACGCTTCCCCGTTGCCATGCTCCGGTATTTCCCCCTCACTGAAAAGAACTCACGTGATTCAATTTGATCGTCTTGTATTCAAGTCCGCTCATGCAACGCATGCCGAGTTTTCGACGGACACTGATTTATTATTGCGTGTCGAGGCTCATGGCCCGGGCGTATTCAGGATCCTGGCAGGGTTGCCTGACAGGCTTTCCGAAGAGAAACAAACCGCAAGGCAGAAGCAGCGCCAGGCGCTCACTATCGCCCGCGAAGAGTGCATTGGCGAGATGCTCACCGAGTCGCTGATTGACGAGTCCGGCTGGCGTTTCACTCAGGGTGATGTTTCCCTGGTCATTGGCAATAGTCCGCTCAAAATCTCGCTGTTCCGTGGGGACTCGTGTATTTTGCGCAGCGATGATGACTTCGAAACCCCATTGGTCATGGAGTCCGAGGATGGGCAGCCTGCTCACTGGTCTGTCATGTTCGATCTGCCAGAGAATGAGCCCGTTTTCGGGCTGGGTGAAACGACCGGCGACTTCAACCGTCGCGGCGTGGAGCTGGTTTCCGACCTGAACGACTTCCGTTATTTGCCGCTGGCCTGGAATCCGCAGGGTTGGGGAATCTACGCGAACTCGCTTGAGCGGGTCATGCACGACCCTGGCACGGAAGATAATCCCGGCACCTATCAGATTTTTATGGATGGCCCGGTTTTTGATTTATTTCTGTTTGCCGGCGACGTCCCCGAAATTTTCAATCAGTATTCTGCACTCACCGGCAGAGCTGGTCAGCCGCCGTTGTGGGCAATGGGCGCATGGCTTAAGCAGCAGCCGGGGCAGTCCACGCCAGGCTTTATCGCGCAGGCCGAAGCGCTGCGACAGGCTCAGTTTCCTCTGGATGTACTGGATTTTGCCCAGCCGTCCATGGTGCAGTTTCAGGCCGACAAGCTGGTGCTGGAGTGGGATGACCGTCGTATGGACGATGCGCGTCGCTCGCTTGCCGCGCTGCGCGAGAAGTTTTTTGAAGTCTGTGTCCCGTCCTTCCCCGGTGTGCCACGCGAATCGGTACTGTTCGATGATCTGGAAGACCGCGGCTGGCTGCTGACAGACGACGATGGCAATGCCTTTGTCTTTGATGGTGTGCCGGAAAACGGCAATGTGCCATTCGGGCTGCTGGATCTGACCTACAAGGATGCCTATGCGTTCTGGGTTGAACGACATCACCAGTTGGTCGACGAAGGCGTTGGCGCTTTCCAGAGTTCCTTTCCGGTAGAGATTTCCGACGCAGTCAGTGCGCGCAATGGTGAATCCGGCGCGTTGCTGCGGGAGCTGTATCCGCTGTTGCTGCGCCGGGCATTGTTCGATGCCGTTTCCATGAACAAGACGCCGACAGAGGGCGTGGTGCCTTCTGCCGATCTGATTATGGCCGTGCAGCGCGTGGCCTGGCAAAAAACACCTGCCTCTGCCAATGACTGGGATGGTCTTACGCAGTGGTTGCGGCAGGCATTGTCGATTCAGGCCAGCGGCGTGATTGCCGTCACGCATGAGCTGGGTAACCCGGCGCAACTGGACGGTGATAAGCCGCTGGATGCGACGTTGTACCTGCGTATGTTGGGGCTTTGTGTGTTTTCTGCCGGGTTTGCCTTTCAGGCTGCGCCGGCGCTTCTGCCCGATGCCTATCCGGAAGAGATACAGGCAAAAATCCGTACCTTGCTTGAGTTGCGCTATCGTCTGGTGCCCTATATTAATGGCGTCATAGAAGATGCCGTACGCACCGGTCTGCCTGTGCAGCGCATGATGGCGCTGGCATACCCGGACGATGCCAAGGCGCGGGCCTGGGATCAGCAATATATGCTGGGCCCGGCGCTGCTTGTCGCCCCGGTGCTGCAGCCGGGTACGTCGGTCAATGTCTATCTGCCCGAGGGTGATGCCTGGTGGGATCTGAACCTGAATCAGCGCTACGAGGGCGGTCAGGTGCTGACCATCGAGTGTGGCCTGGATTCCGTACCGGTCTTCGGTCGCGAAGGCCATATGCTTTGTCTGGGACCCGTCCTGCGGCATATGGGTGAGTTTAACTCGGCACGGATCCTGGACGAAGTATGGATGTTTGGCATGCCTATGCACAATCCGGTGGTCATGCGTAACAAGATTCGTGTCATGCAGATGCAGGGCTCCAGTTATATCAAAGGGCTGGAGGGCCTGAAAATTCTTCAGTCAGATGGTCTTGAAGTAAAACGCCGCGGCGCAGAAGTGCGCATCTCGCGCGAGCGTTAAAAGTAGTCATGCCCCTTGCGATAAAAAAATGACATTTTTTTGTCGCAATTGTGCAAAAAGTGTTGACAGCGAATCTCGATTCCGTCATAATCTTTTTCTTTCCCGGGCTGGTAGCTCAGTCGGTAGAGCAGTGGACTTTTAATCCATTGGTCGCGAGTTCGAGTCTCGCCCAGCCCACCAGGAAAACTCTTGTAGAAAGAATATCTTAGCCGCTAGCCTAAAAATGGATTAGCGGCTTTTTTATTGCCCAATTTGAACTGGTATGGAAAAGTTGGTGTGCTGTAAACGTGTCTTGATTAACCAGTAGCGGTGTTCCAGGAGATCGTGGCATTCCTGAAGCGGGGTCTGATTAAAATGGTAAGGGGATGTGCCCTAAGACTACTTGGTCGGGCGTTTGTTCGTGGGGCGTTCTGTAATACAATTGGAACTTGAGGGAACTATCTTGGCTTATATTCCGTTTGTTGGGATTGTTTCAATTTTGAACCTACTTATTCAGGAGATGGCGATGGTTGTTCTTGACCGTGTTATGCGATTAGCTGATTTCGTGGGGCGAAAATTCGAACCATCACCTAAAGCCGCCAATTCCGTGGATGACGTTTTGATCCTGGATGCCGACGGAAGCATGCGCTTGAATTATAAAAACCAAAAAGTTCAAGATAACATCAATAAACATCTGGCCAGTCTTTCAAAGATCAATTTAAAAAGCAGGTAAATGGCACTTTTACTTGTACTTTTGATTCTTGTACTCGGATACAGGCATTGCACCGCTATACCTGCCCAGAAAGCAATACTAAAACGAAGTACCGGGTGGGAATCATATGTTCTACTTGGAAATCACGGCCTTGGTGTTTTGTGGCTTGGTTTTGTAACGTTCATAGCTTTACTCGTGACGTTGTACGGCGCAATAATAATTTTTTCGCTCTTTATCAACCTATTGGGGGTTGACGCCCGACCTGTCGAATCGTTTACTTTATGGGTTTGGTATAAGCAAATTGCTGGAGTGGATGTTTGGGTTGCATCCGTAGGTCTGCTTTCAATCTTAATGGGCCCAAAAAAAATTAAACAAGATTTGGCGAAAGAAAGCAATAAGAATTGGGTTGACGAACTTAGGAAACAGGACGCGATTTCAAATATCGTTATACATGCGTCATTAGAAATAAAACCGGTAAAAATTTCGTTAAAGTCTAGAAAGGTATATGTTGGACTTATAGATCAAGAACAATTTGAACGAATTGATTCCGATAATATAGTGATTATTCCGTTTCTTAGCGGGCATCGAGATAAAGACAGTTTAATGGTTGCTTTTGATAGTAATTACATTGATGTTTATCGGAAAAATAAGATTGAAAACTTTAATGTGAGTGGAGAGGCTTCGACGACGAAGCTCTCGGATTTCAGATGTGTGATTCGATTGAACGAAGTGGAAAGCATTTCGTTGTTTGATTTACAGTACTGTCAGGATTTTCGCTCCGAAGCGATAGGCCTTTCTCGCGGTTGCCATTCTTTCTGATGGGTAAATGCGCTCGGTAAACTCCTCAATCATTAATTAGCCTCGTGATGCGTGGCAGAGGTCAGTTCCAGTCAATTTCCATCCGGTTTTGTGCTGCAATGCAGGGCGGGGCGCGTAAAATAGCTGATATTCATTATGTCCGACGAAGGATTCCCGCATGGCAGACAGCAGTTTCAGTTTAAAAAGCATTGCCATTCCTGCCTATGGTCCTTCGCTGCTTTTCGGTTTTGCCAACGGTGCGATTCTGCCTGTGATTGCGCTGAGTGCCCGTGACCTGGGTGCCACGCCTGCCCTGGCGGGCCTGATCATCGCGCTGATCGGCCTGGGTTCGTTGCTGGCCAATATTCCCGCTGCGCTTATCACCGCACGCATCGGCGAACGTAGCGCGCTGCTGGGCGCATCGGCGATTACCATCGTCGCACTGCTACTGTGTATCTTCGCTTCTCATACTTCACTGCTGGCCCTGGCGGCATTGCTGATCGGCGTGTCCACCTCGGTCTTTTTTCTGGCGCGTCAGACGTATATGATCGAAGCCGTGCCGTTTTATATGCGTGCGCGGGCCTTGTCTATTCTGGGGGGGGTGAACCGTATTGGTATGTTTGCCGGACCATTCGTGGGCGCTGGCGCCATGCATTTTATGGGGCTGGCCGGTGCGTATTGGGTTGGTATCGTTGCGCTCATCGCCTCTACCATCCTTACGTATCTGATGCCGGATCTGCACGTGGCGCCCAAGGAGCAGGACATACCGGTAGCGAGACCACGCATGTTGCAGATTGCGCAGGAACACGCCGGCATTTTTGCTTCACTTGGCCTGGCGGTTTTGCTGATTAGCGCCATGCGTGCCGCAAGACAAATTGTGATTCCCTTGTGGGCCGATCATATCGGCCTGAGCCCGACCACCACTGCGATCATATTCGGTATTTCATCGGCCGGCGATATGCTGGTGTTTTATCCCGCGGGCAAAATCATGGATGAATGGGGGCGGCTATGGGTGGCGCTGCCATGCACGCTGATCATGGGATTATCGTTCGCGGCCATGCCGTTTTCAGACACGATCGTGCCGTTTGCTGCGGTGGCTGTATTGATGGGGCTGGGCAATGGCTTTGGTTCGGGTATTAATATGACGCTGGGTGCCGATGCATCCCCGGATCATGGACGCACAGAGTTCCTTGGGCTGTGGCGGCTGATCAGTGACGTGGGCACCAGTGCCGGCCCGTTTCTTCTGTCGGGTATGACGGCGCTGGTGTCTCTGGGCGCGGGGGTCATGCTGACCGGTGGCTTCGGTTTTATTTCAGCTGCCATATTCTGGCGGTTTTTGCCGCATGCGCGCGGCAGTAAGAAATGACCCCGCAGCTCTTGTAAGAGAGGTTTGCCTTATACCGTTCGGCCGCCATCAACCGGCAGTTCGATACCTGTGAGAAACGCTGCTGCGTCGCTGGCCAGAAAGACAGCCGCCGCAGCAACATCCTGGGGTGTGGAAAAGCGCCCCAGCGGAATGGAAGAAATGAATTTGGCGCGGTTCTCCGGTGTGTCGGGCAGGCCCATGAACAATTCAAACATACCGGTAATGCCCATGACCGGGCAGATGGCATTGACCCGGATGTTGTCTGGACCCAGTTCAACCGCCATGGATTTGGACAGCACGTTGACGGCACCCTTGGATGCGTTGTACCAGCTCAGGCCGGGGCGCGGCCGGATGCCTGCTGTCGAACCGATATTGACGATGACGCCGGCACCTGCTTTGCGCATCAGGGGGATCACCGCCTGGGCCATATGATAAATGGACTTTACGTTGATATCGAACATCCGGTCAAACATCGCTTCGTCCACATCAAGCATGGGCTGGTTTTTGTGGGTGATGGCGGCGTTGTTGACCACGATATCGGGGGCGCCGAAGGTGTCCACGCAATGCGCGACCAGTGCCCGCACCTGCTCGCCATTGGAGACGTCGACCGTAAACGCACTGGCATTGTTCCCGAGTGCATCGGCAACGCGCCGGGCCGCCGCTTCGTTGATATCGGCCACAATGACCTTGGCGCCTTCATTGATATAGGCAGTGGCAATGCCTTCGCCAAATCCGCTGCCAGCACCGGTGACAATAGCGATTTTTTTATCCAGAACAGCCATGTTGTATGCTTCCTTAATGAATATAGAGTGAAGTGGCTTAGCCGTGATAGTGAATAATGGTTTTGGTGGTGCTCATTTCCTCGAGCGCAACCAGGCCTTTCTCACGTCCATGGCCGCTGCGTTTGACGCCACCAAAGGGTAGCTCCACACCACCGCCGGCACCAAAGCCATTGATATAAACCTGCCCGCATTTCATTTCTTTGGCGACCCGCTGCTGGATGCCGCCGTTCTCGCTCCAGACGGCAGCCATCAGGCCATAATCGGTAATGTTTGCCAGTTGTACGGCTTGTTCTTCGGTATCAAAGGCCAGTGCAACCAGGACCGGTCCGAAAATCTCCTGCATCAACAAATCGCTGTCATGGTTGTCGGCCACAAAAAGCGTTGGCGTGACGTAATAGCCTGTCTCCGGGACGCCTGGGTCGATCTGTCCCTGTGCAAGTATTTTCAGGCCGTCTTTTTTACCTTGTTCCAGATAGCGGTTGACGCGGTCGAACTGCGATTTGTTGATAAGCGGGCCGCAGTGCAAGTCCATCTCCGGTGTGCCCACTCTTGTTTTTGAAAATTCCTCGACAACAAGATCCATAAACTCATTGAAAACATCACGCTGTATCAGCAGACGACTGCCGGCGGTGCAGGTCTGGCCGGCGTTGGCGAGAATCCCTTTTACAATGGCCGGGATCGCCAGCTTCATATTCACGTCGTTAAAGACCACGTGAGCGGATTTTCCTCCCAGTTCAAGCACACACTTGACGGCATGTTCAGCGGCGGCTTTCTGCACCAGCACGCCCACTTCATTGGAGCCGGTGAAGGTTACGAAGTTGATATCTTCATGTGCAGACAGGGCGGCACCGGCTTCTTCTCCCAGTCCGGTGACCACATTGAATACGCCGGCAGGCAGCCCCGCTTCCAGTCCCAGTTCGGCAACCCGGATGACCGACAGGCAGGCATCTTCTGCCGGTTTGACCACGCATGCATTGCCCATGGCCAGCGCCGGTGCAACACTTCTGCCCACCATTTGCGCCGGATAGTTCCACGGGATGATATGCGCCGTGACACCCAGGGGCTCCCTGATCACCTGCACCGAGTAGCCGTTCAAAAAGGGAATCACTTCACCATGCACTTTGTCTGCGGCGGTGCCATAAAATTCGAAATAGCGGGCCATCACCTGAATATCGTTTCTTGCCGAAGAAATCGCCTTGCCGGTATCCCTGGCTTCCAGTTGAGAGAGTTCTTCTGCGTTCTCCAGAATCAGGTTACTTAATTTGACCAGCAGTCGGCCGCGCTCGAGTGCTGTGAATTTTTTCCACGGACCTTCAGCGGCAATTCTTGCTGCCTTGACTGCAAGATCGACATCGGCTTCGCCGCCGCGTGGAATCTGGGTAAAAACGGCGCCGTCTACCGGCGAAATCACATCCAGCTTTTGGCCGGATATTGCATCTGTCTTGCGTCCATTAACGATCATTTGTGGCATTGTCGATTGTCCTTTGGTTTACATCCTGGTTCAGGTTGTCTCATCTTATTTCCCCAGTTATTAGACAGGATATATACGGTATCGCCACACAGGTAAAACCCTTAGCGCATACTTTATCTTTTTGAAACCCGGGCTTTTCTATTTCAGATAGGTGCAGGGGGCTGGTGCCAGGCGGCGCCCGCATCGACGCTTTGCGGTACTTGCCGGTTGCTGGTCTGTGTGAGGGTTCGTGGTGGCTGCGCGAATACTGATATCCCGATGAGGGCGTTCATGACAAATTTGCATCCAGTATTAAGCAATTGAAACATTGATTTGATGGCTTCGTTTTGAATGTTAGCCTTTCATTTTGTTGTGTTCATTCAGGGAGTACGCTATGAAACTGGAAAAATTGCTACTGGCAGGGGTGTTGGCTGCAGGATTGATGTCTGCAGCAGGTGCCGCAGAACTGAAAGTGACCATGAATGAGGCGACCACCTCGGGCGCGGGCAAGGAAGTGGGGCAGGTAACGATCAGCGAGACGCCATTCGGTCTGCTTTTTACACCTGAGCTTAAAGGCCTTAGCGCCGGCGTGCATGGTTTTCACGTTCACGAGAATGCCAGTTGTGATGCCGCTGAAAAAGACGGAAAAACGGTACCGGCCCAGGCGGCTGGTGGCCATTTGGATCCGAAGAAAACCGGCAAGCATGAAGGTCCCTATAGCGATGAGGGGCATTTGGGAGATCTGCCGGGACTGGTTGTCGCTGCAGATGGCACATCCACCTATCCGGTGCTGGCGCCACGCCTTAAAGCCCTGTCCGACGTGCAGCAGCATGCGCTCATGATTCATGAAGGCGGTGATAATTATTCAGATCATCCCAAGGAACTTGGCGGTGGCGGCGGGCGCATGGTATGCGGCGTGATTAAATAGCGTCGTGGCTCGCGGGCCGTGGCCCGTGGATCGGGCAGCGCTGTCGACGCGTGCCGCAAGCGGCCGGATGAGGATGCCGGGGCGGACTATTGCATATAATGAGTGTCTCTTCACCCAATAGGCCGCCATGTGGATGCGTAAATTTGTCTTCATTGTTTTTCTGCTGGCGCTTTCTGCATGCTCGTCGCTCACACCGTGGCGCAATCCGCCACTGCCGCCCGGCACGCCTGATACCGGCGTAGATTCGGCGCGGCTCAATGAGCGGTCTGATCCCTCGTTTGTCATGATTCTGAGTATTTCCGGGGGCGGGGCGCGCGCGGCTGCGTTTGGTTATGGGGTGCTCAGAGAACTGGCCGACACACGCATACAGTGGAACGGTCACAGTCAAACTCTGCTCAGCCAGGTCGATGTGGTGCGTGGCGTATCAGGCGGCAGCATCATCGCCGCCTATTATGCGCTCAATGGCAGCAAAACCTTCCCGGCGTTTAAAAACGATTACCTGTACAAGAATTTCCAGCAGAGCCTGGTGTCGGCCATCTTCAGTCCGCAAAATTTTGCCGCTGCCGTGTCACCCACAGTCGGCCGCGGGCATGTGCTGGCCCAGAAACTGGATCTGCTCTTTGACGGCAAAACCTATGAGGACTTGTACCGCAATCCGAATGCAGATTTGATTGTGCTGGCAACCGATTTATCGCAGGGCACAAGTTTTGAATTTTCACCTGACCAGTTGGCCACAATGTGTGCCGATATCCGCAAGATTCCGCTCTCGTTTGCAGTGGCCTCGTCGGCTGCCGTACCCATGGTGCTGTCGCCGCTGACGCTTAAAAACTACGCCGGGCAATGTGACTATTCCATGCACAAGCGTGAGCAAGTGTCCCGGTTGCAGGGCGATTACCGGATGCGCGCCTATCGCTCGGATGTCCTGGGCTATCTGGACAGCAAAAACCGGCCCTACATTCATTTGGTGGATGGCGGACTGTCGGATAACCTGGGCGTGCGTGGTCTGATGGATCGTGTCACGCTTGGCATCGGCCAGTTGCGCCGTGGCCAGATCAGCGAGGGCACGGTCAGGAAGGTGGTGTTTGTGGTCGTCAATGCCGAGCGCGAACCCAGTGTCAATATAGACAAAAGTGAGCATGTTCCCGGCTTGTTGGACGTCTTTGACACCATCATGTTCAGTACCTCTGCCAGGGTAACCACGCAGACGATGCAGATGGTGCAGGACACCAGCAGATACTGGGACTCATTGAGAAAATCGCTGAACCCGCAATTACAGGCCTTGCTTGCCCCCCAGGCGAAGTTGCATGTGGTGCCGGTCAGCCTGCGCGATGCGCCCGCTGGGCTATCGGTACCGCGCCAGCATCTGCTGCGCATTCCTACATTGTTTACTGTCAATCGCAAGGATGTCGATGCGCTGATCGAAGCGGGCAGGCAGACATTGCGGCAGAATCCCGATTATCAGGCGCTGTTGCGTGAGCTGGGCGGCCAGTTGTCGCCACGACCTGCGGCGAGCGCTGTCGCAGCACCGGCAGGCCGGTCAGCACGGTCGGCGCCGTCAGCTTCATCAACTGCAGGGGAATCCGATACGGCACGGTCTCCTGCGACAAGCCGCAGTATAGAGGTCTTGTATTCGGGAGGTTAACGCCGAAAGGGGGCAATGTCAGATCCGGGCGTTGCGGCCAGACGCGGCACCTTATGATGCGCTGGAGTGCTTTTTGTTGCGTCGATCTGATGGTATAACAATGGCTGTTTACGTCTACCCATTACCGGAGTTTGTCATGCCTGTTTCACCCCTTACCGCGCTGGTCACTTGCGATATTATGGATCAGCACCCGACGCTGCCGTCCTGCGATACCCAGTTCAGGCTGTTCGGCCGCAAACGTGCCATTGCCGGCCAGATTCGTACGGTTAAGGTATTTGAAGACAATACCTTCATTCGCCAGGTCCTGTCCGAACCCGGGCAGGGCGGCGTGCTGGTGGTCGATGCGGCTGCATCCCTGCATTGTGCCGTGGTCGGCGATATGATCGCCAAGCTGGCACAGGATAATGGCTGGTCCGGCATTATCGTGTATGGTGCGATCCGGGATAGTGAGCAAATTGATGCCATGGATTTTTGCGTCAAAGCGCTGGGCACCAATCCGCGCAAAAGCGGGAAAAACAGCCTGGGCCTGATTGATGTGCCGGTTACTTTCGGCAATGTACGTTTTGTTCCCGGGCAGTATCTGTACAGCGATGCTGATGGCATCGTGGTTTCTGAGCAGGCGCTGGTGTTGTAACCCTCAGCAGCGTCCTTCGAGGCACGTGCAGTGCGGGCACCGGCGTGTCTTTCTGGTCAGGCCGGTTCCGGCAATGCCCCCGCAACGCGCCTGCATTATGGGTCAGGTTGGCGGTTCTACTATGGCCGGCCGTGATGCCGTCATGCCCTGGTGTTGTCATGTCCTGGTGCTGTCATGCCCTAGTGCCGCGCCGGCGCCATGTTGTGCGCGCAGCAGATTCAGGCGCAGCAGTATTTCAAAACCTTCCTCTTTTCCCCATCCTCGTTCGCGAAAAGCACGCCATGCATCCGGCCTGCAGCGGGGCATCGTTATTGGCCTGTTCATGCATCATGCGGAAAGAATGGGATGGGCGGGGCCACAGAAGCGGGCGTTGTTCAACTTCTGGATAAGAACGATCGTTATCAATACTAATAGCATTGATAACGATTATCATTTGTAGTATTATTCGGTTTCAGTTATTTCAACGTGTATCTCTGGTCCTTCATTCAAACTTGAATGGATGAGCCAGGATCGTTCTCCGAGCGTTCTTCGTTACCCCGTCATGATAAAAGCAGCTTCTCTCCCTTCCTATCGCCTCACTGTGCTTGCATCGCTACTTTGCACCGGTGCGGTCTATGCCCAGGCCGCGACAGAGAGCGGTAGCACCGTTGCACCGTCGACCGCCGCCGTTGCGAAGCTGAGCGCGGTCCACGCGCAGGCAGAAGCAGCAGCGCCAAGTTGGGAAACGCGCACCAGCGCGTCTGAAATCACAGACAAACAGGTGCAGAACTGGTCTGATCTGGGCCGGCTCGTTCCCGGGCTGGATTTCAACCGCAGCAATAGCAGTGTCAATATGCGAGGCCTGGATGGCAATCGGGTCCGGATTCTGGAAGACGGTATTCCTCTACCATGGTTGCAGGATGGCAGCCGTGATGTCAAAGGGGGGCTGGAAACCATCAATTTCAATACGCTTTCCTCCGTTGATGTGGCGCGGGGCGCCGGTGCCGGCAATACCTCCGGCCTGACCGGCACGGTGATGCTGCGCGGCCTGCGGCCGGATGATCTGCTGGCTGACGGCAAGGATATCGGTTTTCTGATCAAAGGCACACATGATGGCCTGGATAACAGCATTGGTGGCGATACGGCCTTCGCAGCCCGCCTGGGCGCTTCCACCAAAATGCTGATTCAATACGGCATCCATACCGGCAGCGAAGTCAAAAATGGTGGCGATATCGGTGGTTACGGTGCTACGCGCACCAAGATGAATCCAGCCGATTACACCCGCAAGAACGTAGGGCTGCGGCTTGAGCATGAGTTGGCGCCGGGCCATACGCTTGGTCTGGGGGCGAGCACCTTCCGGCTGGACCGCGATATCGATCTGATGCATGACCAGAATACCAGTGCCTTTGCAATTGGCAATAATAAAATGACAGAGAGAATCAGCCGCGATCGTATCTGGGCAGACTATAACTACAAGTCAACGCAGGCTTACTCTGCGCTGGATCAGGCAGGCGTTCAGCTTTACTGGAGCAAGACCCGCCTGGAAGAAAATCAGCATGCTTTCCGCAATAAAGACGGGCGTGCGTTTGCCATACCGGGTGATCCCTATAAGTACGGCTATCCCAGCGGCTTGTATGAACGAAGTAACAGCATTGAACAAAAGGGCTGGGGCCTCAATCTGAATGCGGGCGGATATTGGGGAAACGCTGCGTTGCGTGGTCACTGGACCGTGGCCGGGACATTCGCTGACGATACCTATGAGCAGTACTCGGCCGGGGTCGATAATTGCCCTGATATTCCAGCCGGCCTGCCCGCGCGCATGGGACCACGCACTTGCGATTTCCTGCATTCCAACCAGAGTGACACACCTAAAGTCAAAAGCCGCGACTGGTCGCTGTTTGCCAGTCATGCGTTTATATGGAACGATGGCCGGTTCGAACTGACCCCGGCATTGCGCTACGATGCATGGTCTCGCAAGCCGCAGACCGGTGGCGGATTTGCATCCAACCAGAATGGTTATGAAAGTGAGCTGCGCAATCGCAGTGGCAACCAGGCCTCGCCATCGCTGGAGTTCGCCTGGAATGCGTCCGACATCTATCGTTTCACTGCCCGCTATGGCTATGGCTACCGCGCGCCAACTGCGCCGGAGCTGTTTTTGCAGTATGGCTCTCCGGCCAACTATATGCGTAAGGGTGATCCGAACCTGAAAGCCGAACGCAGCCGCGGCTGGGAACTGGGCCTTCAGGCCAGAGGGCAGGTTGTTGGCGGTTCCCTGAATATCTTTGAAACACGCTACAAGGATTTTATCGACGAGAATGTTCCGGTTGGTCCCGATTCTCCTTTCTATGCATTGCGTGAACAAGGGCTGTACCCAATGGGCGTCACGACCTATGCCAATCGTGATCGTGTCCGCATTTATGGCGCCGAAGCCATGGGTTACTGGAACATCAATGACAATCTTTATACCCGCGCGACCGCCGCCTGGACGGTAGGCAAGGACCTTGAAACAGGTCAGCATCTGAACTCGGTTGCACCGCTTAAAGGCACGCTGGCACTGGGCTACAGAACGCCGCAGTGGGGCGCAGAGACCGTATGGACACTGGCGGCCAAACGCGATAAAGTGCAGTATCCGGATCCCACTGCAGATGCGCCCAATGCTGATTTCAAGGCACCAGGTTATGGTACGCTTGATGTACATGGCTGGTGGGCGCCTGCCAGCCTGAAGGGTGTCAAATTTCAGCTGAGCGTGGTCAATCTGTTTGATAAAAAATACTGGAATGCACTGAACGTGCCTACTGCGGGGGCGTCTGCCATCGCTCGTCCGGTAGACTATTATTCCGAAGCTGGCCGCTATCTGCGGGTGTCCGTCATCTACCAATATTGACCGGCGATATATTATTTAAGACTGACCGGGCCGTCGCAGGATGACCCGGTCAGAACCATTTAGTTACCAGAAGAGAGAGACCCATGACACAACCGAGTACTGATTTGAAAGTCCGTTACGATGCATTATTGCAGGAAGACCCCAAATTGCGTGTGCGCAATGCGGCAGAGAAACTGGACGTCAGTGAAATGGAACTGGTTGCGGCACAATGTGGCGATATTGATGCCACGCTGCTGGAAGGCACGGCGCAGACGATTTTCAGGGAGCTGCAAACGCTGGGCGGCGTCATGCTGCTGACACGCAATGAATGGTGTGTTCATGAACGCCACGGCCATTATGAATCAGTCAAGGTGGGGAATGGCCCGGTTGGTCTGGTGCTGGGTGCAGACCTGGATCTGCGCGTGTTTTTCTCCAGCTGGAAATATGCCTGGGCGGTCACGCAGAATGGCCGCAAGAGCATCCAGTTTTTTGACGGTGCAGGGATGGCGTTGCATAAGGTATATTGCACGGATCAAACCGACATGGCCGCTTACGATGCGCTGGTTGAAAAATTCCGCGCCGGCAATCAGGAACCTGCTGCTGTGGACAGAACACCGGAAGCGCCCAAAGCCTATGCCAGTGAAGTGCCTGAACTGTTGCGCGAAGACTGGCTGGCGATGACCGATACTCATGATTTTGCCGGCTTGTTAAAAAAATGGAATCTGCCGCGTGTGCAAGTGCTGGAAAGCGCCGGAGACGATCTGGCGCAGCGCGTAGACAACGATGCCATCGAAGTCATGCTGCACAAAGCCGCGGAATCGGATCTGCCCATCATGTGCTTTGTCGGTAATAAAGGCATGATTCAGATCCATTCCGGCCCGATCAAAAAATTGATGCGTACCGGACCCTGGTTCAATATTCTGGATCCCAAATTCAACCTGCATCTGAACACCACGGCGGTTCACAGTACCTGGATCGTGAATAAACCCACGGAAGATGGCTGGGTTACCTCACTGGAAGGCTATACTGAAGACGGTGAACAAATTGTCCAGTTCTTCGGTGCGCGCAAACCTGGCGTGCCTGAAATCCGCCAATGGCGTGAGTTGCTGGAATCGTTTTGCAAGCAACCGCTGGCCGCCTGATGGCATGGCCAACTCAGGCAAACGGAATCAATTAAACGGAATCAGTTAAACGGAATCAGTCAATGAAACAACATGCCGTCATACGTTGTCTTGCCATACTGGCCGCCGCCAGTTTTTTCTGTGGCAGTGCCGGCGCGCAGCAGGCGCAGCGCATCGTTTCCCTGGGTGGCACGGTGACGGAAATCATTTACGATCTGAACATGCAGGACAAGCTGGTTGCAGACGATCAATCCAGCCTGTATCCCGAGGCAGCGACCAAACTGCCGCGCGTGGGCTATTATCGCGCTGTGCCGGCCGAAGGCATCCTGTCGCTCAAACCCGATCTGGTGCTGGCTTCTGAAAATGCCGGTCCGCCTGCTTCGCTGGAGAAAGTCCGGTCAGTTGGTGTAGATGTGATTACTGTTTCAGATAAGCCAACCCTAAACTCCCTATACGAACGGATCGATCAAATTGCGCAGGCCCTGGACGTACCGGAAAAAGGCAAGGCGCTGGCCGCCGATATTCAGGCTCGGGTGAAGCAGGCGCAGGACACGCCCAGCGAAAGTCTGCGTACGGTACTTATCCTGAATCGTACCGGAGCTAAATTGATGGCCGGAGGCGACACTACGGCCAGTGCCATCATGGAAATGGCCGGGCTGGAAAATGTCCTGAAGTCTCAGCATGGGTACAAGCCGGTGTCTGCAGAGAGCCTGCTGGCGCTGAAGCCGGAAATGATCATTGTCACCAAAGGGTCGCTGCAGGCGGCGGGTGGCATTGATCAATTCAAGGCCGATCCCGCCATTGCGTTTACGCCTGCCGTCAAAAACAATCGTATTGTCGTGATGGATGATTTGCTCGCACTGGGCATGGGCCCCCGGGTTGACCTGGCAATCTCGCAATTGAAGGCTGCTGCCGGCCATGCCAATTAATGCTGCGCCGGGTCAGGGCAGGGTCAGGAAGTCCTTTACCATTTTGCTGCTCATATTGCTGGGCGCTATTATTTTGGGCAGCGTCAGCGGGGCGGTGGTCATTCCGGTCCAGCAATGGTGGCCGGTGCTCACGGGCGGGCAGGGTGACGAAACCCAGTTGCTGCGCCAGATCTTTCTGGATATCCGTCTGCCGCGGGTTGTCTTCGGTGTTGTCACCGGTGCGGCGCTGGCGCTATCGGGCGTGGTCATGCAGGCTTTATTTCGTAATCCGCTGGCCGAGCCCGGCCTGATCGGTGTCTCGGCAGGTGCCGCGTTGGGTGCGGTGGCAGCCATTGTGCTTACTGCTGCCGGGTTCTGGGTCATTTCCTTTGCGGCGTTCGCCGGTAGTCTGCTTAGCACCTGGCTGGCCTATCTGGTTGGACGGCGTTATGCCGGCGTTGCCGGTTTGCTGCTGGCCGGTATTGCCATTAATGCGATTTCCGGCAGCCTGATCGGCTTGCTAACCTATATCGCGACCGACACCCAATTGCGTGATCTTACTTTCTGGGGCATGGGTAGCCTGGCGTCAGCCAACTGGCGTACGATCGGCTTGCTGGGCCCCTGGACGCTGCTTATCTGTCTGTTGTTGTGCCGCGAGTGGCGGGCACTGAATGCACTGCTGCTGGGTGAGCGCGAAGTCACCCATTTGGGATTTTCCATGAAGCATCTGCGGCGGCGTCTGATCGTTGGCATCGCACTGCTTGTCGGGCCACTGGTGGCGGTGACGGGCAGCATCGGCTTTGTCGGATTGGTGGTGCCACATTGTCTGCGCATGATCATGGGTGCGAATCATCGCCACTTGCTGCCGGCGTCCATGGCAGGCGGCGCCCTGGCCCTGGTGATGGCAGACTGGCTGGCGCGCATTGTGGTGATTCCGGCGGAACTGCCCATTGGCCTGGTAACCAGTCTTATCGGCGGTCCGTTCTTTCTCTGGTTGCTGGTAAAAAGGAATATGCGATGACCGTCATGGAGCAATGCATGCGCGGTATTGATATCTGCGCAACGCGCGGTCAGCGCCAGGTACTGCGGGATATTTCAATTGAGATCAGACGGGGCGAGGTGCTGGCGCTGCTTGGTGCCAATGGTGCCGGTAAATCCACGTTGCTGTCTATTCTGGCGCAGGAAAACCAGGACGTGCGTTCACACGATACGGGTACCATTTATATCAATGGGAAGGATATTGCCACGCAGTCAACGCGGGCGCAGGCGCGTCAGCGGGCGGTGCTGCCCCAGGGGAGCGGCCTGACCTTTGATCTGGGCATCCGGGAAATTATTCAGATGGGTCTGTATCCATTTCCGGAACTGGATCCAGGCGTGGCGAGTGCATTATTGCAGCACGCGGCGCAAACCGCAGGCGTGCCGGATCTGCTTGACCGCTCGTGGGTGACACTGTCCGGCGGTGAAAAACAGCGCGTACAATTTGCAAGGGTGCTGGCGCAATTGCTGGCCCGACGCCATGATGGCCAGACACGGTACCTGTTGATGGATGAACCCACCTCGGCCCTGGACCCGAAGCATCAGCACGCTTTTTTCCGTATCGTGACAGATCTGGCGCACCGGGATGAGGTGGGCGTGATGGTGATTGTCCATGATATCAACCTGGCGGCGCAGTATTGTGATCGCATTGCGTTGCTGGCCGACGGTGAACTGGTCATTTGTGATACGCCGGAACGGGTGCTCACCCGCGAGCACCTGTATGCCACTTATGGCATTTACAGCCAGACCCTGCCTCACCCCTTCAAGCAAGGCAAGGTACTGGTCGTCTGGGAGTAGCCGTCCGTTCACGCCGCTCGGGCCGACCGATGCGTTCCTGCCGGGGCAAGGTGGCTATCCTCTTTGTATCGTTGCAGCCCGGATGCTACACCGGGTCATAGGCAACTTATCATCTGACCTGACCTGCCATGTTATGACCGCCCGTGATCTGGCACAAGTCCGGCGCCGTCACCTCGCACGCGAGCAGCAATGAGGCCAAACAATCAGACATTATTTGCCAAAGTGGGTACTGGTTTGTATACGTCATCAAGTTATGGCATGATCCCTGTGTGGGGTGCCGCAATGGATGGTGCCCATATCGCGCTTGTGGCAGGCTGGGAATGAATGCATTTGTGCCTGTGCACGTAATGGTGGTCGTGTGACCCGGCAGGCAGACCGGCATGCAGCCGGGCAGAGAACGTGATCGGTCGGACCGTTAGAACCACGGCAAACCGGATCCTGTTCTTGCCGGTGCTGTAAAAACCTATGCGTGCCTACACACAGGTGTTCATACTGCCGTTTTGTCTGCAGGCATTAGGAGGCAACACCAGAGCGAACAGCCCGCATCGCAACAAGCGCCTTGCGTTCAGATTCATTCAATTCACAGCAACCGGCAAGGGCGGTTACATCCCAATTGCAAGGCAAATCACATTTGTGATGTGACGGCAGGCCAGCCACGTTTATGATCAAGGAGAATGGCATCATGAAAAGTATGGATAGTTTTGGCGCCCGCAGCATACTGAATGTGGGGGAACAATCATATCGCATTTATCGCCTTGATGCGTTACAGGAAGCGGGGCTGGATGTGGCCTCGCTTCCTTATGGACTGAAGATCCTGCTGGAAAATCTGCTGCGTACCGAAAACGGCAAGGACATTACTGCGCAGGACATTCGTGCCCTGGCCAGTTGGGACCCGCAGGCGCAACCGGATCGTGAGATCGCCTTTACGCCGGCCCGCGTGGTGCTGCAGGATTTTACCGGCGTGCCTGCGGTGGTCGATCTGGCTGCCATGCGCGAAGCCATGCACGAGCTGGGGGGAGATCCGGCTCGCATCAACCCGCTGGCACCGGTGGAGCTGGTCATTGACCACTCGGTGATTGTGGACGTTTTCGGTCAGACCAATGCATTTGAGCGTAACGTCGAGATCGAGTATCAACGCAACCTGGAACGCTACCAGTTTTTACGCTGGGGACAGCAGGCCTTTCAGGACTTCAAGGTGGTGCCTCCCGGCACCGGCATTGTCCACCAGGTCAACCTGGAACACTTGTCGCGCGTGGTGTTCACCGCCGATGAGGACGACATGAAAGTGGCGTATCCCGATACCTGTGTCGGGACCGACTCTCATACGCCGATGGTCAATGGCCTTGGCGTGGTTGCGTGGGGCGTGGGTGGCATCGAAGCGGAAGCGGCCATGCTGGGCCAGCCGATTTCCATGCTGATTCCACGTGTGGTCGGTTTCAAGCTGACCGGCACCTTACCGGAAGGAACCACCGCCACCGATCTGGTCTTGACTATTACCGAGATGCTGCGCAAGCATCGCGTCGTGGGCAAATTCGTTGAGTTCTATGGACCGGGTGTCGCGTCCGTACCCCTGGCCAACCGGGCGACGATCGGTAATATGAGTCCGGAATATGGTTCGACGATTTCCATTTTTCCTATTGACGACGAAACCCTGCGTTATCTTGCGTTCACAGGCCGCTCTGCCGAGCAGATCGCCCTGGTGCAAGCCTATGCCAAGGCGCAGGGGCTGTGGCATGATCCGCAAGCCGAGCCGCGCTATTCCGAAACACTTGAACTGGACTTGTCGCAAGTGGTTCCGTCGATCGCCGGCCCGATGCGGCCGCAGGATCGCATTGCGCTGTCCTATGCGAAACTGGCATTTCGCGGCGCGCTGGCCTCGTCTATCGGCGAGCCGGAACAGCGGCCTCATGGCTACGATAAGGTGGTAGACCAGTCTTTTCCTGCATCGGACCCGCCCGCGCATGAAGAACCGCAATCGTCTGGCGCGCCGCCTGCCGATCCTGTGGAACAGGCGACAGCAGACCCTGGTCCGGCACGTGCGCCGATTCCCGTTACCTTTGCTGACGGCACGCAGGGGCAGATCAATCATGGCTCGGTGGTGATTGCCGCCATAACCTCCTGTACCAACACCTCCAACCCTACTGTCATGATTGCAGCAGCGTTGCTGGCCAGGCGGGCGGTTGAAAAGGGCCTGCAACGCAAGCCCTGGGTAAAAACCAGCCTGGCTCCGGGCTCCCGGGTCGTGACTGACTATTACGAGCGTGCGGGCCTGACGCGCTATCTGGATGCATTGGGGTTCAACCTCGTGGGATACGGGTGCACCACCTGTATCGGTAATTCCGGTCCGCTGATTCCTGAAGTGAGTCAGGCCGTGGCCGACGGTGATCTTTCTGTGGTATCGGTGCTATCGGGCAACCGAAATTTTGAGGGTCGCATTCACGCGGAAGTCAAGATGAACTATCTGATGTCGCCGCCGCTGGTGGTCGCTTATGCGCTGGCCGGCACCATGGATATTGATTTGTTCAACGAGCCGCTGGGTCAGGGCAGCGATGGGCAAGATGTTTATCTGCGCGATATCTGGCCTTCTGCCGGCGAGGTGCAGGAGGTGGTGGACGCGGCCATCGTGTCTGACATGTACACGGCGGGCTACGCTGATGTCTTCGCCGGCGATGAACGCTGGCGCGCCCTGCCAACACCGGAAGGCGAGCGGTTTGCCTGGGACGAGGCTTCTACCTATGCCCGCAAGCCGCCGTATTTCGAGAATATGTCACGTCAGCCGGAACCGGTCTCTGACATACAGGGCGCGCGCGTGCTGGCCATGCTGGGTGATTCGGTGACCACTGACCATATCAGTCCTGCCGGCTCTATTGCCAAAACCTCGCCGGCTGCTGCTTATCTGACCGAACATGGCGTGGCGCCCAAAGACTTCAACTCCTATGGCTCGCGCCGGGGCAACCATGAAGTCATGATACGCGGTACGTTTGCCAACGTACGCCTGCGCAATCAACTGGCGCCGGGCACCGAAGGCGGCTTTACCCGCGACTTTACGCGCAGTGATGAACCCGTGACCAGCATTTTCGAGGCGTCCCGCGCCTATATTGAAAAGGGGATCCCGCTGGTGATACTTGCCGGCAAGGAGTACGGTTCGGGCTCGTCACGCGACTGGGCCGCAAAGGGCACCGCATTGCTGGGCGTACGGGCGGTGATTGCTGAATCGTATGAGCGGATTCACCGTTCCAATTTGCTGGGTATGGGTGTGCTGCCACTGCAATTTCCAGAAGGGCAGAATGCGGCAACGCTCGGCCTGACAGGGAAGGAATCCTTTGATATCACGGGCATTGTGGCGTTGAATCAGGACACCACACCCGCAACCGTGAGAGTACAGGCCAATGGCGTGCAGTTCGATGCGATCGTGCGTATCGATACGCCCAGCGAGGCAGCCTACTATCGCCACGGCGGCATCATGCAATACGTGCTGCGCAGTTTGCTGGACTGATTGCATCTTCCATGGATATGCCGGCCATTGCGCTCCCTTGCCGGGGGAGGGTTGGCCGGCCACCCGCCACGCCGTGCCAGATGCGCTCACTGCTGGATTCCACCCGGTAGCTGTGATGTAATAGCGATCTGTTACAGAAGAGGCGGTGAGTATGTCGGTGTTAAGCAATGGTTGGCGCGGAGTTCAGGCGGGTGTGCCGGTGCTGCTCGGTTATGTGCCGGTGGCCATGGCATACGGGATTGCTGCCAAGGGCGTGGGCTTGTCGTTCTGGGAAACCGTGCTCATTTCCGTATTTGTCTATGCCGGTGCCTCGCAGTTTTTTATTCTGGCAGCGATTAAGCTGGGCACGCCGCTGCCTGGTATCGTTGCCATGGTTTCATTGCTCAACGCACGTCATCTGCTTTATGGTCCGCTCATTGCCAAGTGGCTGCCGCAAGCCTTGGGCAGGCGCTTGCCGGCTGCCTTTTGGCTGACCGACGAGGTGTTCGCCACTGCGTTTCATGCCATGGGGCAGCAGCCCGCTCAGACGCAGTTTGCCTGGTATATGGGCCTGGGTCTGACTGCATGGCTGTCCTGGATTGGCGGAACCATTATCGGGCTGGTGGCCGGATCGGGCCTGACTGCCGAATTTCCGCAGGTCGACCAGATTTTGCGTTTCGCCCTGGTTGCCCTGTTTTTTTCGCTGGCACTGCTCAGCGTAAAGCGCCCCATGCTGCGCGCGCTGTTGATCGCCTCTGTGGTTACGCTGGTATGTCTGATCTATGTGGGGGCAACGCCAGCCATCCTGGCTGGCACGATCACAGCCTGGCTGTGTTTTGCACCCGTGGATCAGGCCGCAACCGCCATTGATAGCGAAGTACAAGGTCAACACAGTGAGGGAGCGGATCATGGGACAAACTGAATTCTGGCTGGCGATTGCCGTGATGGCTGTGGTTACCTGGCTCACGCGTGCCTTGCCGTTTGTGCTGATGCGCAAGTCGGGACTTTTCGGTCGCCTGACCTCGGGCCGGTTTGTGATTCTGGGGCCGGCGCTACTGGTGTCCATGACGGTTGTGGTGGTGTATTCTGATTTACAGCACGCGACCAGCATCTTCACTGTGCTTACTTATTTTTGTGGTCTGCTGGCGGCAGGTGTGTGTGCCAGGCTTACCCGCAATGCAGGTTACTCAGTACTGACCGGTATGGCAGCTTATGGGATAGCGCTGCTGTTGCTACCGGCATAAATCTGCCGGCGGCGTATTGTGGCTTGGTGCCTGATGCCAAGGCCCGGGTCACAAGGTTACAGCAGGAAGGGCCGGCCGGTCACCTGGGTGGAGGGAACGGCCATGTCCTGTCTGGCCATAATGCCCGCTTCAAAACCCATACGCCCCGCCTGTATCGCCAGTTTGAATGCTTCAGCCATTCTTACCGGATCATGGGCCTGAGATACGGCCGAATTGAGCAGGACAGCATCGTAACCCATTTGCATGGCCTGCACTGCGTCCATGGGTGAGCCGATACCTGCGTCAACAATAAGTGGAACATCGGGCAGGCGCGCGCGCAGGATGCGTAGCGCTTGCGGATTGCTCAGCCCCTGTCCTGAACCGATAGGCGCTCCCCAGGGCATCAGCAGCCGGCAACCCACATCCAGCAGGCGACGGCAGGTTACCAGATCGTCGGTGCAATAGGGAAACACTTCAAAACCATCTTTAACCAGTTCCTCGGCTGCACGAATCAACTCTATCGGATCCGGCTGCAGCGTATAGTCGTCACCGATCACTTCCAGTTTGATCCAGTGTGTACCAAAAATTTCCCGCGCCATCTGCGCCAGCGTAATCGCTTCACGGCCCGTTTTGCAACCCGCGGTATTGGGTAGCAAATGCAGGCCGGAGTCTTTGAGTAGCTGAAAAAAGGAATTGTCCAGTGCTGCACCGGCGCCGCCGGAGGCCGAAGGCGTCAGCTGCCGTTTGAGCCCGACGGTAACGACCGCCGCACCCGATGCAGTGATTGCGTCCTGCAATACTTTAGGCGACGGGTAGCCCGCCGTGCCAAGAAAGAAACGACTCTCCAGCAAGGTGTCTGCAATAGCAAATGGTTTCATGGTCGCGATGCGGGCGGCTTAGCCGCCAGTGATAGGGCTGAAAGTAAAAATCTGGTCGCCGTCGGACAGTACAGTGTCGTTGCGTTTGAGGCGGGGAATAAAGACCTCATTGACCGCAGTGGCAATGGCAGTGGGATCATCTGCCTGGCCGGCGGCACTTTGTATCTGCGCAATCAGCTCGGCCAGCGTGGTGCCGCTGGCGATCTCGTGTGTGGTGCCGTTAACGGAAATGTGAATCGTACTCATGCCGCCTGAATCAGACTGAAATCGGGTTCAAATATAGATTGTAGGGCCTTTTCCACTACGGCGGGCGCAATCAGCCAGCCATGACGGAACAATCCGTTGATCCGTGTCAGGCCCTGTTCGTTTTCAATACGGGGCAAATTGTCCAGCAGGGCAGGTCGCAAATTGACCTCGCTGTGGATCAGCCGCGCTTCGGCCAGCTCAGGCAGCACGCTGTGGGCAGCCGTCAGCAATTCGACTGTGCTGCGCAGCGATACCGGTGAGCGATCTTCGCTTTCAATTTCGCTGGCACCCACAACGACGGTATCGGGCGCACGCGGTACGATATACACCCGGTAGCGCGGATGCAGCAAGCGCACGGGCCGTGCCAGGGTCAGGTCGCCGGCCTGCAGCCAGAAAATTTCACCGCGTACGCCGCGCACATTGCGGCAGTTCAGTTGATGACTGTTGGCGTGAGGGCGCTCGCGGGCGCCTGTGCCGCGCACATCGAAAACCCAGTCGAACGTATGGACGCTCTGCGATGTCTGCAATTGTCCGGGTTTGAGGCTGATCACCGGACAGCCCCAGTGCCAGGTGGTGTTTTCGGCCGATTCGGCCAGCGCCTGCATGGCCTGAACGGTATGGATTTGCCCTTCGCCCTCCAGCATCCAGGCGTGGCTGGGGCCCTGGATTGAGGGCTCCAGCGCCTGCAATTGCGCGCGGCTGAGCATTTGCGGACGTGCGTGCTGTGGTGCTTTGGCGTCCAGCAAAGAGGTCAGGCGCGCTGCGGCCCCTTCATCGCCGCGATGCGCCACCAACAGGCTGCCCCGCACATGAAACTGCACCGGCAGGCTGAGGGTGGGCACCAGGGCCGACCATAGCTCGATGGAGCGTACGCCCATATCGAATACTTCGACATCGCCGCTTTCGAGTTCGGCAATGGGGCTGAGCATGCCTGCGGCAGTCCAGCCGGCAGCACCGCGTGCCTGTACGGAAGTAGCGGGATCAAATACGGAAACCTGGTGTCCCTGACGGGAGAGTACCAAGGCAAGAATGCGCCCCAACAGCCCGGCGCCGGCTATGCCTATATTCATGGTGTGATTCGCTTGCGGACCTGTGGATCCTGTGATGTTCGATTTGTTGCAACAGTATATCGCTGTCCTTGCCTGGTGCAAGGGTAATCGTGATCTGGCACAGCAATTGCACGACATCTGGACCCATGCGGCTGCCGCGATCCGGATCGCGCAGACGAACTCCCTGGCGGTTTTCCGTGCTTATCTGCCCAGCTTTTGCTGGAGCTGCGGGCCATATTGCAGGGCCACGGTGGTCAGGTCATTTACAATGGTGGTGGCGCAGCTGCCGCTGGATTCGGACAGGCAGATACGGATGTGCTGCTGGATATTCAGCCAGGGGTTGATGGGCGAGGCGGCATTCACGATATCCACGTTTTCCGCAATGGCTGTGAAGCGCCCCTCACGCGTCGGGTCTGCGCTTTGCAGGTTCAGGCGGGCAACCGCCTGGTTCATATCGTTCACCAGCGTCAGTGTGGGTGAGTTGGCAATCTGGTTGCGGACCTGTGCAGTGATATAGGTGCCTATCGGGTCATTGGGCGTATTGCCAAAAACATAGACCGGGATTTTTGCCAGTGCCGATTGCGCGGCAACGGCAAGCACGCAACCAATGGCGCCTGTGAGCACATGTGTGATTTTCATATCAACCTCTCCGTAACGGTATAAGGATTATAATAGCTTTATATCCCTGCCGGACGGTCGATTCCGGATCGCAGCGGCTTAAACCCTTGTCAGTTAATTACCGGCTTTTATTTTTGCATCTCATCTCCAGTGTCTGATTCCACCTCCCCGCTGTCTGTTCTGAAACGTGTATTTGGTTACGATTCCTTTCGTGGCGAGCAGCAGGCCATTGTCGAACATCTGATCGCCGGTCATGATGCCCTGGTGCTGATGCCTACCGGCGCCGGTAAATCGCTGTGCTATCAGGTACCGGCGCTGATTCGGCCGGGTACGGCAGTCGTGGTGTCTCCGCTTATTGCGCTGATGCAGGATCAGGTTGATGCCCTGCGCGAACTGGGTGTCCGCGCCGCCTTTCTCAATTCCAGCCAGGAATGGGAGGCCATTCGCGAGGTGGAGAACGCGTTTGCACGCGGTGAGCTGGATTTTCTCTATGTGGCTCCCGAGCGCCTGCTGACCGATCGCTGCATGCGCCTGCTGGAGCGGGGCCGCATTGCCCTGTTTGCGATTGATGAAGCCCATTGCGTTTCGCAATGGGGTCACGATTTCCGCCCCGAATACCTGGGCCTGTCCCGCTTGCATGAGCAGTGGCCGGATGTACCGCGCATTGCGCTCACGGCCACTGCAACACCGCAGACCCGCGATGAGATTGCGCAACGGCTGGGCCTGACCCAGGCAAGACATTTCGTGGCCGGGTTTGATCGCCCCAACATCCGCTATACCATCGTTGAAAAAAATGATGTGCGGCGTCAGTTACTGGGCTTTATTCGCGAAGAACATGCGGGCGACTCGGGTATCGTGTATTGCCTGTCGCGCAATAAAACCGAAGACACGGCGGAGTTTCTCTGCAGGGAAGGCATTGACGCCATGGCCTATCACGCCGGCCTGCCGGCAGAGTTGCGGGCGCAGCGACAGGCGCGCTTCCTGCGCGATGATGGGGTGGTCATGGTGGCCACGATTGCATTTGGCATGGGCATTAACAAGCCCGATGTGCGTTTTGTGGCGCATATCGATTTGCCCAAGTCGGTTGAAGGCTACTACCAGGAAACCGGCAGAGCGGGGCGCGATGGCTTGCCGGCCACGGCCTGGATGGCCTACGGGCTGCAGGACGTGGTGCAGCAGCGTAAGATGATAGACGACTCCACGGGCGATGAATTTTTCAAGCGCCGTTCGGGGGCGCAGCTGGATGCCATGCTGGCCCTGTGCGAAACCGTGCAGTGCCGGCGCACCCTTTTGCTGGCCTATTTCGGACAACAGTCGCAGGCCTGCGGCAATTGTGATGTTTGTCTGACACCGCCGCAAACCTGGGATGGCACCGTGGCAGCACAGAAAATCCTGTCTGCTATTTATCGGCTGCATCGTGAGCGCGACCAGCGTTACGGCGCAGGGCACCTGATTGATATCCTGCGTGGTAAACGTACAGAAAAGGTAGCTCAGCATTCGCATGACACCCTGTCTGTTTTTGGTGTTGGTCAGGATGTGTCCGAGCAGGGCTGGCGCAGTGTGTTGCGCCAATTGATGGCGGCCAATATTGTGACGGTTGATGGCGATGGTTACGGCACACTGGCACTGACCGAGAAAAGCCGCGGCGTGCTAAAGGGTGAACAGGTGTTGATGATGCGCAAGGAATCTGCCCGCGCTGCCGCAAGATCACGCAATATCATGCCTCGTGGCAAGCGTGAAGTTCGCGTGCTGTCAGCGGCGGCGCAAGCGCGTTTTGAAAGCCTGCGACAATGGCGGCGTGACATCGCCAAAGAACATGGCGTGCCGGCTTACGTTATTTTCAAGGATGACACGCTGGCGCAAATTGCCGAGCAGGAGCCCAGCACCCTGGACGATCTTGCCGCCGTCAACGGTGTCGGGCAGCATAAGCTGGATACCTATGGCGAAGCAATTCTGAACTTTCTGGATGAACTCGAATAAAATCGTTTTTTCACAAAACAGCCGATAAAACAGCCAATACATATGCTTAGTCTTTCCAGAATTTTCTTGGCATTGGCGCTAACTGCCAGTGCCTGTGTTCACGCAAAGCAGTTGTCCTTCAGCTTTGACGACGGCCTGAATCCGGACACGAACCCGGAAGCGGCCGCGATTAATCAGGCATTGCTTACTCAATTGGGCAAAGCCCATCTTCATGCCATCATTTATCCAAGCCTGATTAAACTGGGCGGCAGTGCCGGCGTGCAACTGGTTGCGCAATGGGGCGCGCAAGGCCATGCGATTGGCAACCACAGCGAACGGCATTTGAATCTGAATAAAAAGGAAGTGAGTACTGCAGACTATCTAGAAGGCATTGCTGTTGCTGAACGCCAGTTGCACGTTCTGCCCGGCTGGACTGCCCGCTATCGCTTTCCATTTTTAAAAGAAGGCGATACCCGGCAAAAGCGCGATGCGGTGCGCCAGTGGCTCAAAGAGCGGGGCTACCAGTCCGGTGCAGTGAGTATCGATGCCAGCGACTGGTTTTATAACCTGCGCTATCTTGCGTATGAAAAAGCAGGAAATACAGCGGATCTTGCGCAACTGCGAAAAGCCTATATCGCGCACTTGCTGGATCGTGCCAACTATTACGATGAACTGGGAAAGCAGACACTGGGCTATTCTCCCAAACATGTGATTCTGCTTCACACCAATAAAATCAATGCAGCAACGCTGACCGATATCATCTCGGCGTTCAAAGCGCAAGGCTGGGAATGGATTGACACGCAGACCGCCTATGCCGATCCGCTATACAAACAGCAGCCGGATGTGATTCCTGCGGGAGAAAGCATTATCTGGTCGCTTGCCAAACAGAAGGGCAGCACGACGCTTCGATATCCGGCAGAAGATGCACCCTACGAAACGGACAATCTCAGGCGTTTCGGTTTGGATTGAATACCGTTACTGCCCGGGTCGGGAATAAGTGATGAGCGGCAACCGCCGGCAATAATTGCGTTGTTCTAGTTGTGCTAGTTGCTCTAGTTGCTATCGTCGCTATCGGGCTTCCCCGTTCTATCAGTGCTTAGGCGCCGCTGGTGCGCGGATCTGCATTGTTTAACGTTATGCATCACTTTCGACGTGGGCACGATCATGTTCAGCCCAGTCGCTGGCCAGCAGCGGCAGGCGTTGTTCCATGGGGATCTTGGGGCAATTGCTGCACAGTTTGGCGTTGGGGCAACGAAAGTATTGGCAGCACACCCGGCGGTTCAGCGATAGCCGGTCAGGCAGGCCATAGCTGCTCATGTCGATATCCAGATAACCGCTTTCGGCCGGCAGGCCGATAGCCTGCAGCCAGATGTCACCACGGGCGCGGATGTGTGCAGTAGTGTATTGCGGCAGGTCGTGATAGTACAACAGCAAGGCGGCCAGTACGCTGTCGGCAGTGTGACGTCCGGCCAGTTTGGCAGCCACAGGTGTAATATTGCCCAGCGTTTGTCGTATCTGCTCCAGGCTGTTGGCCAGTGCGGTTGCAGGGCCTGTTTCATCTGAAATATTCAGTGTAATGGCCTGTTCCGGCACGTAAACCTGCTTTGCCAGGCCCTCGGCAAAGTGAACCTGCAACTGGCGTGCATCCACCATACAGCGATGATGTTCGTAGGCAAGAATGGTCGCGTACACAGGCACCCACATGCAGGTGCGCCAGGTATGTGCGTTCCAGTAGTGCCGGCCAGCTTCAGGGTGAAGCCGCGCCACATCGTCAAATAGCAACTGTAATACATCCTCGCGTACCTGGCCAACGGTCAGGTCAGCGGGCCCATGTAAGGGCGTTGCAGAAACGGGCAACAGGC
Source organism: Advenella mimigardefordensis DPN7 (assembly GCF_000521505.1). GTDB lineage: Bacteria > Pseudomonadota > Gammaproteobacteria > Burkholderiales > Burkholderiaceae_B > Advenella > Advenella mimigardefordensis. The sequence goes on from NZ_CP003915.1 coordinate 1,155,724, forward strand.
GCCCAAGCGCCTGTTGCAATTGTTCATAGAAGGAGAGAGCTTCCTGGATTACCATTTGTAGCTGAATGTCGCCTTGATATTGCGTTTTTCTCCATAGTAGCAGAAGTTCGTGGTCGCGCAGGAGGCCACATAGGTCTTGTCGGTGACATTGTTCACATTCAGCCGTACCGTCGCGCCCTTGAGGTTCGGATTCAGGCGGCCCAGATCATATTCTGCGCCCAGATCCAGCAGGGTGTACGCGGGTACCCGTACCGTGTTTTCGTTATCGGCCCAGCTCTTGCCCACATAGCGTACGCCCGCCCACAGGGCCAGCCCATTATTCATGCCGTAGCGTCCCCACAGGCTGGCCATTTGTTTGGGTGCCTGAAACGGACGGTTGCCGGCATTGTCGCCTTTTTTCAGCTTCATGTTGTTCATGGTGTAGCTGGCCATGAGGGTGAAGTTGTCGGTGATATTGGCGTTGGCCTCCAGTTCGATGCCACGCGAATGCACCACACCCAGTGGGACGTAGTAGCTGGTAGCCGAAGAATGCCGTGCTGCGACGTTCTCCTGTTTCAGATCATAGTAGGCCGCAGACAGCATGACATGCTCGTTCGGCTGGTATTTCACACCGGCTTCATATTGCCTGGCTTCGGTAGGCGGCAGCACCTGATTGTTGATATCGGTGTAGCCGTTGGGGTTGAAGGATTCGCTGTAACTGGCGTAGGGTGCAATGCCGTTGTCAAAGGCATAGCTCAGGCCGGCGCGGAACGTGGTGTTATTGCCTTTGTAGCCGGACTTGGTATTGAGCTCGGGATTGCGATTGTCAATATCCACGATATCATGACGGATACTGAACAGGCCGGTGAGCGCACCATAGCGTACGGTATCCTGCAAGTACATGCCGAATTGCTCCAGCGTGCGGTCAAAGGGTTCTCTGTACGTAATGTTCAGTCCCGGATTGCCATAGACCGGATCGAATGCATTCAGCGGATTGGCCGAGCCTGAATCCCATCGTCCGGTTACATTGCGATGCTGGTAGTCGAAGCCGGCGATCACTTCATGTGAGACCGCGCCGGTATGAAAGACGGCGGTCAGGCTGGTGTCGAACTGCTGCGCTTCCAGCTCTTCATAGCCGCCCGAATAGTAACGGTTCAGCGAGTTTTCATCGGCCCAGCCGTAACCATAAAATTGTGCCATTTCGGATTTCAGGCTGGTCATCCGGAACGAGTTTTTGAAGGTCAGATTGGGCGAGAAGTCATGCTCGAACTGATAGCCCAGCATGGACAGGGTGCGGCTGAATTTACCACCCTCGTCATCATCCGAGAATTCGGGAGAAATGCGACGGCCATTATGATCGGTATTGATGGTCGCGTCCGCCGGGAAACCACTGTGAAAGCCGGTGTTGGGGTCTTTCTGGAAGTAACCCTGCAGCAGCAGGCGGCTATTTTCGCCCAGTCTGAACTTCAGCGACGGCGCGATCGTATAGCGTTCGACACGGTTGTTGTCGTACTGGGTCTTGCTGTTGCGCGTGATACCAACCACGCGATAGGCGGCATTGCCTTCCTTGTCTATCGGACCGGTCAAGTCAAAGCCCAGATGGGTTTGACCCATATTGCCGATGCCAGCTGTGATTTCGTGATAGGGCTCATCCAGCGGTCGTTTTGAACTGTAGGATACCAGACCGCCCGGTGAGTTGCGGCCGTACAGCACGCTGGTGGGGCCGCGATAAACGTCGATACGCTCAAGGGTGTAAGGGTCAATCTGGACGGAGCTATAAGTACCCGAATCGCTCAGTACCTTTTGTCCATCCAGATTCAGGTTGTCGGTGCTGTTTTCGTTGAAACCGCGCAGGCTGATGTAATCGTAGCGCGAGGCGCCGCCCACCAGTCCGGTAAAGGCGCCAGGGGTATAGCGCAGCGCATCGGTGCCGGTGGCGGCGCCAATCGCGTCAATGCGATCCCGTGTCAGGGAGGACACCGAATGCGGCGTTTCGATCCAGTCCATGTCAGCCCGGCTGGCAGCACGGCTCACTGTCGATTGAAGACCGATAGTGGGTTCGGTTGAGGTTGCGTCGCTGGTTGCACGAATAATACCCAGCTGGGCGACAGACGCAGGCGTGGTCTGCTCCTGTTCCTGCTGCGTTTGAGCATGAGCGCCGGAAACGGAGAGCAGGGCGAGTACGGCGATATACAGAGAGCGAGGTACCGCTGTAAAGCGAACCATGGACGGGGTCATAATAGAAAAATATCCTTGAAAACAGTATGCAACACAAATAAGAATGATTGTTATTTATAATTCATCTGTAATTGAAAAAATGTCAGATTTCATATGAAATATGTCAAAACGCACAGATTTTGTGTTGCAAAACTGTCTCTAAACGGACTCACGCGCCAATGACCAGAACCTTTACCTATGCCGATTTTGTGCAGTATGGCGAGCTGCATGGAATTACGCATTACCTGCCCGAAGCCATTGTGCAGGATCCCAGCCGACACCAGGAAACACTGGCTTATGGTCAGGTGCGTGAACATACCCTGTGCCAGGGCGTCACGCTGCTGCACACCGATATGCATTTTCTGGTGCCTTATCATGCCCAGTCCCGCGTGCAGGAGGCGTATTCATTTGCAATGCTGCTCAACGGCCAGTTGCGCATCGGGCGGGAGCGCTCGCCTTTACAAACCGTAGGTCCGGCCTGCGGCATCAACACCAGTTACCACAATGAGCGCATGCAGACGCACTATCTGCCGGGCATGCGTCTGGCAGCGCTGGATGTGCTGGTGGATCAGACACAGATTGAACAGAATGCCTATACCGAAAGGTTGCTGCCCATACTGGATGCGGCGCCGCCCACGTTTGCCGTAGCCGAACAGGACGACGCGTTTCTGGAACATGTGCGCCTGCAATTGCAGATGGCGCAGGATGACAGCGTCGGTTCGTTGATTTACGAGGCATTGGGCCTGCAATTGTTGGCCAGGGTCAGGGCGACGCCCGGTGCACCGGCCGAATGGCAGAACAGCGACAGGCTGAGCCGTCAGGACCACGACCTGCTGGGCGCACTGCGTGAATATATCCGCAGGGAGCCATGGCAGCCCCACACCATACGCTCAATGTCGCAATTTACCGGCATGGGTGAGAGTGCGCTCAGAAAGAAATTTCAGTTGAAATTCAATACGTCTATTATGGCGTGTGTTAAGGACTATCGGCTGCAATTGGCGCAGCGCTATCTGGAGCAGGGCGAGTCGGTGGAAAAAGTGGCCCTGCTGGCCGGCTATCGGCACAGCAGCAATTTTTCGACCGCATTCAAAAAGCGCTTTGGCGTTAATCCGCGGCGCTGGTAGCGGAATTTGCAGCGGAACTTGCAGCGGATTGTAGCTGCGCCATATGTAGCGCCGGCCGAGGGGAATGTATTGCCCGGGAGGCGGACAGCGCAGCAGCATCAGCGGGGCAAGATCAAATCGGGTGGACTAAATCGGCAGGGCTAAATCGGCAGGGCTAAATCGGCAGGATCTGCGCCATTGCTGCACCGGCCATGATCGTCCTGGCCTATTGCCGCTGAATTTAGAATAGTGGCTTGTTCGGGCCTTCTGGTGGCGTGCAACCCAGGTGCTGCCAGGTGGTCAGGGTTGCCACGCGTCCCTTGGAAGTGCGCTGAATGTAGCCCTGCTGGATCAGGTAGGGTTCGATCACATCTTCGATGGTATCGCGCTCTTCACCGACGGCTGCCGACAGGTTGTCGATGCCCACCGGTCCGCCATCGAATTTATGCACAATGGTTTCCAGAATCTTGCGATCCATCAGATCAAGTCCCATGGGGTCGACATCAAGCATGGCCAGGGCTGCCGATGCCGCGGCATTATCAATAATGCCATTGGAGCGCACATCGGCATAGTCGCGCACGCGGCGCAGCAGCCGGTTGACAATGCGCGGGGTGCCCCGTGAGCGGCGTGCGATCTCGTGAGCCCCTTCCGGCGTGATGCCGGCGTTGAGCAGATGGGCGCTACGTGACACAATGCGGGCCAGTTCTTCGGTGTTATAAAACTCCAGGCGCGAGACAATGCCAAAGCGATCACGCAGCGGATTGGTCAGCATGCCGGCACGGGTTGTGGCACCCACCAGGGTGAAGGGTTGCAGGTCGATTTTGACGCTGCGCGCGGCCGGGCCTTCGCCGATCATGATATCGATCTGGAAGTCTTCCAGCGCCGGGTACAGAATTTCCTCCACCACAGGCGATAAACGGTGGATTTCGTCAATAAACAGAACGTCGTTTTTTTCCAGATTGGTCAGCATGGCGGCCAGATCGCCGGGGCGCTCCAGTACCGGGCCGGAGGTTTGCCGTAGCTGTGAACCCATTTCCCGCGCGATAATGTGCGCCAGTGTGGTTTTGCCCAGGCCAGGCGGCCCGAACAACAGCACGTGATCCAGCGCCTCCTGGCGCATGCGCGCAGCCGAAATGAAAATTTCCAGTTGTTCCCGAACCCGTGTCTGGCCGACATACTCGTCCAGCGCCTTGGGTCGCAAGGCGCGTTCAATGGACTCTTCGTTCGGGGTCATGGGCTCCGGAGAGACAATGCGGGGGGCTGCGCTGGTAAGCGCGTCGTTTTGAATGGCCATGGGGCAGCAGTATCTTTGTGAAGACTGAGGGTCTGGCCTATTTTACCTGAATCACCAGGCTGCGCCGCCCGGGATGGGCTATCCCTGGTGGTATCCCGTTAACGGTACACCAGATCACGCAGGACCAGAGAGATCCAGGGCACGTAGGTGATCAGCAGCAGGCACAGCAATATCACGCCGACAAACGGGATCAGTGACCTGAAGAGCCGTTCTATGGGTAGCTTTGCGACGGCGCAGGCGGCAAACAGATTGACGCCAAACGGCGGCGTGATCATGCCAAGGGCAAGATTGACCACCATGATAATGCCAAAATGTGTCGGATCGATGCCGAATTGCTGGGCGACCGGCAGCAGCAGCGGCGCCAGCACCACAATCGAGGCGGAGGTTTCAATGAACATGCCGATCAGGAACAGGGCAGCATTGACGCCCAGCAGAAAGGTGACTTTGTCGCTGAAGATGTGACTGAGCCATTCGCCCAGCATATTCGGTACCCCGGCGCGGTTGAGCAGGAAGCCGAACAGGCCGGCATTGGCAATCACAAACATGATAATTGCTGTCGAAATAACCGTTCGGTGCAGTGTTTCGGTCAATATGCCAAATGAAATGCGCCGATAGATCAGGGTGCCAACCACCAGCGCATATACGACGGCAACCACCGACGCTTCAGTGGGCGTGAAAATGCCACCATAGATGCCGCCGAGAATAATGACCGGCATCAGCAGCGCCAGAAAGGATTGCCGGAAAGCCTTGAATACCGGTAGGCGACCATCGCCATCCTGTCTGCCATACCCATGTCGTTTGGCATAAATCCAGACATACAGCATCAGCGCCACGCCGATCAGTATGCCGGGAAAAATGCCGGAAATGAATAGCTCGCCCACCGACGTGTCGGTGGAGACGGCAAACAGAATCATGGGAATGGAAGGGGGAATGATCACGCCCAGTTCGGCGGCGGTCGCCTGCAGCGAAGCGGAGAATGGCTTGGGGTAACCGTGTCGTACCATGGCCGGAATCAGGATTGCGCCTACCGCAAACGTAGTGGCGACGCTGGAGCCGGCCACCGCGGCAAAAATCATGCATGTGATAATACATGCCATGGCCAGCCCGCCCTGTACCGAGCCGACCAGACTCTTGGCAAAATTGACCAGTCGCTCCGAAATGCCACCCGCTTCCATCAGGTTGCCGGCAAGAATAAAAAAGGGAATGGCGACCAGCGGATATTTATCCAGCGAGGCAAAAATCTGCTGGGCAATCACCAGCCAGTTGATGCCGGCGACATACACGCCGAACAGGCTGGCCAGGCCGATGGAAACGGCGACCGGGATGGTCAGGGCAAAACAGACCAGCATGGATAAAATCATCAATTGCGACATAATCTGTCTCTAAAGCGGTAGGAGTAGGGGTAGAGCAAATAGGGATAGAACAAAATAGGGGTCGAGCAAAATAGGGGTCGAGCAATATGCCGGTGACGGCTTGCCACTACAGCTGTTGTACAGGATCTCGATGCGATCGTGCTTTCGGATCCGGCTCCGCGATAGCGCCAGGCAGTCCGTGCCTGCGGACAGGCCATGACGGCCGGCTGCTGACGGCGCCGGGCACTGATGTCATAGCAGGGTCAGGTCTTCTTCCTGAGATTCCTTTCTGGCATTGGCCCATTGCATAATGACTGCCAGCAAGGCCAGCGCCATCCCCACGGGAATAGCGGCATAAATCCAGGAGATGGAGATGCCCAGGCTGGGAATGGTCTGGAAGCGTACCCGGTAGGTCATGAGCACGCCAATCCACGTCATCATGCCGAAAAAACCTGCCATGATCAGCATGACCAGATGCTCTAGGCGGCGTTGCCAGGGATCTTTGAGCAGCGAATGGAGCATTTCCACTTTGAGCATGGCACCTTGCCTGCACGCCAGCACCACACCCAGCAGAACCAGCCAGATCATGGCGGTGCGGGTCCAGCCTTCACTCCAGTCTGATGGCTCCTGCAGGATAAAGCGTGCGATTACCTGGTAAAACGAGGCACACACCGCGGACACCAGAAACAGTTGCGCAATGAAGGAGATCAGACGAAACAGGGTGCTGTCCAGCAAGCGGGTCAAGGCATTCATTCAGGCCTCCGTGTAAAGGCGGTGCTTCACTTGGTATTGCGGATGGATTCGACCAGTTCCTTGCCGAATTTTTTTATAGAACTCGGGGTACACCGGTTCCACCGCTTTGACAAAGGCATCGTGATCAACCTTTTCCTGCACCTGCATGCCTTCTTTTTTCAGTGTGGCAACGCCGCTGGTTTCGACTTCGTCAACATATTTACGCATGGCTTTGGCCGCAGCCAGGCCAGCCTCTTTGAATTTAGCCTTATCTTCATCGGACAGGCTTTCATACACAGATGGCGAGACCAGGATGAGTGCGGGACCGTAGACGTGTGCGGTCAGCGATAGGTACTTCTGCATTTGCGACAACTTGGCCGATACGATTACGGAAATCGGGTTTTCCTGGCCATCGATTGTGCCTTGTTGCAGGGCGGTGGCCACTTCAGGCCAGGCCATTGGTGTGGGCAGCATGCCGATCTTGCGGAAGGCAGTGATATGTATCGGGTTTTCCGTTGTGCGGATCTTCAAACCTTTAAGGTCGGCAGGTGTGGTGACTTCGCGCACGTTGTTGGTCAGGTGGCGGAATCCCTGTTCACCCCAGGCAAGCGCAATCAGGCCTTTGGCCGGGAAATCAGCCAGCAGCTTCTGACCAATCGGGCCGTCCAGTACCTTGCGGGCATGCTCCAGGTCACGGAACAGAAAGGGAATGTCAATCACGCCGGTTTCAGGAACGAAATTCAGGGTTGCGCCGGTAGAGACAACCGCTGCGTCGATGGTACCCAATTGCAGCCCTTCGATCACTTCGCGTTCTCCGCCCAGTGCACTGTTGGGAAATTGCTGTACCTTGAATTCTCCGTTGGTGCTTTTACCCAGCGTTTCTTCAAAGGCATCTGCGGCAACGCCATAGTGCGACGTCTTGGAAAGAGCATAAGCCAGTTTCAGTGTTTGTTCTGCCATGGCAGGCGCCATGACAATCGCTGACAGCAGGCTCGCCGCCAGCGCTTTCTTGATCCAGTGAGCGCGCATCTTATTGCCTCCCCAAAGTGGGCGTTATTGTTCGAAATAAAATTATCGGGTAACTTTACGGCAATATGTGTGGCGCACAGCGCAATTTTATTACGACTAGTGCAAACCCTAGGAAAAGCGGGGTGTTGTGCCGTTACTTGTGATGGTAAAAGGAGCGTGCCAGATGGTATTGCGGTTGTTTTTGCCGGCACGCCTTATAAAGTCTTATAACGCCCGATATAGTGGTGTATCAGGGCAATATTCAGGGAAGTAGTTAGCTGGAGAGGACTTTGAGTGCAGCGCGGATGCCCTCGGATACGCCCAGATCGGCCGGCAACGTTTTGACGGTGGCCCGTGCTTCGCGATCAGAATAGCCCAGCGCCAGCAGCGCGTTGAGCACATCGTTCTGGCCTGTGGCCGCGGGCGTGGCCGGCGCAATGGCATCCAGTTTGCCGCGCAGTTCCAGCAGCAGGCGTTCCGCCGTTTTCTTGCCGATGCCGGGTATCCGCGTGAGCAGGGCGGTGTCCTGCTGCGCGATTGCTGCTGATAGGTCAGCACTGCTCATGCCCGAGAGGATTGCCAGCGCGGTACGCGCACCAATGCCGGTAACTTTGATCAGCGCGCGAAAGGTGGCGCGTTCGTCCTGTCGCAGAAACCCGTAAAGAACATGTGCGTCTTCGCGGATGGCCAGATGGGTGTATAGCGTGACTTTGGCCCCTGCCTCGGGCAAGTCATAAAAAGTACTCATGGGTACATCGATATCGTAGCCCACACCGTTGACATCCAGGCACAGGCCTGGCGGTTGTTTTTCAATCAGCAGGCCGGTTAGTCGTCCGATCATCAGGAACTCCACAAACCCTGTTCATGCAGGGATCATCAGAAAAAAATCAAAGCGCTATGGTACACAAGCTTATCACCTTATGCTTGAATAACCGGGTCGCACGCCAGGTATGGCAGCAGCGCCGTTATTGTCTTCATCAGTCAATCAGTCTGCCGGCGCGCAGGCGGCTGCGGCCTCGTCGGGTGCCCAGCAATAGATCCTGGCCGCTTAAACGAGTGGCCAGGGGTGCAGCATGCGCATGGCAGATGGCGCAAGCCAGTGCGTCGGCAGAGTCCGGCGCAGGCAGGCTATTGAGTGTCAGCAGGCGTTGCACCATATGCTGCACTTGTTCTTTTTGTGCATGGCCGTTGCCGACCACGGCTTTTTTAATTTGCAGCGCGGTGTATTCGGTGACATCCAGATGGCGATCCGCCAGCGCGCACATGGCTGCGCCACGGGCCTGGCCCAGCAGCAGCGTTGAAGCCGGATTGGTATTGACGAAGACTTTTTCCAGTGCCGATACCGTCGGCGAATAGGTATCGACCACCTCGCGGATACTATCGAGGATCACTTTAAGGCGTTCGTGCAGGGGAATATCTGAAGGGACCACAATGGTGCCGCTGCCCACGTAGGAGATGCGCATGCCGGCGGCGTCGATCACGCCAAAACCGGTGCGGCGCAGGCCAGGGTCAATACCAAGAATCCGCAACATCAATGTCTCCCTGGGGTTGCCCCGGCGCGGGCCGGGGTGCTATCACAACTGCAATTAATGACGGAAGTGCCGGGTGCCTGTGAGTACCATGGCAATGCCGTGTTCGTCGGCGGCGGCGATCACTTCATCATCGCGCATGCTGCCGCCGGGTTGAATGACGCAATCGGCGCCTGCCTGAACGATCACATCCAGCCCATCGCGGAACGGGAAGAAGGCATCGGACGCGGCTGCAGTATTCTGCAATGACAGGCCGGCGTTTTCAGCCTTGATGGAGGCGATGCGGGCAGAATCGATCCGGCTCATCTGGCCGGCACCAACGCCATACGTCATGCCTTCACGGCAGAACACAATAGCATTGGATTTGACGAACTGGGCCACATTCCAGGCAAATAGCAGATCATCCATCTGCTGCGCAGTGGGTTGCTTGCGCGTGACCACTTTGCAGTCGCTTGCTGCCAGCGGTTTGTGATCGGGGTTCTGTACCAGCCAGCCGCCGCCAACACGTTTGACATCAAAGGGATTCTGGCCTTCACCCAGGGCAACGGTCAGAACGCGAACATTTTTTTTGCCGGCCAGCAATACCAGGGCATCGGGCGTGTACTCGGGGGCGAGCAGGACCTCGACGAACTGTTCACTTACTGCCTGTGCCGTCGCTTCATCAACAATACGGTTGAAGGCAATGATGCCGCCAAAGGCGGATGTCGGATCGGTTTTGAATGCCTTGCGATAGGAGCCGGCCGCATCGTCGGCGACGGCAACGCCGCAGGGGTTGGCGTGCTTGACGATGACGCAGGCGGGCGCAGCGAACGTGCGCACGCATTCCCAGGCGGCATCGGCATCGGCAATATTGTTATAGGACAGTTCCTTGCCCTGCAATTGGACATAGTTGCCCAATACGCCGGCAGGTACGCTGGCGTCCAGATAGAAAGCAGCGGATTGATGCGGGTTCTCGCCATAACGTAGCGCCTGATGCTGACGCAATTGAATGGTCAGACTTTCCGGCCAGCTTTGGCGGGCCGGCTCGTTTTCCTGTTCCGGTTCAGCATCAGTAATGGCACTCAGATAATTGGCAATGGCGCCGTCATAGGCTGCCGTATGGGCATACACTTTTTTGGCCAGTGACAGGCGCAAGCCATATGAGGTGCTGCCCTGTTCGTCAAGTTCGCGTAACACCGCTGCGTAATCAGACGGGTCAATCACAACGGTGACGCCGCCTTCGCGCGTGCCGTGGTTTTTGGCGGCTGCGCGCAGCATGGCGGGGCCGCCGATATCGATATTTTCAACGGCATCGGCAAAGGTGCAGCCGGCCTTGGCGATGGTTTCGCGGAAAGGGTACAGGTTGACCACCAGCAGATCGATCGGATCAATGTTGTGTGTTTGCAGCGTGTCCAGATGCGCCTGACTGTCGCGTCGCGCCAGCAGCCCGCCGTGAATGCGCGGGTGCAGGGTCTTGACCCGCCCATCCAGAATCTCGGGCGATTGGGTATGTTCCGCAACCTCGGTTACATCCAGCCCTTCTTTTTTCAGCAGCGCAGCGGTGCCGCCGGTTGACAGAAGTTTAACGCCCCGGCTGTGCAGCGCGCGGGCAAAATCCACGATACCGGTTTTATCCGATACGGAAAGCAAAGCGGTCTTGATAGTCATGAGAGAATAATTACAGTAAATGATGAGAAAGCAGTTTTTTGCGCAGCGTGTTGCGGGTAATACCCAGCATGTCTGCCGCGCGCGACTGGTTGTGTCCGGCCTTGAGCATGACCACTTCAAGCAGCGGCTTCTCTACGCAACTTGTGACCATGTTCCAAAGGTTGCCGGCTTCGCCGTCGCCCAGTTCTTTAAAATAAAGTTCAAGGTTTGTGCGTACACATTCCTGAAGATCTTGTGTATTGTTCATAATGGCGGTGTGGGGGAAATTCTTGTTGTTCTGACTTAATGGACTGCTGCTTGTGGAACCCGCGGTGCCGATTCGTTGATCAGCTTGGTGAACCACTGATTGACTGCATTGTACTGCGCCTGACAGCTTTCGAGGCGATTCATTTGTTGCCGAAACAATTCTGCTTCCGGAAGGCTGCCGATATACCAGCCGATATGCTTGCGGGCAGTGCGCACGCCGGTGTATTCACCATAAAACGCATAGTGATGGTCAAGGTGTGCGAGCAGCACATCGCGCATATGTCCCCATGAAGGCGGCGGCAGGAACGTGCCGGTCTGCAGATAGTGATTGATTTCAGCGAAGATCCACGGATTGCCCTGAGCTGCGCGGCCCACCATGATGGCGTCGGCACCGGTATAATCCAGCACATATTTTGCCTTGACCGGATCCGTGATATCGCCATTGGCGATCACCGGTATATTGATGGCAGCCTTGACGCTGGCGATGGTATCGTATTCGGCATGACCGGTGTACAGATCACAGCGCGTGCGGCCGTGCAGGGTCAGTGCGGCGATGCCTGCATTTTCCGCCAGCCGGGCGATGCGCAGGGCATTGCGGTTTTCGCGGTCCCAGCCCGTGCGGGTTTTGAGCGTGACGGGGACGTCAAAAGGCCTGCAGGCAGCCACCACTGTTTCCAGAATGCGTGCCACCAGATCTTCGTCGCGCAGCAGCGCTGAACCCGAAGCGACATGACATACTTTCTTGACAGGGCATCCCATATTGATGTCGATAATGCGCGCACCCTTGCCAATATTGAATACGGCAGCCTCGGCCAGCATGGCCGGATCGGCGCCGGCAATTTGTACCGCGATGGGGTCAATTTCGCCGTCATGGTTCAGTCTTCTGGATGTTTTGACGCTTTCCCACAAGGCCGGATTGCTGGCCGCCATTTCCGACACCGCATAGCCTGCCCCCAGCTGTTTGCACAGCTGGCGAAAGGGTCTGTCGGTGACGCCCGCCATGGGCGCAACGAAGACAGGATTGGGAAGGGACCAGTTACCGATTTGCATAAGACATTTTAACCAAGGTTCGACAGTACAGCTGCGATGGCGGCTGTGCTAGTGACGATATCCCTGCAGCAGATGGCGGGCCAGCGGTCGCCGCAGCGGTTCGGTCAGATCCAGCGCCATCAAAGACAGGCCGCAGGCGTGTTCGATCAGCGGGTTGCCGCTGGTGAAAATACGCGGCATGAGATCGGTCAGTCGGCGGGTGATGCCACGATCGGCGCGACGCGATTCGGCGAAGGCGGACAGGGCGGGGGCCGGATCCTGCTCCGGGTCGGTGAGCCAGGGTTGCAGTGCGTGCACCAGCCCGGCGACATCGCGCAGCCCGAGGTTCAGGCCCTGACCCGCTACCGGATGTAATGTTTGAGCGGCGTTGCCTATGGTCACGATGCGGCCGTTAACCGTGTTTTTGCTCACGTTGAGTGCAAGCGGAAAAATATGACGCTGCTCCAGCACGGTAAAGGGCCCCAGGCGGTCGCCGAAATGCGCGGTAAGTTCTGCGGAAAAGCGGGCGTCGTCTGCAGCCAGCAATTGGCGGGCACGTGTCGGGCTGGTACACCAAACAATAGACTGGGCATCGGCAAAAACCGGATGGGGCAGAACCGCCAATGGCCCTTCGCGGGTAAAGCGTTCCCAGGCCCAGCCTGACCGGGGCAGGGCGGCGCGGGCTGATGTGATAACCGCATGCTGGTTATAGTCGCGCAATTGTGTGTCCGGCTTGGCACCATCACACTGCACAACAATGCGCGCACGATAGGTGTGACCGTTCTGGGTAATGGTGGCAGCGGTGCTGCCGGGTTCGCCGGCGACGGTGGCGGGTGCCCCGGCATGGCGCAGCGTGTGTCCGCCACTTACATTGTGCTGCAGGCTGGCGTGTACTGCTCGATAGGGGACCACATAGCCCAGTGCCGCAACATTAAAATCGCTGTGGGAAATAAGCGTTCGTCCCAGTCGGCCTTTTTGCGAGACGTGCACGGTTTCAATGGCTGCGTGTTCATTGGGCCAGCCCTGCAATTGTTCCAGAAATACCCGGCTGCCGTGATTAAGCGCTAGCACGCGGGTGTCCCGGGCCGGGTTATGCATGGCCGGGTTGTCGGCCTGGAACAGGGCGACCGTGGGCCTGGGGCCGGGGAACGCATCCAGCGCACACGCGAGCGCCAGACCTACCGGGCCGGCGCCAATGATGGCAATATCGAAATCAACTTTTTCCATGCCGCTATTTTACCCTTTTGCCTGAAAAAATCCCGTGCGCGCACCTGTGTGCCCGCCTGTCGTACAATATAGCCTTCAAAGCTGGCACGGTGCCTGACATAGTTCAAATGTTGAATCAGAAATGTTGAATCAGTTGTGGCGGGCCAGGCCTGCAAACCATTTTCGTTACAAAACCGTTGCCGGGTTTCTGGCCTGTTTTTTTGGTGTGCTGGGTCTGCAGGGTTGGTATTTGAAGCGACCGATTGCACCCGTCATTACGCTGTTTAGCCTGGCTATGCTGGCATGGTCGTTTACCCAGCCGGTGTGGTGGGATTCTATGCCGTTTTTCTTCCTGTTCATTCCGCTGTGGGCAGGGTTTATTGAGTCGGCCGTTTACTGTCTGATCGCCGATGCAAAATTTGATGCACTTTATAACGTCAATCAGTTGCGGCGCAAGCCTTCGGGTGTGCCCCCCGGGTTAATGGCGCTACTCAATCTGCTGATTGCCGGCATGGTCTGCATGTTTACCTTGTCTATGGTTGTCGCACATGTGACCTGCCTGGACATGGCCTGCTAGGGAGCAGGATGCCGTTTGTGATACGGCGCTGATATCTTCAAGAGGTTTTATTCGATGGATCTGGACTTGATGCAATGGCTTGCCCCCTGGGAGTTTTCTCCTACGCTGATTGCCCTGTTTCTTCTTGCTGGCTGGCTGTTCGTGCGTGGTACGCGGGTGCATCGGGTCACGCTGGCGCGACAACTGCTGTTCTGGTCGGGCTTCGTGGTGCTTTATCTGTCGCTGCACACTCACGTTGACTACTATGCCGAACGCATGTTCTTCGTCCACCGCATTCAGCACCTGGTGCTGCACCATCTGGGGCCTTTGCTTATTATGGGTGCCTATCCCGGACAGATCATGCGCGCCGGCCTGCCGCTGCGCGCGCGCGTGTGGCTGCGCGACTATCGTCGCAGTTTTTCCGGCCGATTCATCACCGGTGTACTCACCAACAAAATCCTGGTTCCGTTCCTGTTTGTTTTTCTGGTGCTGTTCTGGCTATTGCCGACCATCCAGTTCTACTCCATGCTCGACTGGCGCCTGTACCTCTTCATGAACTGGTCGGTGGTGGTCAGCGGGTTCATGTACTGGAACCTCATTCTGGACCGCCGTCCCTATATCGCGCCGGTGCTCACGGCGCGGACACGCCTCGGTCGTTTCTTGCAATGGACCATTGCTTCGGGCACCCCGGCGGTGCTTTCTCCGGGAGCACGGATTCTGTCGCCTATCATCACCATGTTGCCGCAAATGATCGTGGGGGCCGTCATAACCTTTACCTCTACCGATATTTATCCGCTCTTTGATCTTTGCGGGCGCGCTTTGCCTATGTCTGCGGTCACCGACCAGAGCATTGGCGGGCTGACCATGTGGATTCCTGCGGCGATGGTTGAAACGTTCGGCCTGCTGTTTGCCCTGAGCACCATGATGCGCCTGTCGGCCAAAGGGCGGCAGAAAACCAGCAGGCAGATGCGTGAAATGCGCCTGGCGCAGCAACAGTTGAAGGCCGTTTAGCGGTGGTTGCAGCGGCAGCGAGGGGTTTACTGGTGTTGTGTGAAAAACCGTTCGAGCCGCTGCGGCAACCAGGTAAGTTCGCCGCGTCCGGAGCCGCTGGCAAAGCCGGCATGGCCCCCGCTGCAGGGGTAGTGCAGCAGCAGGTGTTTGCTGCCCTGGTTCGGGGCAGGCAGGCCGGCTTGGGGAATAAACGGATCATTACGTGCAATCAATAGCAGCGTGGGTACCCGAATGGCGTGCAGGTGGTACTGGCTTGAACAGCGCGACCAGTAATCGAATGCGCTGCGATAGCCGTGCA
The DNA here is from genome assembly GCF_000521505.1 of Advenella mimigardefordensis DPN7. Classification (GTDB taxonomy): domain Bacteria; phylum Pseudomonadota; class Gammaproteobacteria; order Burkholderiales; family Burkholderiaceae_B; genus Advenella; species Advenella mimigardefordensis. Next base: position 1,170,931 of record NZ_CP003915.1, read on the forward strand.
CCGGACCGGTATAGGCATCGTCAAACTCAAGCAGTGTGCGTGCCTGCAGGGCTTTGTTCCAGTTGGCGTCATGCGGAAAGGCACTGGCCTTTTGCTGCATTTTGCCGCGCATGGATGCCAGAAAATGGGGGGTGTAAACGTAACGGCCCATCAGGCTGGTTTGCAGCCGCATGCCAGTTGCAACCAGATCCACCGGTACGGAAATGCCTGCCACTGCCGCAAGCCAGTCCAGCTGTTGACCTTGTTCCCCAGTGTATTTGAGCAGGGCATTGCCGCCCAGGGAAATGCCCGTTGCATGCCATTGCGCCTGCGGTAACTGGCGGCGCATCTGATTCAGAATGAAGTCTATGTCCTGTGAGTCGCCGGAAAAATAAGAGCGGGCCAGCCGATTGGGTTCGCCCGAGCAGCCGCGAAAATGCGCTACGGCGACCATCCAGCCGCGCTCAACAAAGTGCGCGCCGATGGCCTGGGCGTAATGACTCTGGCTGCTGCCTTCCAGTCCGTGAAAAATAACCAGCGCCTGACCGTTGAATGCCGCATGCGTATACGCTTGCGGCCCGGCCCAGTCGATATCCAGAAAGTCGCCATCGGGTGTGTCCAGTCGCTGGCGGACGAATGGCTGTTGGGGACGGCGTCCCCACTTCATGGCGGCAATGGTCTGGATATGGCCTTCCCATTGCCAGTGTGGCGAAGGGCAGGGGTCAAGATTGAGTCGGGCAGTCACAGCGGTTTGGCGATTCGGTTGAACAGGACAGATAAAGTAGCGGGCCGTTAAGCATGGGCCGATCGCAGAAGGCGCGTGAGCCATGCTCCTGGCGACCGCAGTTGCGACCTGCAGCGTGATGTTGTTGGCGGGTTAATGCAGCAGATTGGGAATATCGTGCATTTCCGATAGCAGGACATCGGATGGCGCGGGGGCAGAGTGATGATGAACCAGATGCCAGCCGGTGCGGCCCTTGTGATACACATTGGTTGCATAAAACAGGAGCTCCCGATTGCCTCGCGGGGTATTGGCCTGGACTTCTTCGATCACGATATGGATGACCGTCATGCCGTAGGTGATGACCACGGGATGATGGGCATGAATATGGATCGGACCGCTGTTGAGCATTTCCTGCCATGAGGCCTGGATGGCGCTGGTCCCTGTCAGGCGTTCGCCGCCCGGATGAATACAAACGGTCTCTTCATCATCTGCCCAGGTGTTCATGACACGCATGAGGTCCCCCAGGCGCAGCGCTTCGTAGAAGGCCTGTTCGACCTCCTCGGGGCTGGCGAAAACCGCGCGCTTGGGCGCAGCGGTGCTTTTAGTGCCCATGCACTTTCTCGCCTTCTTTCAGGCGGTATACGGTGCCACAATAAGGGCAGGCTGCCGAACCGGTTTTGCTTACGTCCAGAAAAACACGTGGATGCAGGCTCCAGGTGGGTGCATTCGGACCAGGGCAATAAACCGGCAGATCGCTTGCAGACACCTCGATGGGTGCCGTTTGTACTTGTGCTGACATCAGTTACTTCCTAAAAAAGCGGAAAGATAGGGTATGCGCGCCGTGTAGACAGCGCGCGCCTGTATTTGGTCGAAAACAGCCTGAGTGTTGCCGCACAGCGTCACTTTACTCTGGCCGACTGGTGCTGACGTATTATATTTCTGCCTTATTGCAGGCGCAATGAGGATGAGTACGCTGCTTTTGCTAGAATTCCCAGCATATCTTCATGGTCTACGCCGTTATAAGGCATTCGTTCATACGCTATTGCTCAGCGTATTGTACAGCACAAGGAACTATTTTGTTTTCCCCGTTTATTCTTTTAGCGCGGGTTTTGCCTGCCGCCGGCGATGCGCACCGGCTGGCGCGTCAACAGGCCATCCAGCTCGGAATGCGGGCGGTGGCGCCCCACCTGCTGGCCTTGTCTGCATGGGGATTTGTGTCTGGTGTTGCCATGGTCAATTACGGTTTGTCCTTCTGGCAGTCCATGATCATGTCGGTGTGGGTGTATGCCGGGTCGGCTCAGCTCACGGCCTTGCCATTAATGGCGGCGGGTGCTCCGGTATGGATGGTGTTTCTGGCCGGCCTGATCGTAAATATCCGGTTTGTCATATTTGGTGCCACGCTTTATCCGTTTTTCGAGCGATACTCGCATTTCAAGCGGCTGGTACTCGGATATTTGCTGACCGATATCAATTACGTGGTGTTTGTCAGTCTGTTCCGTCATGTTCGCCAGAAACGCCGCACGGTGTATGTCTGGACTTATCTGTCCATGGGCACGGCAATCGCGGCCGCATGGCAGTTAAGCACGCTGGCGGGGGTGCTGATCGGCGATCGCGTGCCGCGCGAGTGGTCGCTGGAGTTTGCCGGCGTGCTCACGCTGATGGCTGTCGTTATTCCGCTAATCAAGGGCCGGCCCATGCTGGTGACGGTGGTGGTGGCCGGTGCGGTAGCCTGGATCGGCCAGCCGCTACCGCTGCGCATGGGCCTGTTTATCGCCATTGTGGCCGGAATTGTTGCCGGGATTCTGTCTGAAAAAGCCATGACGAAGGGAGTGCGGGCATGAGCGATACCTATATTGCGATTATCATTGTGCTCATGGGCATCGGTAGCCTGCTGACCCGCGCAGGCTATCTCATGCTGGGCCAGTATTTTCCCCTGAGCAAGACCGTCAGCCGGGGCCTGCGCTACGCGCCGGTTGCTGCCCTCACGGCCATTGTCGTGCCCAGTCTGCTGCCCTGGACGATGGGGGAGTGGCCGCAGTTGGGAGCCGAATTTTTTGCTGCGGTGGTGGCCGCCCTGGCGTTTTTGCGGGTACGCAATATTCTTTTCATGATTGCGGTCGGCATGGCCGTCTTGTGGCTTTTACGCTGGATTTTCTAAGGCTTTCTCCCTATTTACGCCCCAATGGGCATAGATGGGTACATGAGTAGAGTAAAATGTCGTTTTCGCGGCTTGCCGCAAGTTTCAGTTCCTTTACTTACACTTAATGACCGACGCCAATACCACTGCCTCCGGCAAAACCACCAGCTTCGAATCCTTTACCGAGGTCGGCCTGCACCCCGACCTGCTAAAGGCGGTGATGGCCAGTGGCTATACCAAGCCCACGCCCATCCAGGCACAGGCCATGCCGCTGATTATGGACGGGCGCGACATCATGGGCGCGGCTCAGACCGGCACCGGCAAAACCGCCGCGTTTACGCTGCCGCTGCTGCACCGGCTTATGCCAACGGCCAACAGCAGCATGTCGCCAGCCCGCCATCCGGTACGGGCTCTGATTCTGGCGCCAACACGGGAACTGGCCGATCAGGTTGCCGAAAGCGTCAAACGCTACAGCCACAGCTCACCCTTGCGCGTGGCTGTTGTTTTTGGTGGAGTAGATATGAATGCCCAGCGCGACCAGTTGCGCAAGGGCTGCGAGCTGCTTATCGCCACCCCGGGACGGCTGCTGGATCACATTGAACAAAAGAACGTCAGCCTGAGCCAGGTGAGCGTGCTGGTGCTCGATGAAGCCGACCGCATGCTGGATATGGGCTTTATGCCCGATCTGGAGCGCATTGTCCGATTGCTGCCTAAACCGCGTCAAAGCCTGCTGTTCTCAGCGACCTTCAGTAATGAAATTCGCAAGCTGGCGCGCAGTTTCCTGAACAACCCGGTGGAAATCAATGTGGCGCCGCGTAATGCCACGGCCGAAACGGTCACACAGATTGCCTATCCGGTTGCGCCAAACGAAAAGAAAGCCGCCGTACTGTACACGCTTAAATCACGCAACCTGAGTCAGGTTATTGTTTTTGTCAACACCAAAATCGGCGCCAGCCGCGTTGCCCGCGAACTGGTTAGTGAAGGCATTAATGCTGAATCTATCCACGGCGATCGTTCTCAGGCCGAGCGTATCAAAGCGCTTGAGGGCTTCAAATCCGGCGAAATTTCGGTATTGGTGGCAACCGATGTCGCGGCCAGGGGGTTGGACGTAGCTGGCCTGCCTTGCGTGATCAATATGGATCTGCCCTTTAATGCCGAAGACTATGTTCATCGTATTGGTCGTACCGGCAGGGCTGGCGCAAAAGGCGAAGCCATCGCCTTTTACACGCAATCCGATGAACGGCTGCTGGAAGATATTGAAAAGCTGATTAAAACACCGGTGCCCAGAGGCGTGCTCTCCATCCCCAGTGTTTTTCTGGCGCGCGGACATCACCCGGTGCGCAACGCTGGGGGCAAACCGGAGCGCTTCAAGAAAACATTCCCTGCTTCGCGGGCTGCGCCTATCGATGATTTTTTCTTTCGTCCGTACGAGCCGAGCAAGCAAAAGGCCGAAACCGATACTTCATCGGCCACCCGGCGTCATGAAAGTCATGGGCCCAAACCCATGCTGGCCGTTTTGCTGGGCGGCCGTCCCCACCGCGAAAACTGATGTTTCAGCCGCGTTCAAATACTTGAAACTGCGGCTCACTCTTCCCATATTCCTGTTTAAATCAAGGTTGTGGCTGCGCGGCATCAAGTGTGCCGTATGCTGGCCTCGCACCTGCCGGGCCCCGCGCTCGCCGGTGGTCTTGCACAATTGTGTCAGCTCAGGTGTGGTCAGTGCTGATGGTCGCTCAGGCCGATGCGGCCAGCAGCGTACGCAGGTCGGCGGGCCCGTCGGCGAGCGTATCTGGGTCGTCGTTCACGGCCTGCAGCATCCGTTCCAGGTGGCTGATGTAAGGTAGCATGGTGCCGAAAAACCGGGTTTGCCCCCCGGTCTGGATCAGCAGGGTGGGGAAGTTTTCCACATCCAGGTCATCCAGCAGTTCGGGATTGTCTTCAACATCAATCCACAGGAACAGATGCTGGGGATAGCGTTCACTCATGCCCTGGAAGGCTTCGTGATAATCGCCGCAAGTATCGCACCAGGCGGCGCAGTAACAGGCAATCAGCCATGTGTCGGGATTGTCCAGCGCCTGGAGCAACTGGGGAATGTGCTGGCCGGGGGTTTGAATGAACATAGTGATTCTGCAAATGAATAACGGGTAACGGCTGATGGAAAACGCCTGGATCTGAAACCGGGTACGCCATCGCGCAAAAGGGAAAGTTATGCAAAATAGTACACCATTCGGACAGCAATCAGAAAGCGTTCCATCGCCCTACGAGGGGGTCGGGCGCGCTTTCGGGCGTGCGCTGGTCTCGCAACTGCAGCCACGCATGTTGCTGGCGTTGTTGCTGCCATTTGCCGCCGCGCTGATTGCCATGCTGTTTTTTGCGCGGTTTCTGTGGGGACCGGTGGCCGATTGGCTGAATCTGTTTGTGACTCAGTCGGAGATGATGACGGATATGGAAAGCTGGATGGCCGGCGTCGGGCTGTTTTCCCTGACGGTCTATGTGGTGCATATTCTGGTGTTTGTCATTATGGTCACGCTGGGCAGCAGTATAGGCTTGCTGATTGCTGCTGTGCTGGTCATGCCCATGGTGGTCGGCCATGTTGCGCGCACCGATTATCCGGAACTGGATCGCCGTGGCCGCCAGGTCTTTGTGTCAAGCATGGTCAATTCGATCAAAGTCGTGCTGGTTTTTATCGCAGGCTGGGTGATCACGCTGCCGCTGTGGCTCATCCCGCCGGTAGCCGTGTTGTTGCATGTATTCTGGTGGGCATATGCTTTTACTCATATGCTGCGGTTTGATGCGCTGGTTGAGCACGCCACGGAGCAGGAGCGGGCGCAGGTCATCGCTCGCCGGCGCGGTGGCGGCTGGCTGATCGGAACGATTTGTGCCATCCTCAACCTGATTCCCCTCACATGGATCGTATTGCCGGTATTTACTTCCCTGGTATATGCGCACCATGGTCTGGCTGCCCTGGCTGAACAACGTCGGAACAGCCCGCCGCTATTATCGGCACAGGCCGGTCTTTAGCGTTAGAATAGCGTCATCCCGAGATGGGCCAATAACAGGATGAGCATTATGAACGATAAGGCAGCACGTAAAATCAGTTTGATCATTGTGGGCGACGAGATTCTCTCCGGCCGCCGTCAGGACAAACATCTGTCCAGAATCATCGAACTGCTTACCGCGCGAGGCATGCAACTGTCGCGCGCTGAATTTTTGCCGGACGATCTTGAAACCCTGATTGCGGCCTACAAACGCAGTTTCGCTTCGGGCGATATTGTATTCTCCAGTGGCGGTATCGGTGCCACGCCCGATGACAAAACCCGCACGGCGGTCGCCCAGGCGCTGGGCGTAGAGCTGGCCCTGCATCCGGAAGCGGAAAGACTGATTACAGAACGCTTTGCGCAGCTGGCGCAGGAAGGGCGCGGCACGCACGATCCTGGCTCGCCCGAGAACCAGCGTCGACTGGCCATGGGCGTGTTTCCGGTCGGCTCGGAGATTGTGCCCAATCCCTATAACCGCATCCCGGGTTTCTTCATCCAAGATCACACCTTTGTTCCGGGATTTCCGGAAATGGCCTGGCCCATGGTGGAATGGACGCTGGATAATCGCTATGCAGATTATCAGCATCTGCGCCAACTGGTCTCGCATAATATTCTGGCCTACGGTGTGCCTGAGTCGCGTATTACACCTGCGTTGGAGCATATTGAAACCAACTGGGCCGGTGTCAGCACATTCAGCCTGCCAACAATGGGCCAGGGTGCGGGCGCATATATTGATCTGGGCGTCAAAGGAGAAGAGCCTGCCGCCACGGCAGCGTTCGACTATCTGAAAGGCGAGATACTGCGTGTGGGTGGTCGTTTTCATCCGGATAAACCCGTATAAGCCACCAGATTGTCGTATCTAAAAGAAAATCTGACAATGTGTGGTTTTTATTTTTCACGATATGATATAAAATATATTGCACTGCAATATTCTGGCTCCAACGATCATGTCAAACCGGCTCTTAATGACGCAGGCGGCGTCCGATTCCGATAAAGCGAGTGCTGTTTCCGGTATCAGTATCCAGGTACTGGAACGCACTATGAAGGTCCTGGATGTCCTGGCAGACCAGCCACATCCGGTCTCCCTGAAGGACATCGCGGCGCTCACGGCGCTGCACGCATCAACTGCCCACCGCATCCTGAATGATCTGGCGGTCGGTCGCTACGTTGAGCGCGTAAATAATGGCATGTATCAATTGGGTATCCGGCTTCTGGAGCTGGGCGCACTGGTCAAAGACCGCCTGAATGTGCGCGATGTGGCGCACGATCATCTGCAAACACTACACCATCTCACCGGGCAAACGGTGAATCTGTCTATCCAGCAGGGCGATGATATTGTCTATATCGACCGCGCCTGGAGCGAGCGTTCCGGCATGCAGGTAGTACGAGCGATTGGCGGGCGAGCGCCGCTGCATCTCACCTCGGTAGGTAAACTCTTTCTGGCTTCGTCAGACGCACGCTACGTGCGCGCCTATGCAACGCGCACGGGGCTATCAGGCAATACCCGCAACAGTCTTACCGACCTGGATCGCCTTGAGCGTGACCTGAGCTTTGTGCGCCGCCATGGCTACGCCCGGGATAACGAGGAGCTTGAACTGGGGGTCCGCTGCATTTCCGCCGGCATCTACGACGATTCGGGCAAACTGGTGGCCGGGCTGTCCATTTCTGCACCTGCAGAGCGGCTGCAGGAAGAGTGGGTGGAAATGCTGGTAAGCACTGCAGCAAAAATATCCGCTGCGCTGGGATACGAGTAATCCCGGCGCGAAGTGGCTACAGGTGTCTGAGTGCCCTTGACGCCTCTTTTGCGTGTCACGGCGCAGTCACAACTTTCATATAATATTCAATAAATTATCGCATTCTTGCGGCGGGAAAAGCAGATTTTGTTGCGATGCACAAAAAATACTTGACCGGCTAAAAATGATGTGTATAATTTGAATTGTGCAATGCAACAACAAAAGGGTGGCTGGATAGAGCCCGGGAAGTGAAAAAGACATTGCCGCCGATGCAGCAAACTGTTTCAGCAGGCGCCTGCCGTACTCAATGTCCAGGTCCTGCATAACTTAATACCGAACTATCTACCGAGGATATATCATGAGCGCCATTCCACAACATATTATCGATCGTCAAAAATCTGCTTTGAACGCTGCTGTTGCTGTTCAGGGTTCTCTGTTTGGCGGTTTCGAAAAGCTGGTTGACCTGAACCTGAAAGTCATCAAAGCCACTCTGGGTGAAGTTGCAGAACAAACTCAGCAAGTTGCTGAACTGAAAGACCCACAAGAAGCAGCTGCTTATGTGTCTTCACTGGCTCAGCCTAACTCTGAGAAAGCCATCGCCTATACCAAACACGTATATGACATCGTTTCCGGCGTTAGCAATGAGCTGATCAAACTGACAGAAGCTCAGGTTGCTGAAGGTCAGCAACAGGTTTCTGAAGCCATCGACCAACTGGCCAAAAACGCACCTACAGGTTCTGAAAGTGCCGTTGCGCTGATGAAATCATCACTGGCAACTGTCTCAACAGCCTATGATTCAATGAACAAAGCTGCCAAACAGGCTGCTGAGGTTGCTGAGTCTAATATCTCTGCCGCAACCAACGCAACCATCAAGGCAACTGAGACAGCCACTAAAGCAGCGGCAACAGCCAGCCGTTCAACTGCCCGTCGCCAGGCTTAATCGGCAACAGGAACGGGTGGGTGCTGCGGCGCTGCCCGGGTAAAAAACAGCCCTTGCATTTTGCAGGGCTGTTTTTTTTCGCGTGTGATATTCGGCAGTCTTCAGGTAGTGGCAGACGCAGGCTGGCTTATCTGCGCAATCGCTTTTACACATTCGTCCACCAGCACAGGGCCGCGGTAGATCAGTCCGGTGTAGAGCTGAATGGCATTGGCGCCTGCCTGCACTTTTTCGGCTGCCTGAGCACCTTCCATAATGCCACCCACGCCGATAATGGGAAAGTCGGCCGCCAGTTCCCGGCGCAGACCCTGAATTACTTTGAGTGAGGCTTCATGCACCGGCATGCCCGACAGGCCGCCTTTTTCCTTGGCATGGGGTAAGCCGTTAACGCCTTTGCGCGATAGGGTGGTATTGGTGGCAATGACGCCATCGATTTCGTATTGAGGCAATAATGCGGCGATAGTGGCAACCTGATTGGCATCCAGATCGGGCGCGATTTTTACCACAACAGGCACGGCCCGGCCATGTTTGTCGGCCAGTTCCTTGCGTTTGTCGCGCAATGCGGACAGCAGGCCGGTCAGTTCGTCTGCCTGTTGCAGTGCGCGCAGGTTCTGGGTATTGGGTGAGGAGATGTTGACCGTCACATAATCGGCCTGAGAATACACGCCGGCCAATCCCTGCAGATAGTCATCGGCCGCCTGTTCGATAGGCGTGGCTGCATTTTTCCCGATATTCAGGCCAAGAATACCGCCTTGTTTTTTCCATTCGCTGTTGGCTACATTGCTCAGAAAGGCGTCCAGTCCCTGGTTATTGAAACCCAGCCGGTTGATCAGTGCATTGGCTTGCGGCAGCCGAAACATGCGCGGTTTCGGGTTGCCTGGCTGCGCCCTGGGCGTGACCGTACCCACCTCCATGAAACCGAAACCCATGTGGCTTAGCGCATCAATATAGGCGCCGTTTTTATCCAGGCCGGCAGCCAGCCCGACCGGGTTGGGCAGGCTCAGGCCCAGCAGGCGCAAGGGAGCACTGGGCCTGGCATCCAGTACTTTCTTCAGCAGGCCCCATTGGTGCAATCTGTTTAAACCCTCCAGGGTACGTTCGTGCGCCCGTTCAGGGTCCATGGAAAACAGGACCGGGCGGATCAGCGGATAGAGGCGATAGGCAAGTGACATGGCAGATCAGAAAGTGGATAGTTCAGACAGGTCAATATCGGCGCTGTCGATCCATCGGTGGTTAATATAAAGCTCGATAGGCCGGAAATTAATTTTGTACGCCATTTTACGGCTTTGAGCGATCCAATAGCCCAGATACAACCATGGCAGACCTCGTTCGTTGCAATGACCGATTTGCCACAAAATGCCATACGTACCCAGGCTGCCAGCATAATCGGGATCGTAAAACGTGTATACGGAGGATAACCCGTCATCGCTCACGTCGATGATGGAAATCATTCTGAGCACCTGCTGCTCGTCATGAAACTCAACCAGTTGCGAGTCGATCCGGCTGGTGAGCAGGAATTCTTCATATTGTTCAGCGCTATCGTCGTCCATGCCGCCACCGGCGTGGCGTGACGCCTGATATTTCCGATACAGGTCAAAGTGGCTTTGGTCCCATTCCAGGGCGCGGATCGTGGCGCGTAAATTGCTGTGGCGCTTCAGAATGCGGCGCTGGGTGCGGGTGGGTGCGAACTGCGCACAATTTATTCTGACTGAAATACAGGCACGGCACTGGTCGCAGCGGGGGCGATAGGTGAACAGGCCACTGCGCCGAAAGCCGGTGCGCAGCAACTGGGCATACACCGGCGGGTGAATCAGATGGCCGGGCACCACGACCTGGGAGCGCGCCATTTTCCCGTCCAGGTAACTACAGGAATAGGGTGCAGTCAGATAAAACTGCAGGACGTTGAAGGAAGGATCGTGGATATCGCTCATGGCAGGCTACCGACTGTAAGGCATGTTAGCCAACTATACATTAAAAATGTATTTGCTCACATCGGGGGAACGATAGTACCATCTCCCAGCATTTGGCCGGCGGGCCAGCACAGGCCGGGCTGAACGACAGCCTCGGACACGTGGCGCAAAAATGCAGCCCGCGGCAGCGGGCGGGCGCCCATACTGGCCAGATGGGGCGTATCCTGCTGGCAGTCGATCCAGGGGACCTGATTGGCCCTGAGAAATCGCACCAGCCATGCCAGGGCGATTTTGGAGGTGTTGCTGCTGTTGGAGAACATGGATTCTCCGTAAAACATACGTCCGATGTTGATCCCGTATAGGCCACCGGCCAGTTGCCCATCCAGCCAGGTTTCAATGGAGTGGGCGTATCCCTGGTGATGCAGGGCCGTATAGGCGGCGATCATTTCTTCGGTAATCCAGGTGCCGCCTTGTGTACCGCGCGGCGCAGCGCAGGCGCGCATAACGGTCTCAAAGCAAGTGTCGGTGGTCACGCTGATGGCGGCGTCCGGCTCGCGTTCATTGCGGGCAACGCGCTTAAGCAGTTTGTTCAGGCTGGGCGACACTTTAAATTCATCACATTGCAGAACCATGCGTGCTGAGGGCGACCACCACAGCACCGGCTGGTCGGCCGAATACCAGGGAAAAATACCCAGCCGGTAGGCTTGCAACAGGCGGGAGGTGGACAGATTCCCGCCAAATGCCAGCAGGCCATCGGGTTCTTTCAATGCCTGGCAGGCTGGAGGAAAGGGCTCATTGTTATCAAGACAGGGCAGTGTAATCATGGTGGCCAAAAACCCTGAGGCAACTGATTATTCGATACTGTGATAATGCGTCGTAAACACGCCGCTGGTCCGGTCCTGCAGGTACAGCTTCAGGGTATGGGATACGGTGCGAAACGACAGTTCATCCCAGGGTATGTCATCCAGCTTGAAAAACTTCGCTTCCAGCGACTCGGGGCCGGGATCCAGGCGCTCGCTCGTGACCGTTGCCAGAAAATACATATGCACCTGATTAACGCGCGGCACATCCAGCACCGTAAACAGCCTGCCCAGCGTGATATCGGCGCCGGCTTCTTCATCGGTCTCGCGCATGGCGCCCTGGCTGGTGGTTTCGGACAGTTCCATGAAGCCCGCCGGCAGAGTCCAGGTGTCATAGCGGGGTTCAATGGCGCGACGGCACAGCAGAATCTGGTCGTTCCAGACCGGGACGGTACCAACCACGATCAATGGATTGCGATAATGAACGGCGCCGCAATGATTGCAGACGTCACGTTCACGGTTGTCATCGGGCGGCACCAGACGGGTTAGCGGATTGCCACACTGGCTGCAGAAAGCCTGAGTCGTGGGAGCGGGAAAATAGTGCAAGGCGCTGGGTAACGTCATAGTGTTTTTTCTGGTGCGATGGTGTCAGGCATAGTGTAAACAATAATGCCCGGTTATTGGCAAAAAGCGTCAGCCGGCGACGGGCTCTCGCACAAAACCCAGCCTTGCCGGAATATGCATATTGCCCAGCCACTGCATGGGAGCTGTCAGGCGGACGGCAATGTCCAGTGACACCAGCAATGTATTCCCTTCCTGTAATGCCTGCAGATGCGCCTGGTCCAGCGGTGTTGCGGCAACGGATGTATCGTTCGCTTCGGGCACGACCAGCAGATGGGGGCTCAGCAGGCCCATATCGCGGCCTGCCAGCATCGCCGCGCCGTGTTCTGTCTGCATATACAGCCGGCCGTGCTCGTCCAGCAACCATTGGCTGATCCGGGTGACAGGCAGTTCGTTATGGGTGAGCAGCGTTTGCATATCGTTGGCCAGGCGAACAATATAAGGGGCGCCGGCAAGGTCTACATACACCCGTTGTGGTCCGTTCTGGAAGAACCATTCGCCCGCCTCGTTTGCCGCGTAGTTGCGATTCATGAATTGGCGAATTTGTTCGTTGGCGATTTTTTCGCCGCTATGTCCCTGGCGGGCATCGCCATGGGGATGCAGCAGCCAGTCGCCCTGGGCACTGAGCGACAGCCAGCCATATACCGCCGGCACATTGGGCCACTTCTGCATCGCGCCCAGGACTTGTTCATCCATGATCTGTGTTCCTTTGCATGATTATGCTTTTGCTGATGATAACGTTAGCCGCGCGACTCAACATCACTAGAGGCCTCATGCCGGCAAGAAAGTGCAGTTGCTGATGCGCTGTCTTTGAGGTTCTGGGCGTCGGCCCGCGTCTTGTTGCCATCGGTGCTTTGCATTACTATAGAACAACACTTTACCACTCATCACCTCATCAGAATCCGAACGATCTTTCGGGATGCGGATGCGCACAGGAGTTTGTCATGACACCATTGAACGAAGCAGACATTGGCATCGCGCTGGCCTCACTGGATGGCTGGGCGCTGGATGAGGATGGCAAAGCGTTGCGGCGACAGTTTGTTTTTGACTCGTTTGTGCAGGCCTTTGGCTTCATGACACAGGTCGCGCTGCTGGCTCAGCAGGCAGATCATCATCCGGAATGGAGCAATGTCTATAACAAGGTTGATATCCGCCTGACCACGCACGATGCTAAAGGACTCACGCAGCGGGATATCAAGCTGGCGCAGGCAATTGATGCGCTTTAATACGCAGATCGTGGGCAGGCCAATCTGACATGGTCTGCATGACACATCGCTGGGGGGCGCCTGTGAGCCACGGTGTGCGGCGAGAGTAGTTGGCAGTTCGTGGGCAACGGTTACCGATTGGCATTTTCTGTATTGAGCGGCCCTATTTTGGAATAGAAAATAAAATAAATGCTCTGAAAATAGGATTTAAAAATACATTATTGCGTTGTTTTTCAGAGTTCAGCATGAATCCACCCTGATTTTATGTGCGTGCTATTGTTTCCAAATAAACAGTGACATCTGGAGACATTTTATGGAAACGCTGAATTTGAATCCCGTCCGCAAACATGGTTGTGCCGATCCGCAAGCGGTGGCGCCTTCGGCTGACTGGACCATTGATCAGAACTGGGAAGCCTATACACAAGAAGAACACGGCGTCTGGAAAACGCTGTATGAACGGCAAAGCAAATTGCTGCCCGGACGGGTATGCGACCAGTATCTGGATTGCATGAAGCAAATGCCCATTACCGCAGATGAAATTCCCGACTTCCGTCGTGTGAATGATTTGCTGATGAAGCACACCGGCTGGCAGATCGTGGCAGTACCTGGCCTGGTGCCCGACGACGTATTCTTCACTCATATTGCCAACCGGCGCTTTCCGGCAGGCCAGTTCATCCGTTCAAAAGAGAAACTGGATTACCTGCAGGAGCCAGACGTCTTTCATGATGTTTTCGGGCATGCGCCCATGCTGATGAATCCGGCGATTGCCGACTTTATGCAGGCCTACGGCCAGGGTGGCCTGAAAGCACTTGAGCGCGGCATTTTACCGTTTATCTCGCGGCTGTACTGGTACACCATCGAGTTTGGTCTGGTTCAGCAAAAGGACGGTATCCGTATCTATGGTGCAGGTATCAGTTCGTCGTTTACCGAAAGCCGGTATTGTCTGGAAGATGACTCTCCCAACCGTATCGGCTTTGATCTGGAACGGGTCATGCGTACAGACTATCGGATTGATGACTTGCAGAAAAGCTATTTTGTCATCAATGAGCTGGATGATTTGTTCGAACTGGCGCAGATAGATTTTGACCCTATCTATGCACGCATTACCGATCAGCCCACGTATACGCCGGACCGGATTGTGCCGGGTGATCGGGTGCTGCACCCCGGAACACTGCGTTATCATCGCCAGAAGGCTGCGCGCACCGAAGACTGAGGCTGAACGTTTATTCGCGTTGATGTGCGGGTGAGGCATCATTTCTTCTGAAGGTCGTACCTGCCGCGGGCAATCTGCTTCGCAGTATATCGTTCAGCCCGTCCTGCCAGGGCCGGCCAACCTGCTTAATGGATGCTGAATAAAGTGCTACTATGGAACCGCAAGCGCCCGACTAGCGGCCCCGTTCAGTTCCCGATAAGGTGTGAGGATTCCATGAGTGTCGATTTCAGTCAGTTCTTTAATGGTCCGATTCGTGAAAGCCTGATTGCGCAGGTTTCCGACTATCTGGATATTTCCCGCCAGCAGGCGACGACCGCATACGATAAGGCGGTCGCGCTGGTTATCGGTGCGATGGCGCGGCAGGCGGGCAAGCCCGAGGGGGCGCGGGAGCTGGCAGCCCATATACACAATAGTCAGACCCAGACCAGCCTGACCTCCAGCGCATTATCGCCCACGGTACTCACCAACGATCAGTTCGCGCAGATTGTGACGCTGGGCCAAAGCGAACAGGCGGTGATTCTGGGCGCTCAGCAGGAAGCGGTAACGTCTCATCTGGAAGTGGCTACCGGCCTGGATACGCAGGCGGTGGGATCGCTGTTGTCCATTGTCGTACCGTTTGTGCTTTCCTTTCTGAAAAACAATATCACAACTGAAAGTACACCGGCCAAGACGCTGCCGGTGTTGCTGGCAACGCAGGCACCACATGTGGCCGCCCAGCTGGATGCACCCGCGCTCGCAGCGCTTGGTGAAGAGAGTCTGGAAGGTTTGTTCGGCGCGGATGCGCTGGCTGCGGCTGACGCGAACACCGCTGCGGCCTCGCCAAACGGTCGGCAAGGGGATGCACAGGGCGCTGCCGCACGTGATAAACCAGCCAACGGCTGGTTCAAATGGGTGCTGACGCTGGCCGTGGTGCTGGCAGGTGCGGCCTGGATCAAAAGTTGTACGCAATCGGATACGGCCGATACCGAAAACGCCAAGTCGGCAGCGCAGCAACAGTCCACAGCGGATGCGCCTGCTGCCGAAAACGTGACCGTAACGCCAGCAACACCTGTAGCGCCGGCAGCCGATACCTCGACGGGTGAAGGCAGCAAGGCGACCGAATCGGGCGGCGCGGCAGAACCTTCTGCCAATTTCCCTGAGCCTGCTGCAACACAATCAGCCAGCCCAGGTGCTTCAGCAGCAACGGGTGAGGGTGCGCAGGCAGGGCAAGAACAATCGGAAACGACCCAGCCAGAGCGTGCAGATCAATCAGCAACGCCCGACTCCGCCGCAACTGCAGCCGCTACGGACGCTGCAGAGAGTGCATCTGCAACCCCTGCAGAATCGAATACGGACGGTCCAACTTATGGTCAGGCCAGTGACAGCATGGAGCCCGATGCGCAGGAAGGCGCAGCCTCTGCAACTGCTCCCGCTTCTGCAGATACCAGTGCCGCTGGTTCTTCTACGGAGCCAGCCGGACAGCAGGCCACCGAGGCGACGCAAGAGACCGGGACCGGTGGCGCCCCTGCAGACACGACAGAGACAGGCCATACTTCATCTGTGCAGGAGGCTGCAACACAGGATGCTGCAGCCACCACGAGCGCATCAGATGCGTCTGGCGCTGCGGCTGAACAAGCCGCAACTGGCAGCACAGCAACTGACAATGCAACAACGAGTGGCGCGGCAGCCGATAGTACTGCTGCTGGCAATGCAGTAACAGACAATGTGGCAGCGGACAATGCGGCATCTGGCAAGACAACAACCTTTGCCGAACCTGCTCCACTTGCTGAAAAGCCGGCAGCCGCTGCTGCTGAGCAAACCGCTGCTGCTGAGCAAACCACAGAGCCACAGGACACAACGGGCAAAACGACGAGTTTCGGTGAGTCCGAAGCGTTCGACAGCGCTGTCAAGCCAGCGCAGCCACAAGAGGGTAGCACTGATCAACCTTCCGATACGCCAGCCGAAAGTGCGACAGGCAATGGCGGGGCGGCGCAGCCTTCAGCATCGGACATGTCTTCTGGTAAAACGACGACATTTGGCAGCGCAGAACCAGATGCTGCTGCGGCCGCCAATCCGGCACAGACGGACGGTACTGCCGCATCCGCCGGCGCTGCAGGTCAATCAGCAGTGTCAACCGCAGACAGCGCACAGGCTAACGGCAGCGCTGTTGCCCGGGTTCAGCTTGAGCGTGACGGTGATGCGCTGCGAATCAGCGGGACGGTGCCGTCAGAGTCGGCACGCAATCGCATTTTGAACGCAGCCAAGTTGATTGATGGCCATAGCAAAATAGAAGATGAACTGAAAGTGGATAGTCAGGCAGCCGCATTAGCGTTCGATGACTATTCAGGCTTGCTTAGCCTGCTTCGTGGCTATCACGATGTGAATGTCAGTCTGGAGCGGGCGAAACTGACATTGACTGGACAAGTCTCATCCGACGCGGAAAAAGAGACGTTGACGACAAGGATTCAGAATCTGCTGGGTGACAGTATTCAGGTTGATAATCAGGCCTCGGTTGTCGCATCGGCCCAGACGGCCGCCACCCAAGGGGCAAAAACGCCGGAAACCATACCGCTGGTGCAATTTGCTTCCGGCAGCGCACAGGTTGATAGCCGTTTCCACGATAGCCTTGATAAGTACGCGCAGCAACTGAAAGAGAATGGCAAATCGGTGCGACTGGTTGGGTATGCTGATGAGTCCGGTAGCGAGCCAGGTAATGAAACGCTGTCGCAACGCCGGGCTGAATCGGTCAAGGCATATCTGATTTTGCGTGGCGTGCAGGCCCGGCAGATTCAGACCGAAGGGCAGGGAACCCAGGCCCCCGTGGCTGACAATACCACTCAGGAGGGGCGCGCCAGGAACCGCCGTGTGGAGATCCACGAGCAATGATGAGCAGACGGTTGCCAGGCAGAGAGCATCTCAATGTGTGATCTGCCTGCGTGGCAGGGCTGCCACTCAACTTATGCAGGGCGAAAGCGATCAAAGCCTGATCAGTGAAGCAAAAGCCGGACTTTTGGTCCGGCTTTTGTGTCTGTCGCACCGTTACTTTGCAGCTTTCGGTTTAACACGCAGGAGCACCCTGGCTTTGCGGTGTTGTCAGTCGTCTGCGAATGGTGCACCAACTACTGCGCAGCCGGAATATTTTCTGTTTTTGTAAAACAATTCGGCGCTCAGGTCATACGTGCCATGAGGACTGATACAGGGTTTTTGATTGATGATCAGATTGACAATATTTTTGCTTTGCCTGTTTGACTGTCTTGTTGTGTAATCTTTCGCTAAAAATCTGAGCCCGCCTTGGTAATCAAACCGTTCAGCCGTCAGCGTGGCGACCTGAGTCGCGGATCGTTCGATTTGCAATATGGGCCCGTCAATAACCGCACTCCAGGCGTTAGGCGAGGTACCGAAAGCGGTGAATGCACGAGCGGGTAGACTGATGTTGCCTGCCGTTAAGTTTCCTGTCGTCATTGGGTCGGGTTTTGGCTGGCGTATTCTGGAAAGGCCGTTTTGCGAACGTGTACCAGCACCAGAGAATGGCGTGCAAGCGGTGAGCGGTAGGATCAGGCAGCATAAAACGAGCAATGAATTAGTAGCGTTCATTTTGTATGCCTTGAAAAATCGGTGTTTTCATCCCGTATGCGTTGCCAGGTTTGAGTTTTGCTGATTGTGGCTAGTGGCACCATGGATAGACTTTTATTACGCGAAATGGGTATCAAACACCCCGCGCCCTAGCTTAATATAAAAAAAGACGTAACAATTCTAACATTGTCACGTCTTTATCATCGTTGATTTCGGTCAATAAATTGAGTCGACCCGCCGTAAATTACAACACTTCCTTAGCAGGCCGTTTGCGACGTTTTCTCCACAGTCAGGCCGAAAAAGGGGCGTATCCTGGTGCCGATCACGTTGCCCGCAAAGGCGGCAACCAGCCACAACCAGCCATGCAGGCTACCCGACAGAATACCACTGAAATAGGCGCCGATATTACAACCGAAAGCCAGACGCGCGCCATACCCCAGGAGCAGACCGCCTAGAATCGCTGCCAGAATGGAGCGTGCAGGCAATGACCAGACCGGGGCAAATTTGCCTGCCAGACTGGCGGCCAGTAATGCACCCAGGACAATCCCGATGTCCATGACACTTGTAATATCATTGCGCAGCGGGGCAGCCAGTGATGCTGCTGCAGGCCCTTGCCAGAATCCCCAGCCGCTGACGTCATAGCCGACGGCCATCAGTATTTTCGAGCCCCACAAAGCAAAGGCAGAGGTAATGCCCCATGGGCGTCCCGCCAATGCCAGCGTAGCGAAGTTGAGCAGGACGAGCACAACGGAGCCAATAACCAGCGGCCATGGGCCCGAAAGCAGTCTGCCCCAGCCACCGGCTTTACCGGCGCTGACCGCAGACGAAATCAATGTGCCATGCCGACGTT
The DNA here is from genome assembly GCF_000521505.1 of Advenella mimigardefordensis DPN7. Taxonomy (GTDB): domain Bacteria; phylum Pseudomonadota; class Gammaproteobacteria; order Burkholderiales; family Burkholderiaceae_B; genus Advenella; species Advenella mimigardefordensis. Next base: position 1,189,630 of record NZ_CP003915.1, read on the forward strand.
TTTCAGCCCAGATTGTGAACAGGGCAATGGCCAGAAACAATACAAAGTTACTGATCAGAGCGGTGGACACACCCCATTCCTTCACGATTGAATACGGCGCGAACGACGGCTGTGCCGCCCACCATGGCAGATGTGCGGCGCCGATGACCGAGCCGATAATGAAACCGATCAGCGTAATAATCATGCGTGTGCTGCCGCCGCCGACAGTGTACAGCGTGCCTGAGGCGCAGCCGCCCCCCATTTGCATGCCAATGCCGAAGATAAAGGCGCCGACCAATACCGAGGTGCCAACCGGGCTGACAAACCCGCTCACGTTCTGGCCCCACAGTGAACCATTACCCAGTACAGGGAAAAAGAGCAGGCAGCCAAATGCCAGCATCAGCATTTGTGCGCGTAGTCCGGCGCCACGCCGATCAGAAATAAATACGCGCCAGGACGAAGTGAAGCCAAACGCGCTGTGATAGAGTGTCGCGCCCAGCAGGGCGCCGACGATCCACAATGCAGCCTGGCGGCCGCTGACGGCGCCATTCAGGTAGATAAGGCCCAGTATGATCAGTGCTGCTGATATTGCGGCGGGAACCAGGTTGATCTGTGAACGCGCAGGGGGTACAAGGGTGGAAGGATTCGAGGCCATGATGAACTAGTCGCCCGGGTGACGACGCTGAGTGTAAAAAAATGATCTTACGCCGTAGAGTAATTGAAGCATAGCGGCGCATGGTTTTATTTTAAGGACCTGTGCGGAAAGGGCGCCCGGGTAACCTTGCTGGTGGCAGGGTTGTCACTGTAGCACAGGAGGGCGCTTGCGGCTTCGGGGCGTAATGCAGGACAGTGCAAAAGCGCGCAAATGGATGGCCTGCAGTCAACAACCTGAACCTGACACTGCAGGCGCGTATGCGCACTAAAGATCAGCAAAAATAGTGATTCGCAACGTATTTGCGTACATGACTCGTATCCAGAAAATCAATATCGCTGCGTAGGCGCTCGTTTTCGACAAGGCCGACGAATTTGAGCGCCTGTTCGTCGCTCAACGTGCGCGTTTGCCCATTCTCGTAATGGAATTTGACGCCTGGTATACCGTACTCGTACAGGATGCTCACTGACCGAACGCGATTCATAATGACCTCCAAATAATATGTATATAGACCGCTCGAACGATTAAGAGTAACTGTCCGATCTGCCTATGCAGCCGCCTGAGCCAATTGTTCCGGAGGCGCTTTACAAGGATTGATGATTATTAAAATTAATACCTTGAATGTTGTATTCGCTTGTGCAGAAGCTGCATGTCCGGCAGATAGCATGAGCGTAATTAGCATCCATTAAAGCAAGTTGTATCAAATGGCGCCGCGTAACAGGGCGCGGCGATAAATCTTGCAACTGAAATAAAACAAGGGTTGGTGAGACTGCTGCAACTTAGTAAATACCGTGACTACTGGTACCGCATCATAATTAATACGATATGTGAAAATATGCTACTGGTTATTTCATAAAATATCAATAGGGGAAAATTAATTTTTGAAAAGCCCGGGTTATGACGACCTTAAATCCCGCAGGCGGCCCGATGAATGGTTAGCAGAGCTGCTGAGGCCTACGCTGTGCAGCGTTTTTTGCTGGTATGCTTATCCGATGAACAATTTCAAATCGATTGTCGCGCTCACCTTGCTGCTTTCAGTGGCGCACCCTGTATGGGCTAAAAGCGATGGGGGCGACGGGCCCAGGCTTGTACGGGACAATGAGGGCTGGGTATACGTGGACAGAGATAACCGCCCGGTCTTGCGACCCTATATTTTTGACAATGGCCCCGATTATTTCGAGGAAGGCTTAGCGCGTTTCGTTGAGAACGGGAAGATGGGTTTTCACGATAAAGCGTTGAACATCATTATTCCGGCGAAATACGACTTTGTGTATCCGTTCGAAAACGGCATAGCCAGCGCCGGTACTCGGTGCAGGACACAAAAGCATGGAGAGCATTCTTCTGTATTCTGTGAGAAATGGGAGAATGTACACAAGCCCAAAGAATCTGGGCGACCCGGTTAATGAATCAGATTTGGTGAATGCCCGTCCCTCGTTTATGGCGTAGAGCCCGTAGATGTAGCGTTTTTCCAAATCCAACGGTATCACCGAAGGCCTCCATACTAAAATGGAAATGCTATCGCGCCGTGCGTATGGGTTCAGGAATGTTGAGAATTACCGACTGAGGGTCTTGGCCCAATGCGGTTGGAATGGCGTGATCAACAGAGTTTGGTGAATGCCCATCCCCCGTTTATGGCGTAGAGCCTATAGAGCCTGGTGTAGTGTCGGCCAGAATGGCATTGTGCTGAGCGATGCCGCAATTGCGGAACGATCGGGTTTCGTTTATCGCCTTTCGTTTATTGCCCTGAAACCCGCATATATACTGGAGGCGCAGAGCGGAGTCGAACCGCTCTGGACGGATTTGCAATCCGGGCTATGTTTGAGCATTGGCGCGGCTTACAGGCCCGTTTTAGTTCCTCAATCAACCAAATGTAGTGGCCTTGAAAGCCGCATAAACATTGATGGGTTGATTTTTTTGAGGAACTATTTTAGCGGGTAGGGGTGACCTTCTGACCCCGGCGATTACGCAGATATATTTCAGTGGTTGCAAGGCGTTTATGCCCGAGTTGTTTCTGGGCTGCCCGAGGGTCTTGCTCGGCGTCCGCTTTGTCCGTCCCGGCCTTGGCGCGCAGGTCACGAACCTGAAACTCTACATCACCTATTTTGGCCTTAATTCGGGCTTGCCTGAGCCATTCTGACACCGCCCGGGTCGTTACTGGCTTGCCCCATCGGTTCGTAATCAGGTAGGTGGTGACGATTTTGTACTGATTACGGCGCGCCCGGATGCGGTCGATCAATTGCTGCAGGTCAGGGCTGATTTGGAAGCGCAGTTTTTCTGAGGTCTTGCCTTGGCGGATGTACAGCACCCCATCTCGAATGTCATGATCGGTAATGCCTACCACATCGGCGGGGCGCTGGCCGGTCAGATAGGCCAGATCCAGAGCGTCCCGTAATGGAGGGTCAGCAATATCCCATAGCCTCTGATACAGGTCATCCTCGACGTATACGTCACGGGATTTCTCAGAGTGCATCTTGACGCCTTGCTTCGGATTGGGAGCGTTCGTTAACCCCATTTCACGGGCGTAATTGAACACAACTGAAAATGTCGCAATCTCACGATTTGCCCGCGTATGCCCGGTCGTTTTTGTGACTTTGCGTCCTCGTTCCTTCATCCACTGCACGGCTCGCTCTGCCCGCCAGCGTAGATACTGACGGATATTGACGGCTGCGATTTCTTCCAGCGGCGCATCTTCAAAAAACTCAATCAAAGGAACCCGATCTTTAAGAATGTCGGTTTGATACCGGTCGGATTTTGACGGCAACTCTTTCTGAATGAACAGATCAAAGGCATCCTTGAAAGTTATTACCGACTTTGGCGCTGTCTGTTCCAGCTCAGCCCATTTCTGGACTGCAAGTAAATAATCAGAGCCGAGAGCGATTTCAACGCGGGGGCTGCCACCCTTGTCATAGTAGTAATAAGTGCCGTACTTGCGTACCCGGACCCGCATTCCCTTTGGTAAATTTGTGTATTTTGTCGGTTTTCTTCCCATCTCATCACCCCATGCTTAACACCTTTGGCGTCCATTTCGGGCGGGCAGGTTCGGTTATTTTACGGTTTGTCAGCACTTCCCTGACAACAACTGGCCTATTGCGGGCATTTTCATAGAAGGGAATGCCTTGCTTGCGCAGCCAGTCGATCTGCAATTGATGCAGGGTGTGGCCGTCTTTGCCGCGACAAATGCCGGTCAATTCCTTCAATTCATCATCGGTCAGAAACATAATTCATTTCTCCAACAAAAAACCCGCCGGCGGCAGGTTTAGATATTTCTGGGACGTGGCGAGAAATCGCCGGATGTGGTCGGGGTGGAAGGTCATTAATTCCCCTTCACGCACATGACCTGTTTCAAGGTATGCAGCACCTCAACCAGATCAGTTTGATTCGCCATAACGGTGTCGATGTCCTTATAGGCTCCAGGGATTTCATCAAGAACTGCGTCATCCTTGCGACACTCTACGCCTTCCGTTTGCTTGCGCAGGTCGTCAAGTGTGAAGGTCTGGCGGGCCTTGGCTCGGGACATCTGGCGACCTGCGCCGTGGGAGCACGAACAATAAGACTGCAATTCGCCCTTGCCGCGTACGATGTAGCTTTTTTGACCCATAGACCCGGGGATGATTCCTAAATCGCCGTCACGGGCGCGAATAGCCCCTTTACGGGTCACCCAAAGGTTCTTGCCGAAGTGGTTTTCTTTCTCCACATAGTTGTGGTGACAGTTGATCGCTTCCTGAGTGATCGTGAAATCCTTGGGGATAGTCAGGCGAAGCGCCGCAATCACCTTCTCCATCATGACCTTACGGTTTTCAAGGGCATAATCCTGCGCCCACTGGACTGCGTCCATGTAGTCTTGAAAGTCTTCGGTATCTTCTGGGATATAGGCAAGGTCACCGTCAGGCAAGTGAATATGGTATTTCTCCATCGTTTTCTTTGCCTTCGAAATGAAGTGTGTCCCGATCATGTTACCGATCCCACGAGAACCTGAGTGCAGCATGACCCACACGTCCTGATTCTCGTCGATACAGATTTCAATGAAATGGTTGCCTGACCCGAGAGTGCCGAGCTGGGCGCTAATCTTATCGAACAGCTTCGGCATGGAGCCGACGATCTTGTCTGCTATGATGTCCTGAACGCGCTCGTTAGGCATGACCGGGAGCCGACGCAGGTTCGCATCACGGTCGCTTTCTCGCTTATGACCGCCGCCAGCGCCCAGAGGAACGTCGCGTTCGATCTGGCGGCGGATCGCCGTCAAAGAGTCAGGCAGGTCTGACGCTTTCAGGGACAGTCGAACCGCATTCATGCCGCAGTTATGCACGAACACGCCTGCAGCCAGCGCAAAGTTATGATGCTCTTCCACCTGCAAACAGTAAACGTCAGCACGTTCTTCTATCGGCTGAACCAGCAATACCTTGTGGTTGTATCCGTGCTCCTTCTGTTTATGCCAGCGAAGAGCTGCTGGATTAGTTAATGTCTCGCCACAATCATCGCATGCGCGTGGTGATGTGTTGAAACTCGTCAGATACAAAGCGCCGCGCTTACCATTGTCCTTGACTGCATTTGCAAAGTGCTCTGGATTCTCGCGCATATATCGCTCGATGTTTTCCTTCCCAATACGCGCCATTTCCTCGCGTTCTAAAGGATTAGCTGAGCGGCGTTGAATCCCGGCAAGGCGCATACGCTGAAACACCGGGTCGGCATTATTAAAAGAGTGTCCTACGGTGCGATGATGTCTGGAATGATCGCTCGCTGTCATTAGCTTCATGTTCGACGGATCATTGTCGAAATGAATATGGCTCTTGTGGTGCACAATATGACCTTCAGGGACTGGGCCGTTGAAATACTCCCACACCATGATATGCGTAAGTTTAGAGCTACCCTTTCCATTACTGACCGATTCGTATCCGTCACGGGTTTGCCATCGACGGTAAAGAGGCATAAGGCTGTCATTGAAAGACAGGTCTTTCGCTTGTTTATACGATCCGTCATTCATCATGAATTCGTGGTCAGGGGTGCAGATTATTTCATCCCCACCAGACACGACCACGCGGATCAATTCTGCGTTCGAGCGAGTCTTGACGCAACGTGCCTTGCCAGGGGCGACTTTGCCGTCAGCGTTGATCGAGTAGACCCAAAACGGCTCTGTGCGCGTCTCAAGCTCGATAAATGTGGCTTGAGTCCCATCAAGTAACGGAACCTTCATGTCCCCACGGAAACATCCGATGTCAACGCCCACGGCTGCCGGTATAACCGCTTTCTCCGTCGCAATGACCGAACCCACGGTTGAACCCTTGCCAGCGTGAACGTCGGGCATCAGAGCAACGCCATTGCCTGCGATGAAGGGGAGGCGCGCAAGGTTCTTGGCTTGGGTTAGGGCGGTTTCTTCAATATGGTCTGTCCACGCCTTGATAGGGCGCAGCATGTCGTCATCTTTAATTACTTTCATCGAATTTCCTTTCTTGTGATTTTAACGCTGTCGTCTCCAACATTCTGCGGATGGCGTCGGTCATTTGTACCTACTCCCAGGCTGTCCCGGCTCGTTGCTGCCAGTGCATTCAAGTTCGTGATCCGTCGCCTTCGGACAGCGTTTATTGCCACACTCGGAACAGACAATCATTTTTGACATGAAAGGCCACGCCGTGGATGCTCGGAAACACTTATGGCAACAGTAGCTTGCCTCGGGTCTTGGCTCAGTCATTCCCCACCCCTCAAAGTCCGCCAGTGCGTGGGCTGGTAGTAGACATACATCACATCGTCGCCCGTCCAGTTATCCACGCAAAACCATAACTTTCCCCGACGGCGCAGCTTTTGCACGTTGCGCTCTCCGTTGGCGTCGTCTATCTTTGTCATGACGACGATGCCAGATGGCGCGCTCTCGATCGGTTGCCAGTCGGTCATTTCAGCCACCCGATCACCACCGCAACGCCCATAGTCAGCCCTACACCGAATCCAAACCCAACGAATAGCCATCTGGCAGCAAGTGCGTACGAACTGATAATGTAATCAGCCGCTGAGTCGAATACGGTTTTCCAGTTGATCTTGTTCATTCCCCCACCTCCAGCACAAAATGCAGCGCCCGCACGGTATTGCCTACGCGGCGTTCCGTTTCCAGGAATTGATCACTGACGTGGCCGGCCGCATATAGCCGATCATTCCCGCCGTGCTGACTGATGACTTGGTATGCGACAGGCTCGCCCATCGCCTCGATCAAGTCCCTCTGACCCTGCTGACACCCGTGGCAGTACCACGTCCATGCAATATCTTTCTTTGATTCGTTAATCGGTTCTCTAACCCTGCCTCGCCATGCTCTCTCAAAAGCCGCCCTGATGTCAGTGTCTGTCATGATTGCTCCTGTGCGCGCATGGCTGCTTTGAAAAGAGAACGGATATCCTCAGTCCGAAGTTCAAAAATTCCGTCATATGTGTGGATCAGCTCTGGGTCAGCTTGCCTGTCCTTAGCTTTTCGATCCAAGTAACTTTGAATTCTCAACAGGGCTTCCACATCCGAAACATCCGCCTGACTATCGCTCGGCTGGGCTGGCTGGGATTTCAGGGCGCGTATGGTGTCGGCAAATGACTGCACGACAATATCAATTGTCGATCCAGGCTTCATTGATTCAATTTTCAATGCAGCTTCTTCCAGCACCTCATTACGAATCGCTTCACGATCCAGCGTTTCAGCGGGGGATAGTTGAACGGGTGCCGCTGCAAGCATGGCCTTATACCCAGCGTCAATTCTCCAGCGCCAATTCATCCCTTTATTTGAAATAAATGATTCTTCAAATGCTTCGCACATGTCGAATGTTGGTTCAACAGGAACCAGTTTGTATTGTTCTGTCATTTCAATAGTCCCGGAAATACTTCGTTAACTTCTGCCCGTGTGAGTGTGATGCGCTCTACGGGAATGTCGTTACCAGATTGGAATTTGTCCCTGATGTGCGCAGCAAGATTGACTGACGGAACGATAAGCAAGTCTTTAGCGTTGCTGTCATTGACGGTTGGCTTATCCTCAATCACGGCGCGGTATTTGGTAATAGTTTGCCAAAGTGGAGCACAAGGTTTCCATTGATGCCAGCAATACCACTCAACCCTCGCCCCTTTCTTATGAGCCTCGATCACCTCCGAATGATCGTAGGTGCGGCCATCAGGGTTTAGCTTTGATTCGATGTATTTAGACATAACCCTTGTTCTCTCGAATTGCGATGATTTCAATATCACCGTGCGGTAAATCAAATTCTTCAGCGATGCAGTCAACCGCTACCTCTGCGGGGTCTTGTCCCGTGTCAGTGTCGAATTTGAGTTGGTTTTCTGCCCCATGGCTTACGAAATATGCAATGTATTGCTTCATGTCGGTTCCTTATTAAGTGCTGCGCGGACGGCGGGTAAAACATCGGGCGCAGGCAAGCACCCAACAATATGCGGAACCTCGTCGTGGACTTGCTCCAACTCCCTGCCCAGCACATCAAGTTCGCATGCTGCCAGTGAGAGCGCTTTTCGCAACTCCGTGCGTTCTGCCTCCAACTCCCGCACCCTGTCGATTAGGGCGGTGATAACATCAGGGGAGGCGGCGGCGACATATGCGGCATCCACCTGAACAGTATCTTCGTTGTATTCATACCCACAAAAGTAGGCGATTTCGTTCTCGGCAGTTTCATCTTCAACCAATACCGTGTCGTTAAACGCTTCCCACGGCCCCGGAGTAGCCTTCTTCGCCAACGCATACAGTGCATCGAGTTTTTCGGGGGTCATGGGTGGTCTCCGGGAGGTTGTAAAGGCATCCAGTGAGTAAATCCGCACACGAAATGCCCTGTATGGCGGTCTATGCAATATTCCTTTTTCTCTGAATACACTCCAGCGAATGGCCTTCCGTTACGTCGCATAACGACAATCATCTGCTCAGACAATGGCAGACGATCATCGACGCTGATCCATTTATCCTGTGTCATTTCCCTTGCTCCTTCATAGATTGACCGATGGCGGCGGCTGCTCGGGTGATGGCACGGCGGGTGGCCTCTGCTGCGTCTTTGTATGTAGGAACATATTCAGAGCAACACGCCGCAAAGCAAGACACATCTACATCTACAGAACGATATGTAATGCGCATAGCCAATCTGGACATTAGGCGGAAAGCGTCCGCATCACTGGTCAACGGGTTGAAAATTACCGGACGGCCGTCCTGATTTCCTGCCATGCCTCCGAATCCATTTGACCAACGGGCATTTTTCACTCCAGCGGCGTAGGCAGCCAGTTCCAGCAGTTCTTGGTCTGTTTGGGTGGTCATGCTATGTTCCTCAGTAAGTCGAATTGTTCTGCGCCCCATTGGTCTGCCATCGCATCTGCAATCCCCTGGAACGTTTCGCTTCGAAGTTTCCAACGATCAGCGGACGGCGGCATTCTATGGATTCTGTTTTCTCTGCCTTCCACTATATTGGTCGGAGTAAGCAGCGGAAGTCCTTTCAGCCAAAGACAAGTAGCCTTTGTTTCGCCATGGCCGAACTGCCACGGCTGGATGATCTGGTCTGGCTTGCGATACAGCGACGACATGACGCAGACTGGGTTTTCGATGGCTATGCGTGGTATGCCAGCCTTTGCCAGCATCATGAAAAATGACGCGCTGGCCTGCTGCCTTCCGTCCAGCCGTTTTGTTGCAAAATGCCTTGCGCCACTTACAGATAGATCAGTACATGGAGGGTGAGCGATCATTAGATCCCATGGGTAGTCCAGAACGTCCCGGACGTCGCCCTGGTAATGCGGCCCTGGCGCATCAGTAGGCAACAAGTCGCAACTCATGGCCTCATGCCCCCCCCCGAATGAAGGCATCACGCACGCGGCCTGAATATTCACAGGCAATCAGTACCTTCATACCGCCTCCGTAGTAATAGCCAGATCGTCAAGCATGGTCTGTGTTGGCTTTACCATGCCGCTTCTGATACCTTTCATTCGTACCTCCGACACGCCATAGAATGCAGCGACGTGGGCGTTGTTCCTGAAGTTGTTACGGATGTACGAGCGCATCCGGTGGATGAATTGCTGTTTGGTCATGGCGTTAAAAAAGCCCGGGGAGGGCTTAATGATTGTGTTTGCTAGAAAGGGATGTCCGACATTTCATCGGCGCCGCCAGATGGCTTTGCTGGAGCTTGCTGGCGTTGTTGTGGTGCCTGCTGTTGCCCGTCATCCCGCTTGCCAATAAGCTGCAGATCGTTGACGCGCACTTCAATACTGGTCTGTTTAATACCGTCCTTGTTCTCCCATTCCCGAGCAGCCAATTCCCCTGAAACTGCCACTTGCTGGCCTTTGTTCAAGTAGGGCAATACTGAATCCCCGCGCTTTCCGAAGATCGAGCAGCGCGCCCATGTTGTGATCGCCTTTTCGCCAAACCCGGCCTGTGTCGCGACAGGGAAAGAAACGATTGAATCACCTGCTGGCGTAAACCGCTGCTCTGCATCCCTGCCGATATTGCCCGTGAAAGTCCATACGTTAATAGCCATTTTCAAACCTCAATTAAATTGTGTTCTGTGTCAAATTCTTGGATGACCTGAGTAAGATATTCTCTGGCCGCTTTGATTCGAGCGATCATTTCTCGCTCTTTGTCGAAATCCCGCTTTACCACCCAACTGGTGAGGCGGTGCATTTCAGGGATATGGGAGACAACGTGCATTTGGATAGGCTCGAAGCCGATCAGACGCTGCGGGGTGTCTACAAGGCAGTAATTAACCTCCCATTCGTCGGCATCCCATAACATCATGTAGCCGCGCATCTGCCATTCGTATACCTTATCCTCGCAGTCCATGACCCAGCCCGGGAATGTTTTGGCCGACCATGATGACTTGATATCATGACCGCGGCGTCGCTCTGCGTCATACAGGTCGCATTCCCCTGTGATCCACTCATTGGTGCGGCGTTCTGTATTTTTGGTCAGGTTCAGGCCACGGACGCGGTTCAGCAGGTCGATAGAGTCCTGCTCGACTTCGATGCCTTTTTCCATTTCCTTGCTGGAAACTTCGAAGTCAATGCCGAAAATCTCTTGCGATGCCAACTCCCGGATATAGGATTTGGCACCGACGGACAAAACCTCACCGGCTTTGGCGGCAGCCGCAGTAGGGGAGGCCATGAGCTTCCCGATGCTGGAACAGCGGAATCGGATATCAAGCATCGGTTGCTCCTTTTTTGAGTTTGGCGCCATGTTCCTGAATTACCGCAGCAAATTCCTTGTATCCATCCATGTCGCGTGTTTCTTGAAATACCTTGACGCCAGCCTTCATGACGGCGCGCAGGGCTTCTTCCGTTTCCGTGGCAGTCGCCTTTTCTTTCCATTCTTGCCGCACCTGTTGCATATGGTTCTCTCGGTCATCCTCGGCCAGATGGCGCACAAGCTCGGCGTCCAAGTCCTCCAAGTCCTGGCTGAACATGTCAGACGCTGCTGTTACGTTCAGAACCATTGCGATTTTGGCGCGTTTGCAGGCCATCTTTAAGACGGTATTGGCAAGGTCTGCTGGCTCGGTCCTGATCTGCTCGACCGTGTAATGACCGTTCGCCTTGCGGCCATACTTCAGGCGGCGCATATCCTTCGGTGTGTCCTCCCATTCCTGAGTACAAACAGCTTTGCGCCACTTGTACTTTTCTTCGTCGGTGGATGCCTCCCCCAAGCCGGAACCAAGGGTGATGCCGGTAGACTGGTGTTTCCCGATGCACTTCACTCGGTATCGAATCACACCGGGCGCGGATAAATCCTCGACAATGAAGTCATCCGCGATCCGGAACGTGACGCAAAGCACTTCAGCGCCGGGTTTTAACAAGGTAGGCTTGTCGCCAGCGCCCGGGATGGATCCGTAATGGACGTTCTGTTTCATCACCGACTTCATGACTTCCTGAACGGCGATAACGTGTTTCGTCACCTCCGCTACAGAACTTCGGCCTTCAACCTGCGGCACGATTCCTGGCCGCTCAATAACTTCATTCATAATTCCCTCAGTATGAGATTTTCACGCCCGGGATCTGACCCTTGGCGATCAACGTTACGGCCTGTTTGGCGCAATCCTCGGTCATGCCGCCAGCGATAAAGGCTTCCATTGCCGCACGATTGACGGACGCCTTATGTTTCTTGTCCGCCTCCCGCGCTTTTGCCTCCGCTTCCTGCCGGGCGATTTCGTCTGCCTGACGCTTGCGTTCGGCCTCGACTGCCTGCTTCTGGCGTTCCTCGGCTGCTGCTTGTTCCTGAGCGGCGCGGTTGATGGCTTCCTGCTTCTCGCGCTCTGCCTTCTCGGCCTGTAGCTTTAGTTCCAGTTCCCGGCGTTCCATTGCAGCCTTGGCGTCTGCCTCACGTTTGATCGCGGCATCACGTTCGGCCTGCGCTTTCGCTTCCTGCTGCCTTGGTGGCTGCCTCTGCTGCTTCGCGTGCGATACGATCCTTTTCATCTTGGATTCGTCGGGCTTCGGCGTCGGCACGCAATTTGGCAAGTTCTGCCTGCTCGGCTTCGTATTGCTGGCGTTTATCGATGGCAGCGCGCAACGATGCTATTGCCTTTTCCTTGGCGCGATGGCCTTCAGACTCGAATTCCTCCCACGAATCATCAACTACCGTGGCTTCGACTGCGCCTAACATTTCCAGCAATGTGAGAGATTCAATTTCTTGACTGGCATTGGCTGCGTATTGGTTGAGCCGCATCACGTTTTGATTGTGACGAGCCTGTCTTTCTTCTTCCGCCTGCTCCCACTCGGTCAGCGGCTTACGTACGTCTGCCTGCCAAAGCTCCAGCTTTTCCCGCGTGCGCTTGCGCTCAGCATCTACCTTTTTCGGAATCTCTTTCAGTTCAGCAGAAACCGTCTTGCCCAGGGCTTCTATTGCGGTTTTAATCTTGGCAACCTTGAATGCCATGCTGGCGATTGCTGAGCGACCCTTGGCGGTCGATGTGTCGGGTACGAAGGCGTCAATCTCGGCCTTGATGCGCTCAAGGTAAGGATCCAGACCGCCAGATGTGCTGTAAACCGATAGCGCGGTTTCTTTCGGTGGCAGCGCCACAAGCTCAGTGCTTTCTTGTTCGATGACTTCTGACATGGTTAAATTCCTGGTGAATTGAGTAATAGGGCAATGCAGCCGATGGCGAACGCGAGGATGAAGAGTTTTGCGGCGCGTGGCATGGGCGGCTCGATGATTGATTTCCAGTCGCCGGTAAGCGGGTTATATCGGTGCCCGTCAAGATAGGCCAAATGGGGCAACTTGGTGTATTTGTTGCGGCGCAGTTCGCGCGGCGCCACAACGTTCGGGCCTTGAAAGTAGGTCATGGCTGTTCCTTCATTTGGTATTGCTCGTCCGTCAGTTCTGGTCGAGGATCAACGTATTTACAGACTCGGCACCGTTGCTGCGGCAACAAGATTGTTGGTTGGGCTTTCGGAAGTTGCTTTGTGCAAACTGGACAATTGACGCCGTATCTATTGCGCAACTCCCTTTTGTGCTCCCGAAAAGCGCGGAAGTCGTCTCCCATGTCGCTCATGGCTGTATTCCTTCATCCATCAGTTGATCTTCGGTCATTTCGTCCAGCAGCTCGCGGGCGTGGATCAACATCATCTGCTCGACGTGGTGCATCCGTTCTCGGGCAAGGTCGATGCTGATCGCGCAGGCCGCGCTGTTGGCCATCATGTATTCTTCCTCCCACTCAATGACCGATTCATACCAGTACCGCTTGTCCTTAGTGAATGCCTCTCTTGTGGCTCCAGTCAGGCAATCGTGGATGCGGTGGTGGATCTGGTCATTTGAAAGGTGGGGGGTGATTGGCTCTGGATCGTCGTACTCAGGCGGCGTGATCGGCCCGGCTTCGGGTAGGGACCAGATGGTAAATGGGGCGTTCATGCCATTTCTCGCAAGGCTTCTTCGCATTGCAAACGAAGCGCATTCAGTGTGTCTTCGCATGACCGGCCCTGTGATAGCTCGATCAATTCATCAGGCTCGCCGTCATGCACTTTCCCGATATCCGCGTACACAGCAAACATGCCGCCGATATCCTCCATGCTGATCTTCACCTTGTGGTGCTCAAAGAATTCAGCATCAATTGGATTGACGTTTGTGATCTCGACTTCACGCGGTGTGCCGTTAGGCAGGGAGAATATGGTGATCTGCATAATTCACTCCATAAAGGATTTCCAAGGCGCGCGCACCCGGGGACAAGCCGGGATAGTCCGGTTGCCGGTTACACGATTGGAGTTGGTTGATTGCGGCCTGTGCTGGCCTTGGAAAAGGGGGAGAGGGTGCCGGTGCTGATCTCCGGCTCAAGCGTGCGCACATGTTTTCATAGCAGTCGCCAGTTGCTGCGACCTAGAATGTCTATCACGCCGGATTATTCCATTCGCCGCCCATCAGCCTGGGCATTACCCTCACTAAAGCACACTCGCACCGGGTTGGAAGGCCGGCCCCTGCCTACTATTTCAGGGTGAGCGTGCTTGAATCAGGGTGCTGAATAGGTTTTTGCTTTTGCGCTGCAACTGTTGAGGGGGATTGATACAATTATCAATTGTTTTCGTGAAATTGTTGGAGCGTTTAAAAATGAGGATTCGTCCTGTTCACCCCTCTGAATATGAGCAATTGGTGTGTATATGGGAAGCGTCAGTGAAAGAAACCCATGATTTCCTCACACCTTCCGATATACAGGAGCTTCGTGCGCCATTGCTCGAAGAATGGCTTCCAGCCGTTACATTAAAAGCTTGTGTAAGCAAAGATGGCCTCATATTAGGGTTCTCTGGGGTACATTCAAGAAAATTGGAAATGTTGTTCCTTGCTCCTGATGTGCGTGGGCAAGGTGCGGGAAGGCTTCTTTTAGAAGATGCTATTGTCAACATGTCAGTGCGTTCCGTGGATGTGAACGAACAGAATGAGCAGGCGGTGGGTTTCTACAAACATATGGGATTTGAAGTGTTTGACAGATCTCCTGTAGATAGCCAAGGCAAGCCTTTTCCATTACTTCACATGCGACTCTCCAACGGATAACGCCCATGCTTTAAGGTGCTGGTTTTGGCGTGACCAGCAACACATACTGCTTACTTTCGAGACTCGGCAATGGCGGCGTCTATCGCAGCGCGCAGATCAAGTCCGCGTCGTTCGCATGAGTGCTCGTCACCGAAATCGTCACGCTCTTGAGTGATAATGCAGCCGCTATCGAGTCGCTCCTTATCCTTCAATAGTTCGCGTATGACCTTCTGCGATTCCCATATCAGCAGAGTTATTGAATCCTCTTTGCCATGCAATCCTATCCATTGATCAAGGCGCGCCAGTGTAGAAAGTGGGTGCGCGTATCCGTGCTCTTGAGCCACTGCATTTACATAAAAGTCGCTCAAAGGGTTGGACGCCTGCTTAGCTTGGTCGTCCGGATGCACTGTTAATTGGTCATCACATGCTGTTGAACTCATTTCGTTATCTCCTGTTGATATTCACGGTAGGCGGCTCTACCAAACCTCGGGACGGCTCCATTGACCCTTAGATAAACCGCCTAGCGTGATGGCTCTCGGGGGAAAGCCGGTTGGGATTAATCCAAGTATGTGACTTCGATTTTCGGTTTCGCAATCTGGTAAACATTTGGGTAATCTCGGATATTCCTGATATGCTCATAATCAACTCGCACATGCTCAGGCCCGGTTGAGCCACGCCACCACACCTTATCGCCCTCAGTTACATATCCATCCCTCACTTTCAGCATGCCCGCCTTTGGTTCAAGGCCATATCGCTGCCGAAGCAATTCTTCGAGTCTTTCTTCAGTTATTGCATCCATCTCTATCTCCTGTTAAACATCTTTCAAAGCCCTGTCACGACTCTCAAAGATGCTGAAAGCCCCGAAGTAGTGGGGCTTCTGCATTACTTGGTGATCAGCCATAAAAACAAGGCCCATAGCGGAAGGAAAATAATCAGAGGCATGTGCTCCCAAGGGATGCGGGAGTGCGCTCTCTGCAAAAAAGTTTTCCTTCCCGGGCCGATCAGTTTTTTTTGATAGTCTTGACTGGCAATTCGACTTTTGAAACCTGAATGCATTCGTAGATCACAAATGCTTCCTCGGGGTTGCGCTTTGCTAAAAAATCCGCTTCCCACTCCGCTTTCTCTTTATCTGAGAAATGCTTATATTCGGAGCCGTACTGTCGGCCCACCAACCATGACTTTCCTACTGTGTCCATAAAGCCCTCGCATAAAAAAGCACACTGCCAATCAATGCGCTTTCGGATGCGAAGTGCATCCTCCCGTTCTTCTCTCGGGCGTTATCGACCAGATACCCGCCTCTGGCTGATTACAGGCGCTGATTACCAGTTTCCGGACGCTTCACAGCGCACCCCGAAGATGTATCGAACGTGGTAATTTGCTGCTTCATTTTGCCGGGGCAATCAGCGTACATACTCCCCATACCGCACCCTCACTTCACAGCGGGGCGCGTAGCGTCTTTGTGTGCCGTTATTCGCCGGATAATTCCGGTGTGGTCCACACGCTCAGTTGTTAAAGAATCGAATCCCGTTGATTCCTGGCATTCGGTGCGCTCCGTTGAGTGCATGAACAGATATTAATACAAGCACAACTTGTATGCAAGCTAAACTTGTATAAAAGGGGAAAATAAATGCCGCAATATACAAGCGGCAACTGTCACAAAAAAGCCACATCAATGTGTGGCTGGGGAAGGGATGGGGAGAGCGGACAGGCGGCGGGACTCGAACCCGCATTTTCCCGTACTGGGCAGGTCTACCGACCGGAGCTGGCTACTACAGTGATCGCGATACGTGTTTCGCCATTGACTTACAACCTGTCGGGGGCAATCATAGCCGGTCGTCGGGTGGTGCGCAAGGGGGAGGGTGGGCAAAATAAAACCCGCCGGAGCGGGTGGGGGGGGTTACTTAGTGGCCGAGGCCGATTTTTTGGGTGAAGCGGTCTTTTTTCGAGTTGATTTTTTTTCTGGTTCTTTTGGCTGCGGGTCTTTCTTATTTTTCAGTGATGGGCGTGCATCCATGAAGTTCACGCTTGGAAGCGTTAAAGGACCAGGTTTCATCCTTGAAGTTATCTCTAAAACTTTTTCTCTTGCAACTGAATACAATATAGACGACCCATTTACGACGATCAAATCAATCGATTCTTCTTCAGTCTTTGGTTTGAACGCTGGCAAATTTAATTGTGCGAACTTCCCATAAACAGAGATTTTTAAGTTATAGGCGATTTGAGGCGATTCTGAACGGGGGATTTCAAACTGAAAAGTTATTAAAACCAAAGTTCTTTTTTCTTCTACAATCAACTCAAAGTTGTGTTTTACTCGAATCTGGACTCCCATCCATTCAAAAAAATCATTCGGAGAGGGCAGCGCTGCGCCCCCCTCATTTTTATTGCATTGAACGGAAACTTCGTCAAAAAAAATCTCGATGGGTTGTATAGGGCTTGTTTGCATTTCATCCAGCTATAGAGTATTTGCCATTAGAGGTCGATACAAATTGAGTGGAGAATTCTTGATCATTTGCGGCATTCATTCGATTGGTTTTCAGCGAAGCCAGAAAGCCATCGTCTTGGAGCTTTGCATAATGAGGATCTGATTCGCCTAAAAAGTCGAAGCTACTGAGATCCTCAGATTTCTCCTTGAGCAGCTCCACTGAAAGAATCCGGTTAAGCTTTCGAGCATACTTCACCATCGTTTTAAGTGACAGATTTCTATCGCCAGACAAAAGGCTGGAAATATATGGGGCGGAAACTCCTAGCAACTTAGAAACCTGTGCTTGGTTCAGATTATCTTCCTTCATTATTTGGTAAATTTTCAGTGAAAATTCATGCTGTGCTCTTGATTCCCAATATGAATCCAGCTTCTCAAATTCGCTGAACAAGTCGGTAATTTTATCCACGGCGGTAATCCTTGTTTTTTACGATATTAAACCTGTGAGTGGTTCTTTCGTAATTCTGTTTAATCTTTATTAATCTATCTTCTTCTGCGTCACTCAACTTATCTTTTCGCTTTTCCAAAAGCAACGAGCAAATTACTACATGATCTCTATCATAAAAAAAATACAGTCGCAGCTGATCTTTACGCAGACGATAAATGCCGGTGCCGGCTATAGCCTCATGGCACACTTTGCTGTCTTTCGTATATAGATTTGGGCCATCTTCGTTAAAGGCAATGTGTTGAATCTTCTGGAGTAAATTGCCAGCTCTCTTTCGATCTGCTTCGATTTGGGCAAGCTCAAGAAATTTGTCGTAAACCTGACAGCAGCCATCTTCCAAAACTCCGTAAACTTTCCAACAGAGCTTGCGCGGGTCTTTACTTTGCCACAGTTCGACCAGATCCATTCCCATTATCGTAACCTATAAGTTAACTTTTGTCTGCGCTTTCTGCATAATTGTTGCATATCATTCCCAGCCTCTAAAAGGGGTTATTCCTGCTCTTCATCCGGCACCACAACAGATTCCGCCAACTTCTGCCGATACCACTTCCTGATTTCGGGATCCGTCACATTCTCGCGCAACCATTGATCTAGTTCCATGGGCGTGATAGTAGGCACCGGCTCCTTTTTCAGCAAGCCGTTCTCGTCGTATAGGTGTCTGTACTTCAGATTTTTCATGGCGCCGGGCGTTCGATTCTATCGGGCAGAACCAGGCGCTCGAAGTCATCCAGCCAGGCCTTCTGGTGACCCTGTTGCGTTTTGTACCATTCCGCGAACGCCTGCTGCGTTAAATTGGCTCTCATCCAGGCTATTTCTGTCTTAATGTTGGCTTCTTGGTCGGTCATGATGGTCTAGTAGTATTGGGCTGGGTGGGGCGGCGGCCCTCTAAAAGGGGTTATTGAACTCTCGTAGTCCGGGACTGCATCTGGTGTTTGTTGTAGATTTTCTCGGCTACTTTCCCATCCTTGAACGACAGTACAAGTGTTTCAGTTACCGGGTAACCGACTGGGAAAAGACGATATCCGGACCCGCTGGACACCATTGAAGACTTGCCCCATGAGTACGTTTCTTTATCCATCACTTGCATTTTTGACATTGGCGGGACTCCAACGAGCGCCAATGCTTCAGCCTGAGACATGCCCTGATGAATTTTTTCGACATTTTGGGAGTTGAATAGATCGCCTGTCTCTGTTACGGCAGTGCGCGTTGGCATGGAACAGCCAGACGCAAAAATTATCGTTGCTAATAAGACACATTTAAATACTCGATTCATCTTTGGTTACCTTTAGGTTAAATATTTATCAAGTAGAGGACGTTTCCCACGCGCGTATAACTACGCCGCGCTTTTGCGTTCGTCATCAGGTAATTTCGATAGTTTCATCTGAATATAGTCTTCGACATCTTCCAAAATCTCCGGCGGCAGTCTCTCCAAATCGCGCTGCGTAACCCGTTTGAAAGGCCAGTCTGAAAGCGCACGTTCTACTGTATCTATAACGCTTCTAGTGCCAACTAAATTTTCGGGCGTTGTGTTCAGTGCAGCTGCAATTTTCTGGAATCGGCTCGCACGCGGCGTCGTATCTCCCTTTTCCCATTGCTGGACGGTTTGGTAACTCACCCCGAGCCTATCCGCAACCTTTTCCAACGAAAGGCCGCTTTTCGTCCGGTAGTGCTTGATTCGATCGCTAAGTGTACTCATAGCCATATTGAACACGCAAGAACAACTTGTATCAATACAAGAATGACTTGCTATACAAGAGAGGCTTGTATATAATTTATTCATGAACTCTCAGACCCTCATCATCGAAGCAGTACAGAAATGCGGCGGACCCATTGAAACCGCTCGGAAAACTGGCGCCCGCAATTATCAGACGGTTCAGCAATGGATAGAGGCTGGACAGGTTCCTGCTTGGGCATGTCCAGCTTTGGAAAGAGAGAGCGGAATATCCCGCCTTCACTTTCGGAAAGATGCTCAGAAGGTTTGGCCTGAACTGGTCGAAAAGGTAGTCGCGTAGTCATTTTTCACGCCCATGTGAGGTTTGCATGGGTTTTATTTTTGCCTTAATTCAACTGCATAGCCAACTGGTTATTTAATGAAATTTTCCTATGAAACAGTATGAACTTCCTCTGATTGGCCCGGTTAACCCTCCTACCTTCGCGAGTGAGGCAGAAATGAGCCTGTGCAAATCCTATCGGGATGCGGTCCGCCTGTCTTGGCAGTTGAAGGCAAGAAAGAAAATGACCAAGGCGCTTGCCGCTGAGCATGCCGGGTTATATCCGTCTCATGTATCTGACTACCTGCACATTGACGACAACCCACGCCGTCGGGATCTACCCATGGACAAGGTACGCGACTGGTGCCTGGTTGTAGGCAATTGGGTCGTCCTCCAATACATCACCCGCGATGCTCAACTGAACATCATGGAAGAAATGATCGCGCAGAGGGCAGCATGAGCACCGATATCGTCAACAGCGAAGAAGGTCTGCAGCGTTTTATAGGTAAGGCTCGGGAGTTATTCCTTCGCCACAAGTTCTTACGTATCTCCATCAAAACAGGCAAGGCACGTTCTCTGCCACAAAACGCCATCACCCATGTTTTCTATGAGCAGATCGCCCGAGAACTGCGCGAGGATGACGAACTTGGATGGAAGTGCTACTGCAAGCTGCATCACGGTGTACCGATCCTACGCGCAGAAGATGACGAATTCAGGGGAGTGTACGACTCAGCGATCAAGGGTATGTCTTACGAAAACAAATTGAGGGTGATGCGGTACTTGCCCGTCACTTCCCTTATGTCCAAAGAGCAACTAAGCAAATACGCCGTAGAGGTCCAGGACGATTTCCGGCGCCGCGGCGTCATTCTCCAATTCCCGGAGGGAGCATGAAGATCAAAAAACTCAACTATCTACGTTCAGCCCGGCATCAACGCCTTGTGGCTGCTTTGCCATGCGTTAACTGCGGACTGGAAGGGATGACGCAGGCCGCGCATTCCAACTACGGAAAAGGCATGGGTATCAAGGCATGCGACAGCCAGCTTATGGCGCTGTGTGTGAACTGCCACCGGGAACATGACCAAGGCGGGATTTTCGGCAGCAAGTTTGAGCGCTGGCAGAAAGAAGCCTCATTGGTTCAAGCGACTCGCGCTGAATTGCAGATGCGCGGTCAGTGGATGAAAGAAGTCGAAGATGCGTTTGCCCTGGCGTTCCCGCGCCTATGGGCCGCCGCAAATTCAAACGTGGAGTCTGCGACGGAAACTGCAGGCATGAAAAAAGCCGCTGTGGCGGCGGCTTGATTCGTTAACTCAATCGATGAGGGAATTATAAACATGAATCACGAACTTGTAAATAAAAACGAATCCGGTGAATTGGTTACTACCAGTATGGCAATCGCCTTGGGTACGAGTAATGACCATGCCAGCGTTATCAAGCTGGTCAGGGAATACAAGCTGGATCTGGAGGAATTTGGACTTCTGGATTTCAAATCCGAAAGTTCTGGTGGTCGTCCTACGGAGTATGCAGTGCTAAATGAGCAGCAAGCTACGTTGCTTATTACCTACATGCGCAATTCAGAAATAGTGCGGACGTTCAAAAAGCGCTTGGTCAAGGCGTTCTATGAGCTGCGGTCGTCCAAGACAGAACTATCCAGAATCGAATTGCTCACCATGGCGCTGGCTGCTGAGCAAGAAAAAATCCAGCTTGCCTATGAGCGAGACGAAGCAGTAGCAACCAAGGCAGAGATTGGGTCCCGCCGTGAGGCTACAGCAATGAACACCGCCAGCCAGGCCGCAAAGAAAGCCAAGGCACTGGAAACCCAGCTTGACCGCTCCAAGCAGTACGCCACTGTGAAGCGCATGGAAATGCTGTATCACGGGCAAAAGTTCAACTGGCGCCACCTGAAGAGCACCGGAACGGAAATGGGTATTCCAGCCATTGACATATTCGATGCCAACTATGGGACTGTGAAGGCATATCACGCTGATGTATGGATGGAAGCCTATGCGCTGTCTATTGAAGCGGAGGCAGCGTAATCATGGATGCCAAGAAAATTATTGCTCTGATGGATATTGCTCAGAAAGCTATCGACCATCACGCCGCCAGTCGCCGTACAGCCGCTGCAAAACGAGCTTATTACGACTCCTGCTCTGAATGGAAAGACGATCAAGGGTATGACCGGTTCCAGAAGCTGGATCGCAATAGCGAGGATTGGGAAAGAATGATGACCCACGCCCATAGTTGCCTGGTTGAGTACAGGAAAGCCAAGAAGGCGGAATACAACGCAAAGCGCCGTCTGACTACAGCTATCCGTAAAGCGGAGGTTGCGTAATTGAACTACTACCAACACCACATAGGCGACTACAGGAGGGATACGTCCCACCTGAGTCTGCTTGAGCATGGAATCTATCGCCAGCTTATCGACCTGTACTACATGGAAGAAAAGCCAATACCGAAAGAAACCCAGTGGGTTATGCGTCGGTTATCAGCAAAAACCCAAGAAGAACAGGATGCAGTCAAAAACGTACTGAACGACTTCTTTGAGCTGTCCGAAGATGGGTATTCACATCGTCGTTGTGACTCTGAGATTGATCAGTATCACCAGAAAGCAGAGAAAAACCGAGAGAACGGTAAGAAAGGTGGCCGTCCTGCGAAAAATAAACCTGTTGATAATCAATCTGATACAGAAGCACAAAACCCAGAAAAACCCAGTGGGTTTATTTCGGAAAGCGAATCAAAAGCGAATGAAACCCTAACCAATAACCATAAACCATTAACCAATATATATTCCGCCCCGGAATCCGAGGCGGACATTCCTGATGGTCCTGCAAAACGAAAAAGCAAACCAACTGTCACCCTGAAAACTTTCATGGAGAACTGCAAGGCGAATGGTGAACCGGTGATTGCTGACTACCAACCGCTATTGACGTATGCCGGCAGTGTCAATCTCCCCGAGGAAATGCTCGTCCTGTGCTGGGAAGAGTTCAAGGTTCGCTATCTGCCTGATGGTCCATCTGCCGCCAAGCGGTACAAGGACTGGCGCATCGTGTTCCTGACTGCCGTGAAGGAGAACTGGTTGAAAATTTGGTGGGTTGAACCAGATGGCACTTACTCGCTGACCACTCGCGGCAAGCAAGCTGAAATGGCGCATAGGGAGGCAGCATGAATATCGCCCTTGAAGCCGAACAAAGTGTACTTGGCGGACTGCTGCTGGACAACAACGCCTATGACCGCCTTGGAATGCTGAGCAAAGAGGATTTCGCCCGCGCTGACCACCAGACGATCTTTGCCGAAACTAAGCGCTTGATCGAAGCCGGTAAGCCGGTAGACGTGATCACGCTGTCCGAGAAGCTGGCAGGGGTCTGCGATATTGCGTACCTTGCCAGCCTGGAAACCAACACCCCCAGTGTGTCGAACATCGGCCACTACGCGAAGATCGTGCGTGAAACGGCCCAGCGGCGCAAGTTGCTGACGGTCGGTATCCGCATTCAGGAGGATGCTGCCAAGGCAGGAGCAGACACCGCGGCGGTTATCGACATGGCGCAGTCCGAGTTGGAGAAGATCGCAGAGAATCGTGAGAGTAATGAGCCTGTGCTGGCGAGTGACGACCTAGCCGACTACCTGAACGAACTGGAGCGACGAGAGGAGGGTAACGGCACGGCGGTCTTTGCGACTGGGTTTGCTGATCTGGACCGCAAAATGTCCGGTGGCCTGCGAGGCGGTGACCTGTGTGTGATTGCCGGTCGCCCCAAGACAGGCAAGACCAGTCTTGCGATGAACATCGCTGTGAATATCTCCTACGACCACCCGGTACTGTTCCTATCGCAAGAAATGAAGCGGCGCCAGCTTCATGATCGCAATGTTGCCAGTATCGGCAAGGTGGACTTATCACACCTGCTGAACCCAAAGCAGATAACCACCAAAGAAATGGATGGGGTCGGCACAGCAGTTGCCACGATAAGCGCCTTGAAACTGTATGTGGACGACCAAGGTGGTCTGCGCCTGATGGATGTCCGTGTCAAAGCGCGCGGAGTCGCAAGAAAGCACGGCTTGAAAGTTCTGGTGATTGACTACCTGCAGCTTATGGTGGGCGAGGGAGCAAACCGGAACGCCGAAATCGAAGGCATTACCCGGGGCTTAAAAGCGCTGGCACTGGAAATGGATATAGCCATCATCCTGCTTTCCCAATTGAACCGGAGCCTTGAATCTCGACCCAATAAACGACCGCTTCCTTCTGATCTGCGAGATTCTGGCGCCATTGAACAGGATTGTGACATGGCTTTGTTCATGTACCGGGACGAAGTCTACCACCCAGAAACGACGGATAAAGGTATCTGCGAGGTGAACGTTGGTCTAATCCGTCAGGGTGAACCGGGGACTGTCGGTCTGGTCTTTGAGGGCCAATACTCAAAATTCAGCAATTTGGAACGAGGCCGGCTATTCGGGCAGGCGGCCCCTAAACCGAAATACTCCAACGGGCTGAGGGACTGATATGGACAATTTCATCAAAATATCGGATGCCGTACAGAATCTACTAAGTGGCTTCACTGCCGAAACAGCATACCTCGATGTTTCTTTGGATATGCCGCTGGCTGAAAGGTTTAGTCGTATCAAGCATAACTATCGGTTGTTTCAGAAATCGGTTGATGCTGGAAAGGCTTCATGGATGGAAACGGACCAATACCGGATCGCTGATTGGAGCAGGGTATTCACTCCAATTGAGGCGGCATCTTGGGAGGATATCAGATTCAGCAGAATCCCGCTCTGGCCACAATTGCCGGTAGATCGTTTCTTTTTGGACTTTGGTAACCCAATCGTAAAAGTTGGACTGGAATGCGATGGGAAGCAGTGGCACGACCAGAGAAAGGATGCAGAACGCGATGCAATTCTCAAGGCGCAGGGGTGGATTATTTTCCGTGCTGAGGGCTGGCGGTGCAATCGCGTAATGCCATATCCAGATGATTTTGACGATTGGAGTGACTACGCACAGGCAAATTTCAGGTTCCGACGCAGGCACGGAACTATGGAAGGGCTGATCGACACCATCAAACATACTTTCGAGCATAGAGCATGAGCCCATTTAGCATCACATTCACTGTCCCCGGCGCTGCCGTCCCAAAGGCCCGCGCTCGAGTCGTGAAAGTCAAGGGGAGGACGATGGCATTCACGCCAGAGAAGACGGTCAACTTTGAGAACTTGGTCAGTTGGACAGCCAAGCAGGCTATGCAAGGCAGGGATATGTGGATGGGGCCGGTTAAGGCGACGATTGAAGTAATCCTGCCCATACCAACGTCATGGTCAGGGAAACGAAAGATGGAAGCTGCTGCCGATCACATTGCCCCTACGAAGAAGCCGGATGCGGACAACATTCAGAAAGCGCTGTTTGATGCCATGAATGACATCGTATTTAAGGACGACAGTCAGGTTGTGGATATTCACTGCTGGAAGCGGTATGGGCTGACACCGGAAACTCGGATCAGGATCGAATCAACATGTCAGGAGGCAGCCAAATGACCTACGTACACAAGTTTGAAATGAACACCAAAGGCCGGGATTTCGTTGTTGGCGATATTCACGGGAATTTCAGCAAGTTGATGGCGGTTTTGAAAGAGGTGAATTTCAGCCTTTACGATGATCGGCTGTTCTCGGTAGGTGATTTGGTGGATCGCGGGCCAGAGAACGAGGACATGATTAATTTCACGGAATCTGGCATTTTCTTCCCGGTCCGGGGGAATCATGACGACTTTGCTATCCGTTATCACCGAATTGGCAAGATGGATGATGATCACTACCGCCGCAACGGGGGTGGCTGGTTCATCGATCTTGTGCCGGAAATGCGCGAAATCCTAGTCCAGAAGCTGGAACGTTTGCCGTTCGCTATCGAAGTCGAAACCATCAATGGCCGGGTAGGAATCATCCACGCAGACGTGCCTTGCCCTGATTGGAATGATCTCGAACAGTACCTGGCAAACAAGGGCTATCGCCAGCGGGCCATGTGGGCGAGAGACCGGTTTGGCCTGCAAGATGATACGCCGGTTTCTGGAATCGACCATGTAGTCGTCGGGCATAACTGCCATCCAACGGTCATGACGCTGGGCAATGTGCACCACATCGACACCGGCGGTTGGCTTCCCGAGGACTATTTCGGGCGCTTTACTCTGCTCGAAATCAGCAAACCGGGGGTGTTCTGATGATCCTACTAGTATTTTTACTCGGCTGCATAGTTGGCTTTCTACTTGCCTGCTTTGCACAATTTATTTGGCACTCAATGGAGAGGTACGAGGGATGACTCAATTAAATTTCATGAGCGTGATGATGGTTCTTTGGCTCAACGTGTATTTGTCGTCATCCAACACTTGGGGACGGGCCATCGCTATGGTGCTGACATTGGGCTACGCGACTATTGGGCTGGTGATGTTCTTCACAGGGGACAAATAATGGAAATCGAATACAAAAAGATGCGCAGGCGGATCGCTGCACTTGAGTTTGACCTTCGGGCGCTTGAGGGTCAGGTGGCCCAGCTAGTACCCCACCACGGCCCAGGACTGAGCGAGGCGGAGGATGCAATGAGGGATGCTGACACAGAGCCCCAAAAAGACCCGATTACCGGCCTGGTATTCAATCCTGATGGCTGGCTTCGCGTATTGGTCCAGAGGGGGAACGGATTTCTCAGGGTCAATCTGCAGATCATAGACTCTGGAAGATTCATCGGCACAGCAACAGGGAGCAACGTCGAGGAAACGTTGGGCAGGATTATCAAGCCCTGTGAGCGTCACGACGTACGTGAAGTCGTATGGGACTATCACACGCTGAGGGGTGAGCAATGACCGCGCTGCCATCCAGGTACTACAGTCGTGATCCATCCCTCACGGCAGAGGAAAACGAAATAGCAGCCCTTCGCCGCCAGAAGCGCAAACAACCAAACCCATTCGAGGAAAGACCCATGACACAGAACGAATCAGCCCAGATGGAAGAATTGCTGCAAGTATGGTGGCGCCACAACCGGGCCTACCGTCCTGCGCTGGATGCACCCAAGGCATGCCCATTCACCCGGGAAGCTAAGCCCGACGATACGTATATCGATGGGGACGAAATCGACGCTCGTATCGCTGCCAACCAGGCCGAACAGATGGAAGCCGAGATTGACCTGCTGCCGTTCATGCACCGGGCCGCTCTGAGTGTCACAGTTGGCAATAAGGTGCTGGGCAATACCATCTTCAAGAATCCACGGATAAGCAGGGAAGAGCAGCACCGGATGTATCAGGAGGCGAAGGAACAGTTGCTGATGCCATTCGTGCGGCGTGGGCTGATGGCGAGGGAAGTGGATTTGCGACCTGTGTTGGCCAAATAGATGGTTTGCTCTGTGTTGCGTTTTGTAATACAATTAATCCTCAAAGAAGCTTTCTTGCATGATTTTCAATTGGGCAAGCCAGTTTCTTGCTGGTTTTGATTTTGAGCCCACTTGTATAGGAGATTGCTATGGTTGTTCTTGACCGCGTTATGCAATTGGCTAATTTTGTGGGGGAAAAATTAGAATCCTCCCCTAAATCAGCTTCATCTCGTGATGATGTATTGATTTTGGATGCAGACGGAAGTATGCGCTTGAATTATAAAAATCAAAAAGTTCAAGATAACATTAATAAACATTTGACCAGCCTTTCAAAAATAAAATTGAAGAACCGGTAAATGGCTCTTCTCCTTGTACTTTTGATTCTTGTACTAGGGTACAGACACTGCACAGCTATACCTGCTCAGAAATCGATCCTAAAACGAAGCTCTGGGTGGGAATCATATGTATTGTTGGGGAATCATGGCCTTGGCGGTTTATGGCTTGGTTTTGTTACATTCATCGTTTTGGTGCCCGCAATATATGGGGCAATGATAATTTTCTCGCTCGTTATCGCCATTTTTGGTATTGAAGCTCGTCCAGTCACTGCATTGACGCAATTCCTTTGGTATAAACAAATTGCTGGAATAGATGTCTGGGTTATAGCCGTGGGCATATTCTCAATATTGATGGGGCCGCAGAAAATAAAACAGGATTTGTCTAAAGATAGCAACAAAAACTGGACCGACGAACTTAGAAAGCAGGATGCAATATCGGATATAGTAATATATGCGTCATCCGAAGTAAAACCTGTGAAGATTTCTTTAAAGTCTCGAAAGGTTTATGTTGGCCTTATAGATCGAGAACAATTCGAACGTATCGATTCCGATAATATTGTGATTATTCCGTACCTCAGTGGTCATCGGGAGAAAGATAGTTTGAAGGTTGAATTCGACAGCAATTACATTGATGTGTATCAGAAGAATAAGATTGAACATTTTAATACAAGCGGCGAACCGTCCAACGCGAAGCTTGCAGACTTCAGATGTGTGATTCGATTGAACGAAGTCGAAAGCATTTCATTATTTGATTTACAGTATTATCAAGATTTCCGCCCAGACGAATGAAATTGTCTTGCATTAAGTATCGTTCTGACGGATAATACGCGGGTGGGGGAAGGTCCCTCTGAAATCAGGCTCCGATTCGTCGGGGCCTTTTTCGTTTCTGCTGTCTCCTCATGGCTATCACCTAGCCCTTAAAGCGCCCTTGTGTCTATCGATGCAGGGGCGTTTCTCTTTCTGGATGCCGATATGTACAAACATGCCAAGATCGTAATGACTTCGATCAACCAAGGGAAGGTGATTCTTGATGGTAAGGAAGTGGAAGGACTGACGGACTTTAATCTGGATTGCGGCGTTGACAAAATCCCGACGTTGAAGCTGACTGTAATGGTTGAGACGGTTGATGTGGAGTTATCGGAAGTTGCGGTGAAGGTTAGGCAGGTCGATGTGACTACTCTCAATAACAATAATTCCCGTAATTGGGCGGTAGTTGATGACGGCCTGCCGCGCTATCAATGTGGTGAGTTTACCGATAACGACGCAATGGACAATCAGGAGTCTTGAATGGCCCACGTCAAACTATCCATCCATGTCGCATGGTGGGTAATGCCTTACCTGTACGGTGTGCGCATGATGTCTACTCTGACCGGGCAGGAGCCTGATATGGGCAAGGTAGCGTATTGGGTAGAGCGTGGTCTGTCCGTGAGGGTGAAGTAATGCCTTGCACCGGATGCGAACGCCGCCGACAAATAGCCAAACATTACGCACAGGTAGCATATGACAGAGCAAAGCAACTCTTCGCCAGAACAGCAGATCAGCCAGCTTATCGAAGCGCTGAACCGAAACACCGAAGCGCAGACGCAAGCACTGCAGGAACAGCGCCAGACTACGGCAGCGATCCTCACGTTGGCACAGCAGATAGCCGATCAGAATGAGATCAACGGCGCACTGCTGGATGTGATTGCGGATGATGGGGAAGATGACGAGATTCCACAGACGCTGACATTGAACCAGCGCCGACAGTAATGCCACAACGTCCACAGCGTCCATGCAGACACAAAGGATGCAACACCCTACACAGGAACAAGAACGGCCACTGCGACGAGCACCAGACCGATACAGTAGGGTGGAGACGCACAGAGCCAGCCAAGGGCACGACAACACAACGAGGATACGGATATAGATGGCAGCAGCAGAGGGAACGAATCCTGAAGCGCGATGGTTATCTGTGCCAGGAATGCTATCGACACGGGAAGCTGACGCTTGCCAAGGAAGTGGACCACATCGTCAACAAGGCGATGGGTGGGACGGATGATGATGGGAATTTAGAATCAAAATGCATTCCCCACCATCGTGCGAAAACCCAGAGAGAAGCGGAAGAGGCGAGAAATCGCGCCAAACCGATCAAATGAGAGCGATTCTCATATAGGGGTAGGGGGATCGAAACCGAGGGGCAAAAGCTTCCTGACGGCAACCCCCAAGTGAAAAAATATGTGCGCGAATTATGAAATTTAGCCAGATAGCCGATGAGTCAAAGGAAGTCTGGGAAGATATTCCAGGCTACGAAGGGATTTATCAGGTCAGCAATATGGGTAAAGTCCTCAGTTTAGGGCGATATGCCTACGCGGAATACAAAGGTACGCCATACAGACAGTTCCGCCCAGCCCGTCTTATGAAGACGCATTCGGGGAACGGTTACTTATACGTGAGCTTGGAAAAAGGCGGGGTAAAAGTAAGGAAGGGCGTTCACCAGTTGGTGCTGATGGCTTTTGTCGGGCTGTGCCCCGAAGGGATGGAGGTTTGCCATAACGATGGAGTTAGGGCAAACAACAATCTAACGAATCTCAGATACGGAAGTCGTCAAGATAATGCGGACGATCGTATAAAGCATGGTAATTCCAGACCTGGGTCAGAGTGTCATTTATCCAAATTGACAGAGAACGACGTGCGCAAAATACTGTCCTGCGAGAATTGGGATCAAGCGCGCGCTTTAGCCAAGGTTTTGAGAGTGACAAGAGATAATGTGCGCGCCATCTGGCTGCGCCAAACTTGGAAACATATTTAACGGAGATTATCCATGCCAGGAGTCGCAGGACGCTCCGGGCGCAGGCCTAAGCCGGTTGCGAAAAAGCAGCTTGCAGGTAATCCCGGAAAGAGAAAACTGAATACCGAAGAACCCGATTTTGGATTGGTGCGGTCAATCGATTGCCCGATCTGGATGGGGGAGTTTGGGCGCGAGATGTGGGACACGGTGTGCCCGCTGCTGTGTCGAGAACGGGTGCTGGAAGCGACGGATGTGCAGAACCTTGAGGTGTACTGCAATGCGTACGATCAGTTCCGGATGGCTCAGGCAGACGTGCAGAAACACGGCGTTACGGTCTTGGGGGCGTCGGGTAGTCCAGTAAAGAATCCTGCTTTGACTGCGATCAAAGAGGCGACTGGCACAATGTCGACGTTTGGCGGGATGCTTGGATTAGACCCGGCCAGCCGGCAACGGTTGCGTGGTCCTACAGACCCCAACAATAACGACAATCCCTTTGCGGCATTGCTCAATGGCTAAGCACCCAGCCGTCGAACAGGCGCATAAGTTCGCTCGCGATGTTCTGGCCGGTAAGATTCCGGCTTGCAGGTATGTTGCCCTGGCATGTCAGCGTCATTTCGATGACCTGGACAAATCCAAAGATCCAGAATATCTGTACTGGTTCGATGAGAAAGAGGCGCAGCGCCGTATAGCTTTGATGGAGCTGTTGCCATTTGTCAAAGGCGAGTGGGGGTTCAAGCGGCAACTGGTGACATTGGAGCCATGGCAGAAGTTCGGCATTGCCTGCACCTTTGGGTGGAAGCGCAGATCGGACAATATGCGCCGGTTTCGCGAGAGCTATTGGGAAGTTAACCGAAAGAATGGGAAAAGTGTGATCGCCGCGGCGGTCGGGATTGTGATGTTCTGCGCTGATGGCGAGTATGGGGCGGAGGTTTATTCTGGCGCCACAACTGAAAAGCAAGCGTGGGAGGTATTCCGCCCGGCCAAGAGCATGATCAAGCGTACGCCGCTGCTAATGGATGCGGCCGGAATCGAGGTCAATGCCTCGAACATGAACCGCCCCAGCGATGGCAGCCGTTTTGAGCCGATCATTGGGAATCCCGGCGATGGAGCCAGCCCGTCATGCTCAATTGTGGACGAGTACCACGAACACGATAGTGATGATCTCTATACGACCATGCTTACGGGTATGGGGGCGCGGAAACAGCCACTGATGTTCATCATCACGACCGCAGGCGCGAATATTGAAGGGCCGTGTTACGACAAACGGCGAGAAGTGGTGGAGATGCTGGAAGGTACTGTCCCGAATGACGAGTTATTTGGCTGGATCTGGACGATCGACGAGAGCGACGACTGGCGAGACCCAGCAGTTCTTGCGAAGGCAAACCCGAATTTGGGCGTATCTGTGTACGAGAACTATCTTATCAGTCAGCAGCAAAGAGCCATCAAACAGGCGCGGTTTACGAACACGTTCAAAACCAAACATCTTGGAGTGTGGGTAACCGCGAAATCGGGATTCTTTAATGTGTCCGATTGGGAGTCGTTGAAAGACACGACCCTGACGCTGGAGCAATTCGATAGTCAGCCTTGTGTGCTGGGTTTTGACTTGGCGCGCAAACTGGATATGAACAGCATGGCGCGCCTGTTCTGGCGGGATATTGACGGGAAGAGACATTACTACAGTGTGGCGCCTAAGTTCTGGGTGCCAGAAGATACGATTTTTGATAACGAAAATCAGCGAATGGCTGAACGGTTCCAGAAATGGGTAAATACCGGGCATTTGACGCCGACTGATGGCGCGGAAGTGGATTACCGGGACATCCTTGAGGAAGCCAAAGAAGCGAACCGGTTGAATCCAGTTCAGGTTTCCCCGATTGACCCACACGGCGCGACGAACTTGTCGCATCAATTGGATGATGAGGGCCTGGCGCCAGTCACCATTACACAGAATTACACGAATTTATCCGACCCGATGAAGGAGCTGGAGGCGGCTATTGCCTCTGGCCGGTTCCATCACGACGGAAATCCGATCATGACCTGGTGTATTGGGAATGTGATCGGTAAGTTTCTGCCGGGAAACGACGATGTTGTGCGTCCGATCAAGCAGGGCAATGACAACAAGATTGACGGAGCCGTGGCATTAATTATGGCTGTTGGCCAAATTATGACCGCGCAAGAAGACGATAACGAATCATTTATGGAAGCGATTCGAAACCCGCTACATAGATAACTGGACGAACAATGCAAATTGCACTTTACACCTTCATGCTGACGGCGTTGGCAGGCCTTGCCTCGCTTGTCGCTGGCGTGTATGTCCTTGCTGGCACAGGGTGGGCGCTGTGCGCCGCCGGCGCATCCTTGCTGATCGTTTCAACATTCATTCGGAAGGGGCTGACCAGTGGCTAAGGGCTTTCTGAATGTAGTGGCGCAGGCCGCCCAAAGCGAATCGATCTGGTACAAATCGCCGATTCGACTGACTGATGGCGCCTTCTGGAGCTCATTCTTCGGCAACTTGTCCAGCAGCGGGAAGTCGGTAACGACTGATTCCGCTATGCGGCTGTCTACCGTCTGGGCATGCGTTCGCTTGATTAGTAATTCTGTAGCTGGCCTACCGTACTCTCTGTACCGCCGCCAAAGCGATGGCGGGCGCGTGAGCGCTCGGGACTTCAGTCTTTATGATGTGATCCACACCAGCCCGAACGACGATATGACGGCATTTCAGTTCTGGCAAGCGATTGTTGCGTCGATGTTGTTGTGGGGGAATGCGTACGCAAAGATTCACCGCCGTGGTGATGGCACGGTCATTGGCCTGGAATTCATTTTGCCGCGTCAGATGACAGTCGAGTGTGGCGAGGACGGCAACATCAAGTACTGGTACAAGCCTAAGACTGGTGCCCGCCAACGAATTCAGAACAAAGACATGCTGCACATCCCGGCGTTCGCGCTTGATGGGCGGGTGGGCCTTTCAGCTATCAGGTACGGGGTTGATGTGATGGGCGCCGCCATGTCTGCTGATGAGGCAGCAAACTCCACATTCAAAAACGGCTTGATGCCGGCGGTTGCATTTAAGGTTGATCGCATCCTGCAAAAGCACCAGCGCGAAGAGTTTCGGGCTTACACGAAGGAGTTGCAGGGCAGCGTTAACGCAGGCCAGCCGCCGATTCTGGAGCAAGGCGTCAGTACTGAATCTATCGGAATTAACCCGGTCGATGCACAGTTGCTGGAGTCTCGGTCGTACAGCGTTGAGGAAATTGCCCGGTGGTTCGGCGTTCCTCCCTGGATGATTGGGCATACCGACAAAGGTAGCAACTGGGGAACTGGTCTCGAACAGCAGATGATCTCGTTCTTGACTTTCGTGATTTCGCCCATCACCTCGCAAATTCAGCAATGCGTTAACAAGCGGCTTCTGACTCCCGTGCAGCGAGTCACGCTCTACAGCGAATTCAATCTTGAGGGGCTGCTGAGAGCCGACTCCGCAACCCGGGCAGAGCTGTACAGCAAGATGGCTCAGAACGGTATCTGGACGCGGGATGATTGCCGCGAGAAGGAAAATCTCCCGCGCATGGGCGGTAATGCGGCTGTCCTGACCGTACAAAGCAATCTTGTTCCGATAGACAAATTGGGCGAATCCACGGAGAGCCAGACGGTACGTGCGGCCCTCACAAACTGGCTTGAAAAAGGCGAATGACTATGAATATTCAAAACTTGAGCTCGCGTGCCTGGCACTGTGAGTTGGCCCCGCGCGCGCTGGATAAGTGGAATCCCGCCATCCGTGCTGCGGTCGAAAGCACAGAAAATACGATCACAATCTACGGCGTTATCGGTGAGAACTGGTATGGCGATGGCGTGACGGTCCAGCGGATCGACGCTGCATTGCGCTCGATTGGTGATAACCCGGTCACTGTGTACATCAATTCCCCTGGTGGTGACATGTTCGAAGGCATCGCCATCTACAACCGGTTGCGAGAGCATACCAAAACCGTCACAACCAAGGTTGTCGGACTGGCCGCCAGCGCTGCCTCCGTGATCTTCATGGCGGGCGCCGAGCGACATATCGCATCGTCCGGCTTTCTGATGATTCACAACTGCTGGACGATTTTGGCTGGGAATCGTCATTATCTGCGCCGCGCAGCGGACGACATGGAAGAGTTCGACGCCGCCATGACTGATCTGTACTCCGAACGTTCGGGTGTTGACGGCACCGATGTTGCTGAAATGATGGACGACGAGACATTTATTCGCGGCAAGCGCTGCGTTGAGTTGGGCTTTGCCACAGATACGCTTGCGTCAGACGAAGTAACCGAAAAATCAGACGAAACGACCGCTAGCGCCAATGCCTTAAAGCGGATGGATGCCTGCCTTGCAAAAGCCGGTATGCCGCGTTCGGAGCGACGGAAACTCTATTCAGATATCAAGTCCAGCACGCAAAACGCTGTTGGCGGGGATAAGCAAGACGCTATCCCGACGGACATGCCAGAGGCTGTCCATGTGACGGCAAAGGAAACCGCCGCCATTGCCGCATCTCTGAAGGGGATATTCCCGATTCAGTGATCCGGTTCAGCACTGTCAGGCCGCCTATTCGGGCGGCTTTTTTATGGTACGCCCAGCATGGGCGTACTCCTGCGGGTGCGAGTCCCGCCGCGAGTTGGTCACAACGAGCGAAGTGAAGCGCAACTGCGTGAGGGTGACCGAGCGTGGGAAGGAAGCGTGAAGCGTAAATCGCGAGCCGATGGACAAGAACTGCATAGAAGGCGCTGCCAAGCAGGGCGAGCGGGCCATAAACCGCAAAGCTCTCGTGACCAAGGCGAAGTGGCGTAGATGCAGCGGTTGTGCGATGAAGGAGTGCGTTCTTATCTGGGGAAGCCTCGCCTTGATCCTGAAAGGGTAACGGTGTCGAACCGGAGCGAGGACTCAGCAGAGGTCATAGTAGTCGTGGTAGCCGAATCGGGGAGGTTCGGAGTCGAAGCGACGAAGGACCGAACGAGAAGGAGTATTACTCGACATGTCGATACAACTTGTAGTGCCTCAGATGACTGCCCCAGCGGAGCGGACGGGTGTAGTTGGCGGTGAAGCCGCCGGTGATCCTGTCAGCGAGGAAACAAGGAGTCCGCGATATGGCAATGAGGATACGGGGTCAGCGCTGCTGCAAGCGGCGCTGACAAGAGAGAACCTGCAAGCCGCGTTCAAGCGGGTGCGAGCCAATAAAGGAGCAGCCGGGGTGGATGGTCTGGACATTGATCAGACTGCCCACCACCTGGTGAGCGCCTGGCCTGCCATCCGGGAGGCGTTGCTGACAGGTAAGTACCGGCCCAGCCCGGTACGACGGGTAATGATACCCAAGCCTGACGGTAGCCAGCGCGAGCTGGGTATTCCGACGGTAACGGATCGCCTGATCCAGCAAGCACTACTGCAAGTGCTGCAACCCATCCTTGACCCCACCTTCAGCGAACACAGCTACGGCTTCAGACCGGGCAGGCGGGCGCATGATGCGGTGCTTGCCGCTCAGTCGTATGTGCAGTCCGGCCGCCGTATCGTGGTGGACGTGGATCTGGAGAAGTTCTTCGACCGGGTCAACCACGACATCCTGATTAATCGCTTACAGAAACGCATTGCTGATGCCGGCGTGATCCGGCTGATCCGTGCGTATCTGAATAGCGGCATTATGGATAGCGGTGTGGTGATCGAGCGGCACGAGGGCACGCCGCAAGGCGGACCGCTCTCGCCGTTGCTGGCCAACGTGATGCTCGATGAGGTGGACAAGGAGCTGGAACGCAGGGGTCATTGCTTCGTTCGCTACGCTGACGATTGCAACGTCTACGTTCGCAGTCGCCGTGCCGGTGAACGGGTAATGAACCTGCTGCGACAGTTATACGCTAGACTACGCCTGAAGGTCAATGAAACCAAAAGCGCGGTTGCCAGTGTATTTACGGGTCGCAAATTCCTGGGTTACAGCTTCTGGATGGCCCCCAAGGGCGTGGTCAAGCGCCGAGTGGCGACCAAGGCCGTGATGGCGTTCAAGCAACGCGTGCGACAATTGACGCGCCGCTTGGGCGGACGCAGTATGCAGGATGTGGTGGACAGGTTGCGTGCCTACATGCTGGGTTGGAAGGGCTACTTCCGGCTGGCGCAATCCCAAAAACTCTGGCAAACACTGGAGGAATGGATACGTCACCGGTTACGGGCAATCCAGCTCAAACAGTGGAAACGCGGTAAAACGATGTTCCGTGAGCTACGCACTCTAGGTGCTAGTGTGACAGTAGCACACCGCGTGGCGGCCAACAGCCGTCGCTGGTGGCGCAACAGTGGCAAGCTGCTCAATAGTGTGCTGACGATCGCGTGGTTCGATAACCTGGGTCTGCCTCGTCTCTCATGACCTCAACTTCTCGAACCGCCCGGTGCGGACCCGCATGCCGGGTGGTGTGGCAGGGGTGCAGTCTGATGACTGCCCCCTATGCCGATTCCGTTAATTTTATGGAGTCATTACCATGACCGATTTTAAAGCTCTGGAAGAAACCCAGAAACAAACGCAAGCCGACCTGAAACAGGTTGGTGATTCCCTGAAACAATACGCTGAACAGACCCAGAAGGAAATCAAAGCCTCTGGTGAAATGGCTGCCGAAACTCGTGCAAAAGTGGACGAAGCACTGTCCAAGCAGGGTGAACTGCAAGCGCAAATGCTGGAGGTCGAGCAAAAGCTGATGAATGCAGGCAAGCGCGAAGAACGGGAAGAAATCCTTTCCGCTGGCCGGCTGGTTGCCGATAGCTTGACCGAACAGGGAGTAAGCGCAAGCTTTCGCGGCTCGCGTTCTGTGACGCTGCCACGCTCTGCCATTACCTCTGTCGATACATCTGGCGGTTCTCTTGTCGGTTCTGATCGCCGTCCGGGTGTGGTAATGCCCGGCCTGCGTCGTATGACCATCCGCGATCTGCTGGCGCCAGGGAGCACCACAAGCAATAACGTGGAATACGTCCGTGAGACCGGGTTTACAAATAATGCCCGGCCTGTGTCCGAAGGTCAGCCAAAGCCATACTCTGATCTGACTTTTGAACTGGAAAATGCGCCAGTCCGTACGATCGCCCATCTGTTCAAAGCGTCTCGCCAGATTCTGGACGACGCCGCGGCACTGGCAAGCTATATCGATGCGCGCGCTCGATATGGCCTGACGATGGCTGAAGAAGCGCAGTTCCTGTTCGGCAACGGTACTGGCGCCAATGTGTTCGGCATTGTTCCTCAGGCATCGGCATATGCTGCCGCCTCCGGTATTACTGTGGCGAACTCGCAGCGCATTGACACAATCCGTCTCGCGCTGTTGCAAGCGGAACTGGCTGAGTTCCCCGCCTCTGGTATTGTCCTGAATCCTATTGATTGGGCCGCCATCGAGCTGACCAAAGATCAGGAAGGCCGTTACATCATCGGCCAACCACAGAGCGGCACAGAGAAAACGCTGTGGAATCGTCCAGTTGTCGATACGCAGGCCATGACGCAGGACGACTTCCTGGTCGGCGCTTTCTCTCTGGGGGCTCAGATCTTCGATCGTATGGACGCCGAGGTTTTGGTATCCACAGAGAATGACAAAGACTTCGAGAACAACATGGTTACGATCCGCGCTGAAGAGCGCCTGGCTCTGGCTGTGTACCGTCCTGAAGCCTTCGTTACTGGCTCGTTCGGCGAGTAATCACCATGGCCGGGGGTTCGCCTCCGGCCAGCATGGAGCGACAAATGAGCTATGTATCATCACGGGTCTTGCGCAGTTTCCTACATGAGGGCCAGGTTGTCCGTCGCGGCCAATCGGTTGATCTGCGGCAGGCGCAATTTACCCAATTGGCATCGCGTGGTCTGGTGAGTGAATTTCAAGACCCCAGCAAGGCCGCTGGGAAACCGCAGTCTGCATCGCCAGCGGCCCAAGCCTCACAGAACAAGACTGCGAAACAGTCCGACAGTGGCGGACCCAAACGGGCGCCGAAGATCGAAAAGTAATCGTTACCAATACTACCTACCAGATCGCGCCATGGGCTGATGTGCTCTATGCAATGGATCTGGATTGGTGGCGCATGTATTTAGATAGGTTGAATTTCCATGGTATCAAGGCAACCTGCCATAGTGCCTTACGAGGTGTCCGGCCATATCCGATCAAGCATTACGGAAACTCAGGTGCTGGCGCGATCGCTCTGGCTGCGCATCTTGGCGCAACGAGGGTGATTTTGCTGGGTTATGACGCGCAGCGCACCGGCGGGATGGCTCACTGGCATGGGAACCACCCTCGGGGCTTGAAGAATGCCGGGAATGTCGAGCACTGGCCCCGAATGTTCGGGGAATTGCGCCGCGAAATGCCGGATTTGGACATTATCAATTGCAGTAGGGAAACGGCTTTAACGTGTTTCCCGCGTGGTGACTTGGAGAAAACACTGTGAGCGCGATCAATCTGGAAGACGCCAAGGCGTTTCTCGACGTTATCCACGAAGCGGACGATGGGAAGCTGCAAATACTGCTGGATGCGGCAGAAGACGAGGCGTTGCAGTTTATTGATGCGCCTTATCCGTATATTCCCGACAGTGAACCCGTGAGCGAGCCCGCTTTGCCAGCGTCCTTTGTGATGGGAGTGCTGCTGTTGCTCCAGGCAAACTATCAGGCGACACCAGATGACGCAAGAAAGCTGCGTGATGCGGCGGAAATTAAGCTGATGCCGTTCCGTTGTGGACTGGGGGTGTAAATGCTCGCCCAACGACTACGCCACCGCATTGCTATCCAAGAGTGGATGATAACCGGGCAGGATCCGGTCACCGGCGCTGAGGTGGGAGAGTGGGTGGCTTACGAATTGTCCGGCAAGCCGCTGGATAACGTCCCAGCAGAAGTGCTGACCGGACCAGGAAAGGAATTCATCGCCGCTGACGCCAAGCAAGCGCAAACCACAGCCAGAATCAATATTCGATGGTTTCCGATTGACCGGATTGATCTATACCGCCTAAGAATCCTTTGGGATGGCCGGGTATACAACATTGTGTCCGCCGAAACTGACGTGACTGCCCGCCGCGAGTGGCGGTTGCGGTGTGAGGATGGAGTTAACGAAGGGTGAGCGTGGGATACAGAATACTTAGGCTGCCGACACCGACGCATTATCTCGGTATGAACGGACTCGGAGATTGCTTGTTCGAGCGCGGATTTTTGAAAAACTTGCCCGGGTCATATTTAACTACGCCATGGCCTGAACTGTTTTCCGACTTGGATGTGAAGTGCGTTCGACCTACAACTATATTGAGGACACAGAGAAAGAACATTCGGATGTCGGTATATGGATGGCATTTTCCGCCCCGCTATGCCAGGACAGTCCGGATCAGCTACACGCCTGCCGAGCTTGCGAAAGGGTCGATCATTACCGCGATGATGGGCCATTTCGGAGTCGAACCGATTTTCGATCTGCCAGATTTCGGCAAATCCCCAATCCGATCAAGCGAGCCGGTCGCCATTGTTCGTCCGGTAACGGTGCGGCGCGAGTGGATGAATCCAGCGCGTAGCCCGAAGCCCGAATATGTGAATCAGGCGGCGCGGATATTGCGCAAGAAAGGCTTTCATGTCGTGTCTATCGCAGATGTTCAGGACGGCCAGGAATGGATTGTTGGCGATCCACCGGAAGCCGACGAGTATTACCACAAGGGCGAACTGAGCGTGACGCAGCTACTGGCCGCAGTGCAGAGTGCGGCTGTCGTGGTGGGTGGAGTGGGATGGATTGTGCCAGCCTGTATCGCTGCAGGGACGCCGTTATATGTGATCCTCGGTGGCAATGGTGGACACAACGCGCCAGAAAAGATTACTGACAAGCGGTACATGAACCTGAAGCGGGTCGGCTGGGCGAAGCCCGAGCGATTCTGCATGTGCACGAACAACAATCACCAATGCGAGAAAACGATAAATGGATTTGACCGTAAATTCACATTTTGGCTTGATGGAATCCGCGCCACAAGTCCAAGGGGACACACTCAAGTGGTGGCCCGAGAAAGGGATGGGGTTCTACCCGGTCAAATTCGAGGATATGCCGTATGACCGTGCGTATTTCGACAAGTACAGGAAAGACCGAGACACACCGATAGGCCGGGCTCTCAATGAGGTTCGGGTACAAATGGTCGCGCGGTACTGGGATGGACGGGTCATGGATTTCGGTATTGGTGACGGTGCATTCTTGGAGAAGCGCGGTGGCGATACTGTGGGGTTCGACGTGAATCCGGCAGGCGTGGAGTGGCTGCAGGAGCGCGGGGCGTATGTGGACTACTGGGCAGGCGAACACGATGCAGTCACGTTCTGGGATTCGCTGGAACATGAATACAGGATTGAGGCGCTTGTGGCCCGAGTGCGCCGGTTTGCGTTCGTATCGATCCCGATCTTTACGAGCGAGACGCATTGTCTAAACAGCAAGCATTTTCGGAAAGACCAGCATGTATGGTATTTCACGGCTGACGGGATCACGGCATGGTTCGCCCGACAGGGATTCAGACGGCGAGAATGGAACGATTACGAAACAGTAATAGGGCGCGAAGATATCGCGTCCTTTGTTTTTGAGAGGGTTGAAGATGGCGACATTCGTTAAGGTCGAGGGCCTGCAAAAGCTGACAAAGACGCTTGCCGCACTGCCTCCCAGGATGCAAAAAGCACCATTGCGTCGCTCGCTGTCTGCTGGCGGAACGGTCTTTGCTCGCGCTGTACGTGCGAACGCTCGCCGACTGGATGATAAATCCACACCAAAGAACATATCGAAATCGGTATCCAATCGGTTAAGCGCCAAGCGAACAAGGGATAACGGCGGGTCACCAGTGCAGCGGGTCTATATCCGACCAACAAAGGCGAATCCGACGTATCACTGGGTGTTCTTGGAGTATGGCACTGTCAAGATGGCCGCGAAGCCATTCATGCGTCCCGCATTCGATGCGCAACAGGCATCCGCTACACTGCGTGCCGCTCAAGTCCTTAATAAAGAACTTCTCAAGGTAGCGTTGCGATGAACTACCCCCCCGTCTTCGTTACTGCATTTGCCAGCGCGGAGGTTAAGTCACGGCTCGGGTCGAGCCCCTGC
Source organism: Advenella mimigardefordensis DPN7 (assembly GCF_000521505.1). Lineage (GTDB taxonomy): Bacteria > Pseudomonadota > Gammaproteobacteria > Burkholderiales > Burkholderiaceae_B > Advenella > Advenella mimigardefordensis. The sequence continues at coordinate 1,230,609 of NZ_CP003915.1, forward strand.
CGGGTGTATATGTTCGGCATGGCGCCTCAGAACGTAGCAAAGCCCTATGCCGTCTGGCAGGTGGTCGGTGGATCCCCTGAAAACCGTATGGATAGGGTGCCAGATACCGACAACTTCCAGATACAGATTGATGTTTACGGCGACTCCGCCAACGACACCAGATTGTCTGCAGAGTCGCTACGTGACGCGTTTGAACCGGTCTCTCACGTCGTCGCATGGCGTGGAGAGGATCGAGATGCCGAAACCCAGCTGTACCGATCCAGCTTCGATGTGAGCTGGTTTGTGAAGAGATAACCGATTTATCGAACAAAGCCGCCTTCAGGGCGGTTTTTTTATGGTACGCCCAGCATGGGCGTACTCCTGCGGGTGCGAGTCCCGCCGCGAGTTGGTCACAACGAGCGAAGTGAAGCGCAACTGCGTGAGGGTGACCGAGCGTGGGAAGGAAGCGTGAAGCGTAAATCGCGAGCCGATGGACAAGAACTGCATAGAAGGCGCTGCCAAGCAGGGCGAGCGGGCCATAAACCGCAAAGCTCTCGTGACCAAGGCGAAGTGGCGTAGATGCAGCGGTTGTGCGATGAAGGAGTGCGTTCTTATCTGGGGAAGCCTCGCCTTGATCCTGAAAGGGTAACGGTGTCGAACCGGAGCGAGGACTCAGCAGAGGTCATAGTAGTCGTGGTAGCCGAATCGGGGAGGTTCGGAGTCGAAGCGACGAAGGACCGAACGAGAAGGAGTATTACTCGACATGTCGATACAACTTGTAGTGCCTCAGATGACTGCCCCAGCGGAGCGGACGGGTGTAGTTGGCGGTGAAGCCGCCGGTGATCCTGTCAGCGAGGAAACAAGGAGTCCGCGATATGGCAATGAGGATACGGGGTCAGCGCTGCTGCAAGCGGCGCTGACAAGAGAGAACCTGCAAGCCGCGTTCAAGCGGGTGCGAGCCAATAAAGGAGCAGCCGGGGTGGATGGTCTGGACATTGATCAGACTGCCCACCACCTGGTGAGCGCCTGGCCTGCCATCCGGGAGGCGTTGCTGACAGGTAAGTACCGGCCCAGCCCGGTACGACGGGTAATGATACCCAAGCCTGACGGTAGCCAGCGCGAGCTGGGTATTCCGACGGTAACGGATCGCCTGATCCAGCAAGCACTACTGCAAGTGCTGCAACCCATCCTTGACCCCACCTTCAGCGAACACAGCTACGGCTTCAGACCGGGCAGGCGGGCGCATGATGCGGTGCTTGCCGCTCAGTCGTATGTGCAGTCCGGCCGCCGTATCGTGGTGGACGTGGATCTGGAGAAGTTCTTCGACCGGGTCAACCACGACATCCTGATTAATCGCTTACAGAAACGCATTGCTGATGCCGGCGTGATCCGGCTGATCCGTGCGTATCTGAATAGCGGCATTATGGATAGCGGTGTGGTGATCGAGCGGCACGAGGGCACGCCGCAAGGCGGACCGCTCTCGCCGTTGCTGGCCAACGTGATGCTCGATGAGGTGGACAAGGAGCTGGAACGCAGGGGTCATTGCTTCGTTCGCTACGCTGACGATTGCAACGTCTACGTTCGCAGTCGCCGTGCCGGTGAACGGGTAATGAACCTGCTGCGACAGTTATACGCTAGACTACGCCTGAAGGTCAATGAAACCAAAAGCGCGGTTGCCAGTGTATTTACGGGTCGCAAATTCCTGGGTTACAGCTTCTGGATGGCCCCCAAGGGCGTGGTCAAGCGCCGAGTGGCGACCAAGGCCGTGATGGCGTTCAAGCAACGCGTGCGACAATTGACGCGCCGCTTGGGCGGACGCAGTATGCAGGATGTGGTGGACAGGTTGCGTGCCTACATGCTGGGTTGGAAGGGCTACTTCCGGCTGGCGCAATCCCAAAAACTCTGGCAAACACTGGAGGAATGGATACGTCACCGGTTACGGGCAATCCAGCTCAAACAGTGGAAACGCGGTAAAACGATGTTCCGTGAGCTACGCACTCTAGGTGCTAGTGTGACAGTAGCACACCGCGTGGCGGCCAACAGCCGTCGCTGGTGGCGCAACAGTGGCAAGCTGCTCAATAGTGTGCTGACGATCGCGTGGTTCGATAACCTGGGTCTGCCTCGTCTCTCATGACCTCAACTTCTCGAACCGCCCGGTGCGGACCCGCATGCCGGGTGGTGTGGCAGGGGTGCAGTCTGATGACTGCCCCCTATGCCGATTCCCGTTTCACCCCTGCCGCCTTGTGCGGCTTTTTTATTTTAAGGAGCCACAAATGTCCGTATTGGCACAAGGCACAGACTTCTACGCAATTGACCCTGCCGACGGCAGCCTGATTGACGTAGGTTGTATTACTTCACTCAATGGCATCGATGATGCGATTGACCAGATCGAAACCACTTGCTTGCAGAACAAGGAGCGCACATACCGGGCCGGTCTCTCCACTCCCGGCACCGCGACTTTCGGCTTGCAGATCGATCCAGCCAATGAACCCGACCACGTCCGCTTGCACCAGCTGAAGAAAGAGGGTGCCACGATCCGATGGGCTGTAGGTTGGTCCGACGGCACTGCCGCGCCAACGGTTGGATCTGATAGTTCTGGTAATGACATTTTCGTCCTGCCCACGACTCGCACATGGCTGACGTTTGAAGGCTATATGTCTTCTTTCCCGTTCGCGTTCGAGACAAACGCAGTCGTATCGTCCGAAGTCGGTATTCAGATTTCCGGACCCATCGACCTGCTTCCCAAAACCACATCGTAAGGGTTCGCGATGAATCTACAAGACCTCATTGACAAGGGCGCTCTGGTCCGAGAGGGAACGGAGCGCAAAACCGTCGTGTGGAACAACGGAACCGAGGATGTCAAATTTGACGTTCTGGTCAAGCGGGAATGGACGGTCGCTGATTACGAAAGTGTCAGCGGGTACATGAGCAAGGCCGACAAGGAAGATATTTCCCTGTTGGCAATGCGCGTCCACCGCATGACTCGTCAGTCGGACGGAACCAAGTTTCCATTGGAAGCGTGTTTGCGTTTCAAGGTTTCGTTGCTGCAGGCTATCTGTGAGGCGATCAATCAAGTCGAGGTTGACGTTAAGGAGCCTCCGACAAAAAAGAGATCAGCACCACGGAAGAAGTCCTCTGCCAATTAGTTTTGAACGGCATCGGCGGTCGCACGATCGCTGAATGCCGGGAGAAGCTTAGTTATCAAGAGTTCCTGCTGTGGTGCGCCTATATAGACAAACACGGCAGTCTAAATATAGGCGACCGGATCGAACACAGTTCAGCGATTGTCGCCGCTGTGAACGCGAATATCCACAGCAAGAAAAAGCACAAGATCACTGACTTCATGCCGCATTTTGAAGCCCCTGACGATAAGCAAGTCTTGAGTCCGGAGGGGCTTGCAGGAAGATTGGCCGCCGTATCGGTCCCGAAAAACGAAATGAGATTAAGAAAGGATAAATAAATGGCAGCTCGTACAGTTGGCGTCCTTTCGATCGACCTTGTTGGCAACATTTCGGGGTTCGATAGGTCCATGAAACGCGCCACGATGTCCGCTGACACGTTCGTCAAGAAGATCACCGTCGGTTTCAATGGGCTATCCTCCACGCTTTCCCGTATGGCGGGGCCGTTGGCAGCATTCCTTTCTGTTCGTCAGGTGGCGCAGTATGCCCAAGCCTGGACGGAACTGAACAACCGACTGAAGTTGGTTACAGCGACGAATCAGGACTTGGCACAGGCGAGCAAGGATATCTACTCCATATCCCAGCAAACCGGTCAGGCGCTCTCCGGAACGTCAGAGGTTTATTCTCGGATTGCCAAGAACGCCACGACTTATGGATTGTCGCTGCAGGACGTTGCGAAGATTACCGACACAGTTTCAAAATCGGTTGCCATTTCCGGCACTTCCGCTGAGTCTGCGGCTGCCGGCCTGATGCAGTTCGGTCAGGCTCTTGCGTCCCAACGTCTGGGCGGTGAAGAACTGAATTCCATTCTGGAGCAGACTCCAGGTCTGGCGCTGGCGATTGCGAAAGGGCTGGGTGTTCCTGTTGGCGCCCTGAAGGAAATGGGCAAGCAGGGCAAACTGACAGGGGATGCTGTAGTCGCTGCGTTGCAGAAGGCTGCTGGTTTCATTGATACGCAGTTCAGTAATATCACCTTGACGGCAAGCCAGAACCAGCAACGCCTCAATAACGCACTTGAGCGGTATGTGGGCATCCTTGATACGGAGCTGGGCGGATCCGTTGCATTCGGAAATCTGATGAACTCGATTACTGGTTATATCGAGGATCAGACAGAGAAAATTGACGATCTGATTGTTGATATTGATTGGTTGGTAGATCAGTACGATAAGGTGACAACGGAAATCGGTGATTTCTGGCGGAATCTCACCGAGGGGTTACCGGTTGTAGGCGAAGAAACGAACGCTACAGTGTCTGTCATGGAACGCAGTTTTGCCGACTTCATCGTGGCGACACTGGAGGAATTCCAGTACTTTTTGAACACTGTCTCAGGCGTCTTTGCGGCTCTTGACGGGGCAAACCAGTCCGTTACATATAATCTTGGCGTTGCGTTTGAGAATGCATTTCTCTGGATCAAAAAAACTGCAATCGACGCGATTAACGAGATTATTGTCGCGCTGAATCAGTTAGGAAATATTGAGATTTTCGGCCAGAAGATGGGCGTGAATATCAAGCAGTTGGATCAAGTCAAAGGAGAATACAAGGAATTTTCCAACATCGTGACCGATCTGCAGCGTGGCTTCGAGAACGGATCCAAAACATTCACTTTTGCCGATGCTGCGCGCAACAGCCTGACAACGCGCCGTAATCTGGAGTGGATCAGCAAAAATTACGGCGGGGACGGGGTAGGTGACGGAACGCGGCGCGATATCGATACCGGAACTCCCGGCGGAGCCACTGCTGCGGGTGGGAAGAAGAAAAAAAAGGGGCGAACCGGTAAAACTGACGAAGAAAAAGCCTATGCCCGCGAGCAGAAACAATTTGCCGATTGGGTCAAGCGTCAAAATGAACGCATCGCCATGCTCGGCACTGAAACTGAGTTGGAAAAGCTAAACGCCGAATTGAAGCTGGGCAACTGGTCGAAGTTATCCGACGCTCAGAAAGAGCAGATGCGTCAGTTGGCCGATCAGGTGGATAAAGCCGAAGAATACAACGACGTACTTGAGCGTATGAGTGAAATCACCGGCGACAAGCTGATGAAGGAGCATTTGAAGGACGCCAAAGCCCTTGCGATGGCTTGGCAGGCTGGAGCGCTCTCGGTCGATGCATACGTCAATCGCATGAACAAACTGAACATGGAAGGCGCGGAGGAACGGATCAGCCGTGGAATGGGTTCATCTCAGGATATGTTGCAGTCGATTCTGGGGAAATACAGCGATGGGTTCAATAGTACCCAAGAGGCAATAGCTGATTCGCTCGGGGCATCATTCGCGGATCTATCGGACGGAGCGGGCGACACGCTGGGCCAGATGATCTTCTATGGCGATGAAGCCAATGCCTCATTTTCGGATATTGCTAAGACCATTGGCGTCGATATGGTCAAGGCTTTGGTCAAGATGGGCATTCAGATGCTGGCGCAAAAAGCGCTGGGTACGGCGATCAATACAACTAGTACCGCAGAGGCGACCGCAACAGGCGCCGCTGTGACCTCGGCTATGACACCCGCAGCGGCCACCGCTTCGGTTGCTACGTTTGGTGGCGCAGCGGCTGCTGGTCTGGCTGGCTTGATGGCGGTTATGGCGATTCTGCCCGCGCTGATGGGCGGCTTTGCAGAGGGCGGCTATACCGGACCAGGCGGCAAATACGACCCGGCAGGCGTTGTCCACGCTGGCGAATACGTTTTCAATGCTCAGCGCGTGCGTGAAATCGGCCTCAACAATCTGCGCCGGCTGGATCAGATGGGTGGTTTTGCGGAAGGCGGATATGTCAATTCTCCGAACGTATCAAGTTCGGTTGCCAGCCTGACATCAGGCGCGGGCACTGGAGAAATAAAAGTCGTCAATCAGACATCAGCCAAAGTCGGATCAGCGGTGGAATCACGCGGCCCGGCAGGCGAGAGAATTGTCACGCTCAGAGAGAACGAGGACTACATCGCATCGCAGTTAGCAAACCCGAACTCAAAGATCAGCCGGGCGATCGGCAAAAATACCCACGCGAAGAGAAGGTTTTAAGTAGAATTGACTTTCAAATATTAATAACCCGGAGAGAGTCGTGAAGAAAGCCATTTTGTTATTGGCTGCGGTGCCACTGATGTCCATTGCGCAGCCAAAAGAAGTCAAACGGAATGAATTGGAAAAAATCGTCCATATTGAATCCGCAAAGTACGTTGGGTATGACGTAGTTGCAAGGCGGTATGGTAATGCGAAGGTAGAAGTAATTTATAAAAATGTCTCGGATAAGGCTATCAATGGAGTCAAGATTGTGATTGACACTAGAGATATTTTTGATGATCGATTAACGGGTACGTACTTCAAGGACGATAAACCACTCGCGCCAGGAGAATCTAGAACGCGCTTGGAGAAGTTCGGTGCTGATCAAGACAAATTCAAAGATAAGCCGGTAGATAAGATAACCGCCGAGGCATACCCAATTCAGATCATTACCGGAGATGGACAGAATCTGAAAGACGATTCAGTTAACACTCTTTAGGAAGTAATTAAGCATTAACCAAAGGCCACCTTTCGAGGTGGTTTTTTTATGGCCGTTCCATTTGGAGCGGATTTTTTTATGGGACAAAGATGGCCGATCCATTACGTTTGCCTTCGGGTTTCTGCCCGATTATCTCGGCTTATTCCGGGTCCGGTCCGGGCGGGGTGTCGCGTAGCGAAGTTGAGGGCGGGTATCCGCGTTATTCCCTGATCTGGGATGGCGGAGTAATGCAGATTGCGCTGACGCTGCGGCTTGCTCAGGATGAGTTGTTTGTCTGGGCCCACTTTTTCCGACTGATTAAGAAAGGTGCAGAGCAGTTCATTTGCCCGATAGATACAGGACTTGGGATGAACGATCACCTAGTCAACATAGTTCCTGATTCGTATTCCACGACCCGCAATGGCCTATTTACAGATGTGTCATTCACGGTCGACGTTGAACCAGAGGTCTACAAATCGACCGAAGAGCAGTCTATGGACATCGTTCAGGCTTGGGAAGTGATTCAACAGTATCCAATGATGCTACGGGCACTCAAACGCCTGGAAATCTCCGCCAACTATGACGTACAGGCGTTAAACGAATGAGCCTCAGAGAAGAATTGCGCGTCTGGCTGGCTTCGGCCCCGCAGGTGGTGAGAAGGATTGTCACTGTCGAGATCGCTCATTCCGATCTCACAAAAACCCGCTACTGCTGCAATAACGGCTTTCCGGTCACGGCATGGGCAGACGGCGAAATGCGCGAACATGAACCGACGAACTTTCTGATCGAACTGGCGAAAACGGATAACTCGCTGGATCAGGATTACACGATGACGTTTGATCTGACCGACCGGCAGGACGAATTCAGGAATGAATTGAAGCGAATTCCTTTCAACAGCCCCAATCCGGTGAGAGTGACGCTGCGCGAGTTCTTATCAAATGATCTGTCTTTACCTATGTCTCCGGATGTTGTGCTGGATTTGGAGAAGATCGCCTATACCCGTGGCGCTGCCTCATTCAGCATTTCATCCCCACGCCTCAACAAAACATCCACTGGCCGCACCTATTCACCCCGGTTCATTTCGTCTATCAGGGGCTTCCTGTGAACGTACGCAAGTACCAAGGCACCAGTTACAAAAATCCGCCGTGCTGGCGCCTGGTTGCCCATGTGCTGGCGGATCGCGGGGTGAGTTTGCCCGACTTTTCACCTGAGCAGGCAAGCCATGAGGATATCGCAACAGCCTTCCGGATCGCCATTCACAACGCGCCGGGCTGGGCAGAGCGTGTTGCCGCGCCGCAGGATTACGACATGGTGCTAATGGCCCGATGCGAGCGCATGGACTTTCACCATATCGGAATCTGGTGGCAAGGGAAGGTACTGCATGCGCTGCCATCCGGAGTTTGGTATCAGCCGGCTTCGCTGGTGAGGGATGAATTTCGTAAACCGTTTGAATTTTGGCGAGTGAAATGAGGGTATATCTCTTTGATGATCTGACCGACCGTTCCAAGTGCCGGGAGTTGGAATATTCCTGCCCGGCCGAGTTCTTGCTGCGTCACTACGGTGAGCGCTGCCCATCGGGTAAGTCGGTACAGATGTTCGACAAAGAGCCGTCTATGGAAACGGCAATCCCGATGGATCCGGCTGATCCTCTGTCCGAAGATGCGCTTCTTTGTGATGATTATGAATACATCACCGTGCTCGAAAGTCCGGGCGACCCATGGACAATCGGTGCCGCCGTCGTGGCGCTGGTGGCCGCTGCCGTGGCAATCAGCATGGCGAAAAAGAAGGTCGCTGCAGCCGATAATGTTGATCGCGGGCAATCGTCTGACAATAACAGCCTGTCGGATCGGTCCAATAAGGTCAGATATAACGAACGGATTGAGGATATTGTCGGAAAGGTCTTGTCCGTACCATCCATGGTGGCGCCTACGTATACCAAGATTGATTCAAATAAGCAAGTTCGGTACGAGATAGGGCTGTACTGCGTGGGGCGAGGGTATTACGAGATTCAGGACGTGAAAGAGGGAGATACCCTGCTTTCTGATATCACTGGGTCATCTGCTAAGTTCTACGACCCATTTGGTGCGCCGATGGAGAACTCCGCGCCATCGATGACGGTGGGGGATGCATCATGGAGTGAGCCGGTCCTGCAGGCGCGACGGTGCGAACAGTTTGAATCGATCGTTTTGAAAGCGCCGAATCAGGTGCAGTTACCCAATGCCGTGCGGTCAGGGTATCGGTTCAATGAGCCGGGCAACGACGAAAGCGCCACGTATTCGAGCATCACGCAGACCAATCAGGACGGGATGGCAAACTTCTCTGAAATCTTCCTTGTGGGGGATCAGGTGGAGGTGAGCGGGGCGGCTGGTCCGGATCGTCCGGCGGTGTCATTCACAATTGTTCAATCAAGCAACGTTGAAGATTCGTTCACGCTGGCTTTGACGCCGAGCGGGATACTGGTTGGCGACACGATCAATGTTACCGGGTACATACTGGCTGATTCTGGCTTGAACGGCACGTACACCGTCGCGTCGATCACCGGAAATAAGATATATGTCGTCGAAAATTTTGCTATCAGCAGCACGCAGACCGCTACGCTCACTCGCCCGTATATCCCGCCTGTTACGTCTCCCAAGAATGGCACCTATGACGTGCTGGAAGTGGGCGACGGCTATATCGTCATTGACAACACAACATGGTCAGGCGACGAGCAGATCAACGCCCGTGTCCAGCGTGTCGGCGCTACAGAGTGGACGGACTGGGCAACCCTTCCTGATGCAAATTTGATGGGGGTTATTGCCAATCTGACAGCAAATGCCGGGATGTATCGCAATTCCGCTGAAAACGGACTTTCCTTCCTGACAACGTTTGTTGAGATGCAGTATCAATCGCTTGACGCAGCAACATTGGTTCCGACAGGGGCGATTACCACATTGACTAATCAGGTTGACGGTGCATCTAAAAGTTTTCGTGGGAAAACCCTTGAAATTCAGGGATTGACAGCAGGCCCGAGGCGTATTCGTTTCAGGAGAACGAACAATTTTGATTACGATACGGATGATGTTATTCAGGATGAAGTGACGCTTGAGACTGTCTTTGCTTGCTCTCCGATCATTCAGGCCAATTTCGGAGATGTGACTTTAGTTTATACGAAGACTGAATTCACACGACAAGCCGTAGCGATAGGTGAACGTCAACTCAATATGGTAGCGTCTCGAAAAATTCCTATCTACGATCAAGAAACCAGAACTTGGTCTGGTGTCATTAATGAAGATGGCTGGCATTCGTCAGGAACCCTATACCCCGCGAGGGATGTTCTGAACATCATTCCATTCGTCTATCAGGATCGCTACATGGGCAATCGCCCGGTTTCCGAGATTGATATGGATTCACTTGCAGCGGCTGCGAACGCGCTGTACGCCATCCATCCCGATCTCCCGACCTGCGACTACACCTTCGATGACACGGAAATGTCAGTTGAGAACCATCTTGCACTGATTGCAGATGCGGCCAGCATGACTTCATACCGTCAGTATGGAAAGGTTCGCTTTGAGCCGGATGTCAGGAAAGACGCGCCGACTATGCTTTTCACGCACCGGAACAAGAAACCGGCTTCGGATGTTGTTACTCGGACGATGATTTCTGATGGCTATGACGGCATTGAATTCAAGTACGTGTCTCCAACGTCCGTAGGATCACCATACCGCACCGAAACGATCATTCTGCCGCTGGATGGCAATTACACGAAACTCAAATCATTCGAAATCCCGGGCTTCACCGGGTTCGCAAAGTCCTGGCTGCGGGCGAATCGGGAATACCGAAAGTTGATGAATCAGCGCCAGATTACCGAGTTTGGCGCGACCAATGATGCTCGGATGCTCGTTCCCGGCTCAATGATGGATTCTGTGGATAACACGACGTTCCAGTCGAATGACGGGGAGGTGATGGGCGTATCAGGTCTGACATTGACGCTCTCGCAGCCAGTCGTGTTTACGCCCGGGCAGACGCACTACATCGTGCTGATGCGTCGCAACGGATCGCTGGAGTCAATCCAGTGCACACCCGGCGCCACCGATAAGGAGGTCGTGCTCGCGAACCTTCCGAGTGAGCCAATCGTTTCCGACGAGAACCGCTTGGAAGGCATCCGGACGATCTACAGCTTTGCCGCCGATATCGACAGAGAAGGGCAGTATTACACGGTAGATGATATCGACCCCACTGACCCTGAATACATCGGCGTCAAAGGATCGATATATCTGGATATGTATTACGAAATGGATTACCAGCCGATTCCGGATGAGACGGTAACGATTAATCAGTATTGAAGACCACCAGCAACACACAGCCACCTTACGAGGTGGCTTTTTTTATGGAAGAACGAAAATGGCCGTGATAGACATTCCTGGCTTCATCGAGAAGCTGAATAACGGTGAAATCGACCTCGATACGTGGGCGGCGATTGTCAATGCCAATACGCTGACAACGATGACCCGCTTGAACGGCGCCGTTAACACGTGGTTCGGCCTTCAAGCCGCCCTGTCCGCTGCCACTGGCCTTGTCTACACGTCCAAATCAGCGATGGATGCAGCGCCTGGAACGATAGCAGGGCAGGCCGCCCGAGTCACCGAAGGCTCCGACAAAGGCCTGTACCTGTGGTCTGGGTCTGCTTGGGTTAAGACGAATGATCCGCTATTTAATGGCCCACTGTATACAGCACAAGGTGCAGATTTCCCATTTTTATACAGCCAGCGGGGCGGGGCAACATATCCGAAAAACGGGATAGCTGATAGGTCTTTCCTGAGCGTATTGGTCATTGGCCCTCAGTCTCTAATCAAGGGAAAGCTATTCAAAATATCCTACCTTCAAAACATGGCCGTTCTGAGCGGTGTTGCCGCAAACGGGATACGAATTGAGGAATTTGAAGCCAGCACTTTTTCGAGTTCCGGAACGGGTGTCAGCATTCATGCCCCCACGGATACCCCAGCTTCGTATGACAGATCAAATCCTCAAATTCAAACTTTTTTCATTCGCCCCCAAGAGCGTCCCGGGCTATTAATTTCGGTCACGCTTGACCCTAATCAACTACCTCCCGCTGGCACGGTCTTGAATATGAGTCAGACCGTTCACAACGGATACAGCGCGGTTATTGACCCCTCTTGTTACATCATTACATCAAACGGCGGGCATGAAATAAACATAGGGGATGCATACCCACTGAAATCTATGTCTCGTGGGGGGCTGGTGTCTGCCGCTTCAAATATCGCGAATAACGCATTTCTGAATATATCGGTTTCTGGCCCGGCGGAGGAAATGGATGGCAAATTATATCGTCTGTCCTACTTGCAAAACAAAGCCGAGCTTTCTCACGGTTCTGTTAATGGCATTCGACTAGAAGAGCATGACGCGGCCACATACGCAACAGACCCAAATCCAGACCTTGACGCTGTAAGCATACACATTCCTTCTGACGCACCCGCTGAATACGATAAGTCGCTCGGGGGGATTCAAACATTTTTCATCACTCCCGCCAGACGGCCCAATCTGAGGTTCATGGTTCGCCTCAATGTTGATTTTCTCCCTCCTGAAGGAACGCAATTGAATATGTCATCAAACGATGTATTCGCTGGCTGGTCTTGGGTCATTGACCCTTCTTGTTATGTCCCTGTAGGGATTTCAGCATCTAGTGGTGAAGAATGGAATAAACCTATGTACGCTTCATACACCGCATCCACAAAAGAGATGAAAACGGTTTCCCCCGTCTCTGAAAGTGTATTAAATCAATTTATATTCCGTCCCAATGGATACAACAACCTCCCAAATCCCAGGGGAATCGGAGAGGCGCCCTACGGTAATCCAGAATCGGCAACGTTCAATAACTTCAACTTTGCTGACTCGGAATGGTTCGGCGTGATGCATCTGCGTGCCGTCAATAACACCGATGGAAACAACAGCCGCTGGGCGACTGGCGGCAATCACGGCACTAACGGCTCTGCCTCGGGTCCACAAACGGCCCGTTGTCTAGTGCACAAAGTGTACTCAGAGGGTCAGGAATTGAAGTCTGACTTTTCGGGATACGTTGATAATGTGCAGATTCAATTCACGAATGAATTGATGGGGTATAACACAGTCGGATTGAGTCGCTATATCATGCGACAGACCTTTTGGGTGAATATCATTGGAAATACCTGCGCAGTCCACGCCAAATATACCGCCTTAGAGGATTTGTATGTGCAGCGCGATAGTGGATTACAGGTAAACAGCCAAGGGTACACCGATACGATTCTTTATGCTGGCGGAGCAAATACTGAAAGGGTCGTGTTCGATTCAACAACATCGGACAGCGGCGCAAAAACTATCGCTCCAGGCGCATGGGCAATGGTCATGAAGGGTCAACATGGTCAGTTATGCATGTGGATGGACCGTTCATTCGGACTTGCTGCTGATTTGTCTCACGTTGATGATACGCAGCCGTTGATTCGATCCTCCAAAGGCGTCAGTCTGAAAATGTATAACTCTGTTGTCTACGATGTCGGAATCCCTCCTGAGCCAGCCGAAACGGCTTTATTCATGAACGCCGGAGACTCTTACGAATGGCGTGGTGGATATGCTTGGGGTATACCTGAGGAAGTCGGAGGAGTGGACAGCATTATCAGAATGCTCATAGATCAAACGTCCAAATTCGCCACGGTTTTTCCAAACGGCAGTTTCGATAAAGGGTAAGCCGCCCCGAACGGGTATTTTTTCGCCCAAATGCGAAAACGTCCCGGAGAGGGTTAAAAACCGGGACGGTGCGCAGTGGGCTCCCTTACCTCTAATCTGCGCACGTCTTCAAGTTACTACCGCTCGACAGTGGCGGTCAAATCAAGAAACGTAAATTAAAACGCCCCGCGCAGACATGACGTGAAGGCGCGGGGCGAGTGCACGGATGGATAGGTGAGTATTCATTCGTACGAGTCCATGGTAGGACAGCGAGAATGGGTCTACAAGCCTATTCATCGGAATTTCACATTGTTTGACAATAACCTTAAAGGCAAAAACGCCCCTGGATGAATTGGACAGGGGCGTTTACAAGTGGGCTACTAGAAATAGACTGCTTGCGGATGAAATTTTATAAAACCGAGTAGTAATTGACCAATACGGGTTAACCCGTAAATCGCCCCGGCTTCGGCTGGGGTTTTCTTTTGGAGCCGCCGATGGGTGGCATTTTTATTGAGGCTCGCATGGTCGAAGAAACGTTATGGGAAAAGGCAAAACGGCATGGGCTTTTGACGCTTTTCAGTGCTGCGGCATATGTCGTTCTGGGCTTTTTGGCAGGCCAGGCTTATCAGGCAGACCAATTACGCAAAAAGTCTGATGACGACCACCAAAAGGCTTTGCAGCAGGTCAAAACGGACGTTTCTATATCCGTCAAATCGGAGTTGAAGCCTATTCGTGAGGGATTTCAAGGTGACCTTAAGGAGGCGATGCTGATGTGTCGGGAGGCTTCATTCAGAAGCATCAGAGCGGCCAATACCGTCAAAGAGGCGTCAGACACAGCCAGCGGCGTATTCGATGCACAGAAAGAAGCACTGAAACGGGAGTTGGACAAATGAAGCTATTAGCCATCATTGCCGCCCTGGCGCTGGTCGGGTGTTCCGCTTCACCTCCCAAAGTCGAGCGATACAAATTTATCCCGGTTGAGGTCGTCAAGACCAAGACCAAAACAAAGACAGTCACAAAAATGGTTCCCCGTGACTGTCCGTCTCTTCCTGATATACCCGACACAGCTTCCCCGTCCGATGTGACCAACTGGGCCGTAACTGTGGTCCGCATGTATAAGGAGTGCGCCAAATGAGTACCGCAACGATGGTGATCCGCGTCAAACAGTTTCTGATAAAAGAACGCTTCGGCGAAATGATTAATCTGGCGTTGTACATCGGCTGGGCGATCGCGCTTCTCGCTGACGGCCGCATGCTCGATATGCATGCCTTTCGTGGTTTCGCGGCCCCGGCCTGGACATACGGGCTACTTTTCGTAGGGCTGGTAATCCTAACGTCAATAGGGCTTTTCCAAATTTGCTGGTGTCGCAAACTGGCGTCAATCTCAATGATGGCCGGATCCGCAGTATGGCTGCTGGTTGCGGTTCAATATTGGTATTCATATCCGCCATTCCAGCCCGAAATGCAGGTTTGCCCGATCCTGGCCATCATGGATTATTTCCTGGCGTTGGAGTTCGAAAAAGAATCTGAACGCTGGGGTGATGATGTATGAGCTCTTCACGATACATGTCTGGTTTTCCATTGCTGGCGGCGCAGTCGGCGGCGTCAGATCCCTCTACGACAGCAAGGGCGAAAAACGACCGACCGGTGAAATTGCCGTTGATTTCCTGATTTCCATCATTGCGGCCGTCTCCTTTAATTCCTACGTTTTTGACCCGGATACCGTCAGCCCATTTGTCTTTTTGGGCATTGGCGTGCCATGCGGCGCCTGTTCGCGTATAGGCCTGCAGATCATCAGGAGCGGCGCGCTGAACTATCTGCGTAACAAATTTGACAGTCTGCTCAATGCAGCGGCTACGCGGATTATTAACTCTCAACAGGAAAAATTTGATGAACGAAGAAATGAAGATAAGCCAAGCGGGGATTGATTTCATCAAGAGCTACGAGGCACTACGCCTGCAGGCTTACGACGATGGCGTAGGCGTCTGGACAATTGGCTGGGGACACACAAAGGGCGTCAAGAAAGGTGACAAGATCACCGTTGCCCAGGCTGAACAGTATTTACGGGATGATCTGGTGCGGTTTGAGAAAGCCGTCAATGAATGGGTAACTGTTCCATTGCAGCAATCCCAGTACGATGCCTTGGTTTCGTTTGCTTTTAATGTCGGCACCGGGAATCCTGATCCGAAATACGGCAAGACGGGGTTCTACTGGTCCACTCTGCGGCGACTATTGAACGAAGGCGACTATATCGGCGCGGCCAATGAGTTCCTGCGCTGGGATAAGGCTGGTGGGAAGGTACTGGCCGGGCTGACTCGCAGGCGCAAGGACGAATACAACATGTTCTTATTCAGGGAGGGGTTCAGCCATGAATGAACTATTCGGAAGGATATGGGGATATATCGCCGGCGCCGCTGCGCTGATCGTGGCTGCGGCTGGCTTGTACCTGCGGGGCAGGAGTACGGGGCGGTCGGATGAACGCCAGGAGCGCGATGCAGCCGTGGCGAAGCAGCAAGCCCAAGCACAAAAGATCACAAGGAAGAACGCGAATGAAACCAATATGGCTACTGACGATGCTGTTGATGCTGAGCTTGAGCGCGACTGGATGCGCAAACCTTGAGAAGGTCGGCATTGAATTTTGTCCCAATACCAAACCTTTTGTATTCACAGACAAGGCTGAAATTCAGGCAACGCCCATGCCGGTGAAGCGCCAGGCGCTGGAGCATAACCGGAACTACCGGGATTTGTGCGAAGCTCAATGAGACCTGATAACAGATTGTGCTTCGATTTCGTCCCAGAACGACTTGCCGCACAGAGCGCAGCGATCTTCATATCCGGGATCACATAAAATTTCAGTTATTTCTCGAGCGTCAGGAAACGAATTCACCACTTCGGATGAGCAATCATTGCACACATACGAATTCAAATAGTAATCCTTGTTTCCAGGAGTTCGCTTTCGAATAGCGTATTTCTTCATGACATTTCCATGGATTGTCATCATGAAGAATAAATACTATGATCCGCACCAATTTGAAAATCAGGGTTTGTACTTATTTTGCAGAATTATTCTTCGATTGGTGATCGGCCTCTACGCTCAAATCTGAGCCGTACCTTACCCTAATATGATCGGCCTCGCTGGTTAGGACTGAGATACTTTTGGTGCCACTTATATTTGGCTGGTTGGGCGGTATGCAGATTGCGCTATGCGGCACGATGCGACTGTGGCGCTATGGTGAGTTTGCGAAATGTAGCGCCAGGGGTCAGGGCAGGAATTTCACCTGGCCTACATTAGCTTATTAGGCTAACGCCCCTTTGATTGCAGACCACTGGCCCCTGGCTGAATTATTGAAGCATTGACAATATTTTATTGCCAAATTTGTCTGTCTTGCCAATTCTCAGGGAATCCCATACTAGGAAGATATTTTTCGTTCTGGATGAAGAAATTCTTCACTTTGTAGCTCCAGGCTCTGCGCCCATCTAACGCCCTGTCAATGAACAGCAATACAACCAAAGTGTTATAAATTCTGCGCGAATTCTCAAATTGCCCAGCGAGTACACCATAGCTTTTTGAATATTGTTTTGTAGTCACAATGAACTCTCTGTTCCAGAGCCTATTGTGATGAGCACAAATATTTCGCACCACTGTCAAATGCTCCAACCACGACGAGAATTGCAAGTGATCGATTTTCCCAAAATGTTGAGCAATATATTTTTTTACTCTTAGTTCCCTGTGATTATTGTACATTTTGGATAGCAGGCCGAGCGACATGATTTCACACACAGCCCAAATTGGGATCGACGGATCGCTATATTTGCGCCGGAAATGCTCGATGAAGACCTCTTTCGATCTATCTATTTCCTCTTTGCATTTGGTGTAGTTCTTTTCAAAAAGATCAACACTGGAGGCAAATCTTCGGTCTGAATATGACATAGGCCCATGATGGAGAGCCATCATATACGCCCATCGCGTACGAAATGCTATTTCAAATTTTTCAATCCCCTCAAACACCAAAAAGCGTAGACAACGATCGAAATGATACAGATCGACTACGTCTTGCAGTTGAGTTCCTTGTTTGAAAATATGATCTTCGGAGCCATCTTCAAAAATTATCCAGTATCCGCGCAACCGATAGTAATTATGTTCGAGTAAAAAGGCCTTTGCAGACGCTGCATCTCCAATGTCCATGCCCCTCTGCTGGAGCAACTGAATTTGCACGTTCACATCTTGGGCTGGCTTATTGAAGCTGCATGTCATTTTTATTGTCGCAGAAATGAAGAAACCCGCACATTTTAGCATTGCTCCGACTGGCGGACGATCTTTCGATCAATTAAGCAAGAGGCTTGGCGGGTTTTGTGAATGAAAGTATACAACAGTTTGGTTGTACTAGCAAAATAATGCTAGTTATCAAATAGTTATCCACAGGACCTGAATTTAACATAGAGTGTGGATTCAGTTATCGCTCAAAAATTGACCCGTTGTTTGAAGCCAACTGTGGATAACTTTTAGACTGGCTCCGCCGAATCCTCGCCCTGATACCTGCTATTCCCCATCTTCGTCGTCACCTCAAACCACTCAAACGCCAATTCCGGTCGTGCCCGGGAGAATAATTCCTTCGCCTGGTCAACTGCCCAATATGGTTTCGTCTATCAATATCGGTATCTATTGCCCCCAAATCAATACACATCATCAGTTTGCACTATTCGCATAATATCGACAAAGTGATTTTTTCCACTGTATGACGCTAGGATCCCCGAATGCTACCAATCGAAATCGCTCCTGCTTATAGACATACCAAAGATAGCTATTTGTCTGCGGTTTGCTTTCCCATGCAAATATTTCGCCATTCTTGTTCATCGAAATGTATTTGGTCCACTGTGGGACCACTATAAAAACACCGTAATAGCTTACTACCTTTATAGACTGAATAACTGGCATTTCAAGACCCGACCTTCAGCTGTCTAATAACCACTACACTCGATAGAACGATTTTGTTTCCATTTGCGAGTATGTAGCTAAATACAGCTCGCGATACTTTTGATCTGTAATGTTCCGTTCTAACCATCTTAGAAGCTCGATATCGCGTTTATCTGGATGTGCACTATGACATCCTCCCGACTCATATACGTTCGCATACACATGTTGATCGGAAAACATTTCAACCTCCATTCAGAGATTTATTTTTAAAAAAATGGGTTAGTTAATTTCAAACAAAACTGATGAAATACAGAAATTATTTCATTTGACATAAAATTCTAAATAATTTAGTATCGCATCACGACTAATAGGCTAGTTATTTAGCCCATAGTCGGCAATTTGCGGGTTGATAGCCGCCAATTGTGATTTTTGCCTTAATAGCCTGGTGGCTTCGGTCGCCGGCTTTTTTTTACAAAATGCCCTCATTAGAGTACTAACGTTGGTCAGCAATAACCGGCGCTTTGTCTAAAGAGGGCATAAGCAAACTACACCTTCATTACCTGAAGTACTTATGCACTACGGCGAGCTTTGACCGTTTCGGCCTCGACCCAATACGTGTATGTGCGCAATACTGTCAGTTCAAGTGTTGACGCCTCAGTTGCATTGATCAACGCTGCTGGGATCATAGCTGCACCGGTAGTCCAACGCATAGTAATGCCGTGAGTCACTTGTGGAGCATTTAAACCAGTCAACGCATCATCTGTCAGGTTGATCTCATGACGGCCATTGGCTGTTGACACAGCAATCCCGGATAAACCCACACCAATCTGACGTACGTCACGACGCGCCAGAGGCGTAACGTCACGAACAACAGTAGAGCGAGACAGAATACGTACATCACCCGCATTGGCTGGCAGCGCAAAGTGATACACACCTTCTTTGCTGAAGTCTGGCGTTGAATGAACAATTTGGCCGTTCACTTCAATGCACAACGCAGCGTCTGTGGTACGAGCAGTGCCAGTCATCGCTTCTGCGCGGGCCAGCAACTTCTTGCGAATAGCTTCGACGACAGGACCTTGCTGAACGACTTTGATGCCTTCGACTTCAGGACGTCCTTCGGCAGGACCAAAGTCAGGATTCATGGCCACTTCTGCTGCGTTCTGGAACATGGAGCGATTGCCGGTATCGACATAAGACTCGGCAGGTACGCCTTCAGCCAACATGATGTCGAATTGCTCGAGCTCAACGTGGAAGTATTCGAATACTTTTGTATTGAACTGCTGAACAATAGTCTGACCGTTGACCAGCATCATGGCAGGCACCAGCGTGCCGTCGAATGACACATGGTGACCTGGAGACAATGTCAGGTCACGATGAGGCACGTTATTGGCGATGGAGTCTTTCTTGAACAGAATAGGGAAAGCACGAACCGCATCTTGGGCCGGAATACGGCTCTTGTGCAGAGTGCGATGACCCAGCCATTTAACTGTAGCAACACCACCGCTAGCGGTCAGTACTTTGTCGCCAGCTTTCAGTGTTTCAACTTGAACTTCGCCTTCTGGTGTGGCGATGTGTGTGCCTTTAAGGTAGCACGCGTACACCATGGTGCCATTCTCGAAGGTCACTTTAGACAGGTCTTCTCCTGACGCATCATACTTGATGATGGTATTGCCATTGCCGTCTTTGAACACGATTTCGTTGCCAACTACTTCGCCAGAAGTGGCGCCAATGACCTTGATCTGGTCTCCAGCGGACAAACCTGAGATTGACGGAGCAGAAGAAAGGTCAATCTGGAGTCCCTGCGGTTGGTAGACCAGTGTCGACGTACCAGTTTCCCCCATGTCAAAGTTTGTATTATTAAGAGCAACCCCTTGAATCAGAGGTGGGGAATAATACAGCGTAGAACCTTCACCGAGATTGTAGTTGTTGGTTTGTAGTGCGCTGAAGTTCTCCAATGGAGCAATCTTCACATTTGCATTTTCACCCAAATTCAATGTGAAAGTGGAGCCAATTGGAGATAGATTGTGTTGCGACAGGTCTAAAACATCATCTGAGCCAGTCGAGTTATTAACTGTCAGTGATGTATTGAACGAATTACTTTGTACTCGTAGCGCTTCGTCGCCAGGAAAGGAGCTTTGGTCGACAGTTTTATCTGCGGGTTGGAACAAACCGCCAAGTGTGATATTTGCCATTGTGTTACTCATCCATATAAGTAGACTGCATTAATTAATATTTATGCCGCTTTAACAATCGATTCCAATTGGCGCATGTTGATAAGGCACGCGTCATAATGTATTGAAATGTAATAATTCTTAAAGCTTCGCTAGTCTATTGATTTGGATTTTATAAAGCAATACGTAATCTATAAGAACTGCAAGGACTTGACAATAGTTAACCTATTCCCTATAGGTAGTGAGTTTCAAAAAGTCGAGAACCGATTTGAATTGCGAATTCAACACAAAATAGGTTACCTAGATGAAACAGTTACATGTAAATTTTTTTTGGCCAAATATTTATCATTAATTGTAATTTAATGAATTTCACAACCCCGGCCAACAGTCGAATATCTTATGCATATCCGTGAAAATCCGGGAAAAATATTCCTCCGGCTCACGACTTTGGCTTATTCTTCCGCACATCCAGGGCATTCTCCACGATTCGCATGTTGTTTTCGTCTTTGTGCTGCTGACGCGCTTTTTTCGGATCATACAGCCCTTCGCCGTATAACACCATCTCCGGCTCAAGCAATGCCTGTATGTGATCGAACTCCAACGTATCAAAATAACCGTTGGCAACGTCGAATTCTGCGCGCTGGGCCATCGTTTGCACGGTTCGGATGACTTTATGCAGCCGGCTAATTTCGCGCAGCAGCAGCCCGACCTGTTCATTTTTGGTAGTATCCCGGATTTTTATGAGGTGGATCCGGTGCAATGGTTGTTGGTTCATATCTGCTCCTGAGTTGGGGCAGATTAGGGGCCTAGGAGTTGGATTATAGCAGGGAGAATTGTACGTATTTAGGGGTTTTGCGGAACTATTCTGCTTTTGCGGAACTATTATGATTGTTGGATCGTCCCGTAAACCGCATAAATGTTGGAGGCGCAGAGCGGAGTCGAACCGCTCTGGACGGATTTGCAATCCGCTGCATAACCGCTTTGCTACTGCGCCGAAGAAATCAAACAAAGAGTCAAGCATTATGGTCGATTTTCCGTCGCTAGTCAAGGTAATGAGCGGATTCGGCAATCAAATGTGGTGCTGTGTGGCGTTGCGTACCCGGCAACGCTGCTTCGGGCTAGCAACAGGTTATCGGCCGTTACGCTGCCGCCAGACGGAAAAGTCGGTTTTTGCCTGCTCGTCCGTGGCGGGATACAGGCCAATAATAGATCGGCCATTAAGCACTTCTTCTGTGACAAAATCTTCGTACGCTGTCATTTCGACTGCCTCGGCGGCAATTTCCGCGGCCAGATGCGCGGGAATCACGACCACTCCCTCCGCATCGCCGACGATGACATCACCCGGAAAGACAGCGACATCGCCGCAGCCGATGGGTACATTGATGTCCAGCGCCTGGTGCAGGGTAAGATTAGTGGGTGCAGAAGGGCGCTGGTGATAGGCGGGGATAGCCAATCTGGCAATGTCCGGCGAATCACGAAAGCCGCCATCGGTCACCACACCGGCAGCACCACGCTTCATCAACCGGGATACTAGAATTGAACCGGCCGAGGCGGCCCGCGCATCCTTGCGACTATCTATCATCAGCACCACACCGGGCGGGCACTGATCAACCGCAACCCGCTGCGGATGGTTTCGGTCCTGAAAGACGGTAATGGGGTTGAGGTCTTCACGTGCCGGAATGTAGCGCAGCGTGTACGCTTCTCCAACCATGGTCGGCAAGTCCGGGTTAAGCGGACGCACGTCCTGAATGAACTGATTGCGCAGGCCGCGCTTATACAGAGCGGTGCACAGGGTTGCCGTGCTGACGGTTGTCAGTTGTTTGCGAACGTGTGAGTCTAGGGCCATGATAAATTCCTGATTAGTAAATACTGGGTTCTTTGTTGGGGGCGCCAAAGCTGGTTTCCAGAAAGTCGAAATCACAACCGGCATCGGCTTGCAGGATATGCTGCGAGAACATCCAGCCGTAGCCACGTTCGAAGCGGCTCTCGGGTGGGGTCCAGTTCGCTTTTCTTGCGGCAAGTTCGTCGTCGCTGATTTCCAGATGGATGCGGCGCGCGGGCACATCCACGGTAATCATGTCGCCGGTGCGCACCAGCGCCAGGTTGCCGCCGACATAAGACTCGGGTGCGACATGCAAAATGCAGGCGCCATAGCTGGTGCCGCTCATGCGCGCATCGGACAGGCGCAGCATATCGCGCACCCCCTGTTTGATCAGCTTGACCGGTATCGGCAGCATGCCCCATTCGGGCATGCCCGGGCCACCCAGTGGACCGGCATTGCGCAATATCATAATGTGCCCGGGGGTGACGTCCAGGTTTTCGTCGTCTACCGCCGCTTTCATGCTTGGATAGTCGTCAAAGACCAGTGCGGGTCCGGTGTGTTGCAGGAACTGCGGCGCACATGCGCTGGGCTTGATGACACAGCCGGCCGGCGCCAGATTGCCGCGCAGCACCGCCAGGGCGCCCTCAGGGTATAAGGGGTTATCCATGGGGCGAATCACGTCGTCGTTATACACCTGGGCGTCTTTGATGTTTTCTGCCAGGCTGTGACCGGTTACGGTCATGGTATTACCCTGTAAATGCTCGCCCAGGCGGCTCATGAGGCCAGGCAGGCCGCCAGCGTAGTAAAAGTCTTCCATCAGATAGGTGTCGCCGCTGGGACGCACATTGGCAATCACCGGTACCTTGCGGCTGGCTGCATCAAAGTCATCCAGCGTGACCTCACAGCCGGCACGGCGTGACATGGCAATCAGATGGATAACGGCATTGGTAGAACAGCCCATGGCCATGGCCACGGCAATGGCATTCAGAAAGCTGTCCCGGGACAGGATGCGCGCCGGGGTAAGGTCTTCCCATACCATGTCCACAATACGGCGGCCGCATTCAGCCGCCATGCGGATGTGATTAGCGTCTACTGCAGGAATGGATGAGGCGCCAGGCAGGGCCATGCCGATGGATTCGGCGATCGCGGTCATGGTGCTGGCCGTACCCATGGTCATGCAGGTGCCGGCGCTGCGGGCGATACCGCCTTCAACACCGATCCATTCGGTTTTGCTGATTTTCCCGGCGCGCCGCTCGTCCCAGTATTTCCATGCGTCCGAACCCGAGCCCAGGATTTTTCCCTGCCAGTTACCCCGCAGCATGGGGCCGGCCGGCAGATAAATACACGGCAGCCCCGCACTGATGGCGCCCATGAGCAGCCCTGGCGTGGTTTTGTCGCAGCCGCCCATCAGTACCGCGCCGTCTACCGGATGACTGCGTAGCAGTTCTTCCGCCTCCATCGCCAGCATATTGCGATACAGCATGGTGGTGGGTTTGACGAAGTTTTCGGACAGGGAGATGGCCGGCAATTCTATGGGAAAGCCACCAGCCTGAAAAATACCACGTTTGACATCTTCCACCCGTTGCTTGAAATGCGAATGGCAGGGATTGATATCCGACCAGGTGTTCAGGATGGCGATGATCGGGCGGCCTTCCCAGTCTTGCGGCGCGTAGCCCATTTGCATAATGCGGGAGCGGTGGCCGAAAGAGCGTAAATCGTCCGGAGCGAACCAGCGGGCGCTACGCAGCGAATCATAGGTACGTTTTGACATGGTGAATAACCTGTAGGTAAAAATGCATTCTACCCTAATTGAAACATTAATATATTAGTTAGGCTATTCGGGATATCGCTGACAGATATCACCACCATGGAGGGACAGGCGTAGTGCGTAAATACGGCCTTGCAGATATCGCAATCCGCAAGGCCGTACTGTGCTGTATTATTTTATTACTTACTGGCGCCGTGATAGATCAGCGGCTCTTTCGAGGCCTTGGCGTCATCGAATGTCAGTTCCTTATCGCCTGCCGGATAGCCATTCTCCTGCAGCAGGAATGCCATGATATCGGCATACACTTTCGGTTCCAGGCTCGCCGGCTGGGTGGCCGGCATGTTCTGCGAAACGATGGTGAAAATATCGCCAACATGGAAGTTCGCTGCCGGATTGGCAAAGTGCTTGCCCTTAAGCGCAGGCCCCGAGCGTCCGCTTAGCGTATCGCCATGGCATAGGGCACAGTTTTCAGCATAGTCGGCTTTGCCGCGTTCAGCCTGGGCGCTGGTGTAGAGCTTGGCCGCTTCGCCACTGCCCGTTACTACCTTTTTGGCTCCGCCTGCTGCTTCGCCATTGCCGCCTGCCGCCTTGTTGTCTGCGCCTGTCGCTGCCGCTTTGGGCGCGGCGGCAACGCTTTTGGCCTGATCATCGACCGCTACTGCATAGGGGTCCAGCAATTTGCCCAGCGTGCCATTGGCCTGCAATGCTTTGATGCTGGTCTCGAATGCCTGCGCCGCAGCCGCGTTGGCGGGGTCATAGAGCGCTACCAGATTCCAGCGGGCATGCGGCTCATTCAGTTCAGCATAGTCGAACTGCTTCGCTTCCTTGTGTTTGGCCAGGTAGCCAACCACTGAGGGGCGCCACAGCATCGCCGCGCCGACTTTTTTCTGCTCCAGCGCCGAAATGGCTGCATCGTTGGTTGGATGCACGCTGGCTTGCAGCTTTGGATGGTCGGCGAAGTACAGGTTGGGCGTGGTCTGATAAGCCACCGCGACCTCACTGCCTTCAGGTAGTGTGGACAGCGAATGCGCAGCCGCGGCGACGGGTGTAACCAGCACAAAGCCGGTGCGACCATAGGCGGAGGTCGCCTTCATTCCTTCGGGTAAGCCACTGGATGAAGCATCGACCGGGAAGCCCATTACCAGTTGGCAGTCTTTGGCCGCCATGGCGTTGAACTCCTTCAGATCGAAGCCTTCTTCGTCATCGCCGGTACCGTCAAAGTCATGTACGGTCAGGGTAGTGTTCTGCTGTTTGGCCACCGCCGCCGCGATGGCCTTGTCCATCTCGACGGTGGGGCTGGAGGTATCCACGCAGACCGACACGGCAGCCTGAGCCGTGCCAATACCGCTGGCGACAAGCGCCAGCGACAACACCGGGCGAAGGAAAGTGGATAGTGAAGAGTGATTCATTTCCTTAACTCCATGGCTTACAGCGAGAATACGTACAGGTGGCCGCCCAGCGGGATGTTCCGTACTTTGGGGTCCTTGGCCATTTCGCCGCCCCAGATCGGTACGCCACCGCCCCAGCCGGCGAACACACCGACGTATTGCTTACCGTTGACCGTCCAGGTTGAAGGCACGCCCAGCACGCCGGACGCCATCTTCGGACTTTGCCACAGGACTTTGCCGGTCTTGGCGTCGAAGGCATACAGGTAGCCATCTGCGCTACCGGAGAACAGCAGGCCGCCGGCTGTGGTCAGCATGCCGCCGTTCCATGGCAGTTCTGACGGGAATTCCCAGGCCTGCTTGCCGGTATTCAGATCGATCGCCTGTACTGAACCCCAATGATTAGGGAAGGCCGGATCGCGCTTAACCAGGAAGGTTTCGCCAAGGAATGGCAGACCGGCCTTGTAGCTGACCGCTGCGCCCTTCATGGTCATACATGTATGCAGAGTGGGTACATAGGCCATGTGGGTGTCCGGGCTGACCGAGATTGGCCACCAGTTCTTGCCGCCCAGAAAGCTTGGACAAGTGAACACCTCTTTGTCCACGGTTGGACGTTTTTCGGGATCGGTGATGGCCTTGCCATTGGCGTCAAAGCCGGTAATCGACGTGGCAGTGGCGAACTTCTCTGCGTAGATCAGCTTGCCGTCATTGCGGTCGATGGCATAGAACCAGCCATTGCGACTTGCGCTAACCAGCGCTTTATGCTCTTTGCCCTTGTAGGTAATATCGGTCAGGACGGTCTCATTGGTGCCGTCATAGTCCCAGGTATCGTTGGGTGTGTACTGGTAGTGCCACTTGATCTTGCCGGAGTCGGGATTCATCGCGATCACCGAATCGGTATACAGGTTATCGCCAGGACGCAGTGTGGCCAGCCATGGTCCGGGATTGCCTACACCCCAGAACAGGGTGTCGGTTTCGGCATCGTAAGAGCCGGTCAGCCAGGCTGCACCACCACCCGTTTCAGCCGCGCCCTTGGGCCAGGTGTCGCCGCCAGGTTCGCCGGGTAGCGGCACAGTGTGCTGTTTCCAAACCTGCTTGCCGGTCTCGGCATCCAGCGCCTCCACAAAGCCGCGCGCGCCGTATTCGCCACCAGACACACCAACGATTACCTTGCCTTTAACGACCAGCGGCGCCAGGGTCATGGCATAGCCAACGTCAGCTGCGTTGAGTGATTCATTCCAGATGACCTTACCGGTCTTGGCGTCCAGCGCAACCACGTGGTTATCCAGCGTGGCCATATAGACTTTATCACCATACAGGGCGACGCCACGGTTGACGACGTCGCAGCAGATGGTTTTCAGGCCGACCTCGGACAGATCGTGCTCGTATTTCCACAGTTGCTTGCCGGTGCTGGCCTGGAAGGCGATCAGATTATTCTTCGGTGTGGTCACGAACATATAGTCGCCGTTAACGATCGGCGGGGCTTCGTGGCCCATGTCGAAATCACTTTTCCAGTCCCAGGCCGGTTTGAGGTTGGCGACGTTTGAGGTATCGATGGTCTTGAACGGCGCATAGCCACGGCTGGTGTAGTCACGGCGGTACATCAGCCAGCCGTCGTCAGTAGCCGCGTTCTTCAGACGGGCATCTGTGACCGGCGCATAGTCAGCTTCGGCAGCGGCTGCCATGCCGGCGCAATTCAGCAGCGTAGCCGCAGCCAGTGCTTTCAGTATGAAGCGGGAAAAGTGTTTGTCCATGTATGTCTCCGTAAATTTAGTGTTGCCAGCCAGCCGCACCTGCGTCGGCTCGTATTGGCCGGTACTAGCCCCTGTTAAGCAATCTCCGTGCCAACACGAATGGTGGCAGCATCAAGACAACGATCAGACATGGTGCTGTCAGGGGACTTCTCTCAAAGAAAAACCTGTGTGTTTGCTGTTGATGGAAACAGCCGTACATCCGGGTTCGGTGGCTGCAAAACGGCACCTGAATACTGGCTGAATTTAAGCAAAATGCGACAAATGAAGGCTGGCGCCGATGGGTTGCGCGACATGCATGACGTAACCTGCGACAGAAGCAGAGAAACGCAATTGCAAAAGCAATAATGAAGAGACGTGCACGGCGACAGACGATTATCGCCACGCGTGATTGCTGTCTGCTCAATGCGTTATGTGATAATTCAATCGCAAGAAAAAGATTGCTTGCGATTGAATTGGGCTTTATTCTGACCGCGACAGTCCGGGTTCCAGGAGATCAATCATGTCATCAACGCAAGCACCTGTTCAGTTTTCTTCCAATGAGGCGCGCTGGCAGGCTGTACAAAGTCGCAATCGACTGGCGGATGGGCATTTTGTCTATGCGGTAAAAACCACGGGGGTGTACTGTCGGCCCAGTTCCTCGGCTCGCCTGCCCAACAGAAAAAATGTGGTGTTTTTTGATACGGCGCAAGATGCAGAAGCGGCCGGCTATCGTGCCAGCCGCCGCGCGCACGCGGATCGAACCCTGGCAGCAGATGAACGTGCAGAGCTGGTGGCGCGGGCCTGTCGCCAGATAGAAGCGGCGCCAACGCCGCCCAGCCTGGATGAGCTGGCAGCCCAGGCCAATATGAGCCCGTTTCATTTTCATCGCGTCTTCAAGGCTGAAACGGGTGTTACACCGAAAGCCTACGCGTCTGCCTGGCGCGCCAGAAAATTACGCGATGAACTGGGTGGGTCCGCCACTTCAATCACAGATGCCATCTATACCGCAGGCTTCAACTCCAACAGCCGCTTTTACGAAGCCTCGGAGCAGTTGCTGGGTATGAGCGCCCGGGACTATCGGGCTGGCGGGCAGGGTGCAGTTATCCGGTTTGCTATCGCCCAATGTTCGCTGGGGGCAATTCTGGTGGCGCAAAGCCAGCGTGGTATCTGCTCCATCATGCTGGGCGACGATCCCGATACGCTATTGCGCAACCTGCAGGATCAGTTTGCCAGGGCCCGATTCGTTGGCGGTGATGCTGCATTTGAACGTGTGGTTGCGCAAGTGATCGGCTTTGTCGAGGCGCCATCGATAGGCCTGAACCTGCCGCTGGATGTTCGCGGTACGGCATTCCAGGAGCGAGTGTGGCAGGCATTGCGTGACATTCCACCCGGCACGACAGTCAGTTACGGTGAGATTGCCGAGCGGATCGGGGCGCCTACTGCCGTGCGTGCTGTGGCGCAGGCTTGTGGCGCCAACCGCATTGCCGTTGCCATCCCCTGTCATCGCGTAGTCAGGCGCGATGGCGATTTATCGGGCTATCGCTGGGGTGTGGCGCGCAAGCGCCAGTTGCTGGAAAAGGAAGCAGGCACGCCGCAGCATGATCGTTAGTCTGAAACGCACGGTAACCCTGGTCGCAGCCGGATTGGTTGACCTCACAGGAAGGTGGCTGCCATCGTTCGCTACCCAAGTCTGTTGCTGTGGTTTTGTTGCGGCGCAAGCACATTCATCCGGGTCTGCTATCCGTTGAATCAGCAATTGAATAATTGAATAATTGTGGGACAATGATCGCGTAAGAAAGACACACTTGCAGTGCAGAAGGCGTACCTGTTAAACCTGCTCAGCTCGTTGCATAAGTACTTTCTTACCCGGGGTGGACAGAATCAATCCGAAAGAGAAACAACAAGAGAAACAACAAGAGAGACAGCTTATGACAAATGAAATACAGATGGGCCTGATGCAGCCGCATTCACTGCTGATATCGTCGCTGATTGTGCATGCCGAACGCCATCATGGCGATGCCCAAATCGTTTCGCGACGCGTTGAGGGTGATGTACATCGCTATCAATGGCATGATGTTGCACGTCGTTCACGGCAGGTGGCCCGTACACTGGATGGCATGACGCTGCCTCTTTCCTCGCGCGTGGCCACGCTGGCATGGAATGGCTATCGGCATCTGGAATTGTATTTTGGCGTAAGCGGCTCGGGCAGGGTTCTGCACACCATCAACCCCCGGTTACACCCCGATCAGATCGTATGGATTGCCAATCATGCCGATGATCAAGTGCTGTGCTTCGATATCAGTTTTCTGCCTTTGGTACAGGCGGTGCACAGCAAATGTCCAACGATCAGGCAATATGTCGCACTATGCGACCGTGACGCGTTGCCTGTTGATAATGGCATTCCGGGGCTGATCAGTTATGAGCAGTGGATAGAACCGCAATCGGATGATTATGACTGGCCGCAGTTTGATGAGAATGCCGCTTCCAGCATGTGCTACACCAGCGGCACCACAGGTAACCCTAAAGCAGTCATGTACAGCCATCGTTCCACGCTGCTGCATGCCTACGGAGCAGCGCTGCCCGATTCCATGAGCATATCGGCACGTGATGTGATTCTGCCTGTGGTACCCATGTTTCACGTTAATGCCTGGGGAATACCATATGCCGCCGCGCTCACTGGCGCATCGCTGGTTTTTCCCGGCCCTCAGCTGGATGGAAAATCGGTTTATGAGTTAATAGAGCAGGAGGGAGTGACGTTTGCTGCCGGTGTGCCCACTGTATGGCAGATGCTGCTTGATCATGTCAAAAGTGAAGGCCAATCATTTTCCACTCTGAAACGCACTGTGATTGGCGGTTCGGCCTGCCCTCCGTCCATGATCCAGGCGTTTCGCGAGCAATACAATGTTGAGGTAATCCATGCCTGGGGAATGACAGAGACCAGTCCTTTGGGGACGCTCTGCACGCTGAAAAACAAATCGCTCATGCTGCCGGCAGAAGAACAAACGCAACTGCGTCGCAAGCAGGGGCGGGCGCTGTATGGAATTGATTTCAAAATTGTTGGCGACGCTGGAAACGAATTGCCCTGGGACGGAAAAACATTCGGTGATTTGTATGTAAAGGGACCGTGGGTCGTGCGCGACTATTTTCCCGGTCAGGGAAATGCCGCGCTGGTAGATGGCTGGTTTCCCACCGGAGATGTCGCAACGATTGACGCCGATGGCTATTTGCAGATCACAGATCGCAGCAAGGATGTGATTAAATCCGGTGGCGAATGGATCAGCTCGATCGACATCGAAAACATCGCCATGGCTCATCCGGCGGTACAACTGGCTGCCTGCATCGGTGTGAGTCATCCAAAGTGGGAAGAACGTCCGGTTGTGGTGGTTGTTAAGCGCGAGAATATGACGCTGGATAAAGAGGAGCTACTGCAGTTTTATGAAGGCAAAATGGCCAAATGGCAGATACCGGATGACGTGATTTTCGTGGACGCTATTCCGCTGGGCGCGACAGGAAAAATGCTCAAATCCAGAATTCGGCAGATGCCCGAAATCACTGCGTATGGTGCGACAGAGGGGAGCAGGCAGTAACGGTAGCGATGCGTGTGTTGCTTTCGGGGAAGGCGGGTTCGGGTCAGTGCCGACTGTTGCTTTGCGGAACACATGCTGCCTGCATGTGCAACGGAACACTGGCTGCCAGTTGCTCGCCTTTGATGAAGCAAAATGCAGCGTCAGTACCCAGGCATATTCTCCTGTATCAGCGCGTGGTGCGTTCCCAAATCATCTCCGCAGCAACCGACAGGGGCTCCTTGGAGCGATACAGTCTTACTTCGAACGGTACTTCGTTTTGCCTGCCGCCCAGAACGCGTAATGTGCCTGCCTTGCAATCCTGTGCAACTACGGACCAGGGTAGCCAGCCGATGCCACGACCCTTTTTGATCAGCGCCCAGGCCACTTCCACTGAATCACAATAGGCGACCGGTGACAGCGCATAACTGCTTGCCCGCAGATGGTCGCTCAGAATATGGTGTAGTGACAGGGTATTCAGATAGGTTACATGCGGAATAGGCGTAAATTCATCAAGCAGATCATAGGCCGCTAAACTGTATTCGGCGGCACTGCACACCGGCACAAATCGGTCTGCGCCCAATTGCAGGTACTGGAAACCGGCCGTCGCAACCGGAACCGATAAATTGGGATGCTCGTAGCAGCATAGAAAATCAACTTCTTCGCGTTGCAGCAGGGCGACCATGTCCGGTGTTGAGCCGGTTCTGATTTGCACCGACACCGGCGCAGACAGCTCCCGGCCAATTGCATCTGTCATTTTGCATGCCCAGTCTGCTACCAGCGTGCTAGCCAGATAGCGCCCGGTCGCAACACGTAATATGTGGTTCGTATCGTGTCCGGGCGATTTTATTTTCTTGCTGACCGTATTCAGCCTGGCAACAATATATTCGGCGGTCACCAGCAGTTCGCGTCCTTCCTGAGTGAGCCTCACGGGGATCTTGCTGCGGTCGACCAGCGTTGCGCCGGCCCAGTGTTCCAGATCCCGGATGCGCCGGCTGAAAGCAGGGTGAGTCACATTGCGAAGCTCTGCAGCCTTAGTAAAACTGCATGTTCTGGATAAGGCGATCAGATCTTTCAGAAGCTTGGTTTCTGCCATGTGATAGCTACCGTCAAAATAGGGAGCGAAGCGCGCCTGACCGCCAGAATGGTGTGTCACGGACAAGCTGCCTTGTCGGTTTTATTTTGCACGACGTTGTGCAATAAAAGCACAATTATGTGGATTTTCACCATTTAGTATAGACGCAATACCTGTTCCAACGGAGACATTGTCATGAAAAAGTTAAGTAACAAAGTGACGCGAACAACTTTCTGTGCCCTGTGTGCTGTTGCTGTGTTGGTGGTCAGTGGTGGGACGGCGCTCGCCGCCTCGACATATCCTGATCGCCCCATCACGATTGTGGTGGGATATCCTGCGGGCGGCAGCGTTGATCTTAATGGCAGGATAGTGGCTGAAAGCCTGGCAAAGAAAATAGGCGCCAATGTGGTAGTTGAAAATCTGGGAGGCGCCGGCGGCACCATCGGCGCACAGAAAGTAATTCGCGCCCGGCCGGATGGCTATACGCTGCTAGTGGGTTCACTTAACGAAGTGGTCATTGCCAGTCTGGTAAATCCGGCGGTTAAATATAACGGCATTACCGATTTGCAGGCTATCGGCCTGATTGGTGATCAGCCATTGGTATTGGCTGCTTCCAAAGCGGGTAATATAAAAAATACTGATGATCTGGTAAAAGTGGCAACCTCAGGAAAATCGGACAGCTACAGCTATGGTTCATCCGGGGTGGGTACCTCCTTGCATATGGCGGGTGAAATGGTTAATGCTGAAACCGGGGCCAGATTTTTGCATGTGCCGTATCGTGGCGTTGCGCCGCTGGTAACCGATCTGACCAGCGGGCGTCTTCCTCTGGGTGTATTTGCTCTGTCTTCGGCGTTACCGCAGATACAATCAGGGCAGATTACTGCTATTGGTGTGACCAGTGCAAAACGTTCTTCATTTGCCGCGGATATTCCGGCGCTGGCTGAAAACCCGGCACTCAAGGCTATGGATATCAGCGTCTGGTTTGGCCTGTTCGGCCCCAAAGGCATGCCCGAAGATGTGACCAAAAAATTACAAGCCGGCCTGCAGCAAGTGTTGGCGGATCCGGAATTTCAGGCGCAATACCAGAAGACCGGCAGTAATATCATGCGCACGCAACCTGATCTGGCTGCGTTCTTCCAGGCGGAGCATAATAAATTCAAAAAACTCGCTGAAACGGCCCACATCGCAACGGAGCGACCATGAGTACACGGTTCGAAATAACAGTACCCGATTTGTCTGCGGAGCGACTGGGCAACACCGATACGCCGGGCGTATGGATGTTTGATTCGGGTAACGCGGGTCCGACATTACTGATCACCGCATTGATTCATGGTAATGAAATTTGTGGCGCCTGGGCGTTGAAAGAATTGCTGGCCGCTGACGTCAAACCCAGGCAAGGCAGACTGGTGCTGGCGTTTTGTAATCTGGCTGCGTTTGATACGCTGGACATAACTGCGCACGACGCTGCACGTTTTGTTGATGAAGACATGAACCGTGTCTGGAGTAGCGACAAACTGGATCAGCCAGTGACGCAGGAACGTCGGCGGGCACTTGAACTGAGAAAATGGGTTGAGGCTGCAGACTGGCTGCTTGATCTTCATTCCATGCATGAGCCCAGCCCACCGCTGATGATGACTGGCATGTTGAAACGCAACGTGGATTTCGCGCAGCGACTGGGCGTGCCGCAACACGTGATCATGGACGCCGGGCACAAGGATGGCACACGCATGCGTGACTTTGCTCAATTTGGCGATCTCCAGTCGCCCGCGCTGGCGT